>JBEHXI010000469.1:0-2517 GCA_048498775.1 Actinomycetota bacterium | reverse complement strand
CCACCACCGCACGGCCCGTCGACTCGTCACCGACCAGGTACGACGCCTGAGACAGGCAGTCCAGGTAGTACTGGGCAAAGAACATGGAAGAACCTCCTGAGCGGGACTGTGGCTCCGGCACCCTTCCCAACCATACCCCCCAGGGTATTATTTCCCGCGGGTTCGCCGCCCGCGGCGACGGAGGCCCCCGTCGGGCCGAGCCCGCCACAGCCGCCCGCCCGTCACGTCAGGATGGCGCCATGCACACAGACACCACCCCGGCCCCGTCGCCCGCACCCGCCGGGAGCGGCCCGTACGGCGCGCTGCGGCTCTCGCTCCGCGCGCTGCGCGGGTGGACGCCCGCCCGCTGGGGGGTCGCCGGCGCGGCAGCGGTGCTGACCGCCCTGCTGGTGGGCCTGCCGACCGACGTGGTGCCCAACCCGGTCTTCGGCAGGTCCGTGCCCGTCCAGTGGTGGAACTACCCGGCCCTGGCGGTGACGGCCGTCCTCGGCGGGATCGTGCTGGCCACCTATGCGGGGGCCGCGCCCCGTGAGCGGGTGCCGGGCGACGGCTCACGGCTCGGCGCGTTCGGCGGGGTGATGTCGTTCCTGGCCGTCGGCTGCCCCGCGTGCAACAAGCTCGCGCTGCTCCTGCTCGGCGCCTCCGGGGCGCTGACCTACTGGGCGCCGCTTCAGCCGCTGGTCGCGGTGGCGTCCGTCGTCTCCCTCGCCGTCGCCGCGGTGCGACGCCTGGCCGGGGAGATCGCCTGCCCCACCCGGCGCCCGGCGAAGTGAGAGCCGGCCGGACCATGATCCGGCCCTATGATGTGACATATCCCACCAAGAGTTCGCCGAGACCGCTCCGGGCGTCGAGGCCGCCCTCCGCTGCGGCTCCTCCGGCCGACCGGGCGGGGCAGTTGCCGCTCCCGGACGGCCGGGCCCGCCGGCCGTCCGCGGTCCCGAAGGAGCAGCGCCGGTCGGCGCCGATCGGTACATTGGCCCTCCGATCAGGGGCGGTGGAGAGTAGGGGCACGTGGGACAGCCGGACATCGACTACGGGGCCCTCTTCCGGGCCGCCCCGAGTCCCTGCCTCGTCCTGGACCCGGACCTGGTGATCGCGGACGTCAACGACGCGGCGGCCCGGATCTTCCGGCGCATCCGGACCGACCTGCTCGGCCGGCACATCGGCGACGTCCTCAGCGCCGGTCCGGCCGGGGAGCACGGTGACGGCGCGGACGGCGCGGATGGCGCGGATGGCGCGGATGGCGCGAAGGACGCTGAGAACGCCGAGCACGCCGACGGCCTCGGCGCCTCACTGGCGCGTGTCCTGGCCTCCGGGGAAGCGGAGACGCTGCCCGTGCAGCGGTTCGGCCTCACACTGCCCGGGCAGCCCGCGCATGCGGCGGAGCGCTGGTGGAGCCTGACCCACATCCCGCTCAGGTCCGCCGACGGCACCGTCGCCTTCGTCATGGTCCGGGTCGAGGACGTCACCGAACTGGTCGGCAGGGGCGGGCCCTTCGCGGTACCCGGCCGGCTCACCGCGGAGGAGCGGAGGACCCACACCGAACTGCTCGCCCGGTTCCGGGACGTGACGCGTCAGGTGGACGCCCTGCGTCAGGCCCACGGGCGGGAGCGGCAGATCGGCCTGGCCCTGCAGGAGACGATGCTCCACTGCCCGGACCTGGCCGGCCACCCCGACGTCGCCGTCCGCTATCTGCCGGCCACCGAGCTGAACGTGTGCGGTGACTGGTACGACCTGGTCGACCTGTCCGGCAACCGCTACACGGCGGCGGTGGGCGACGTGGTCGGCCACGGCCTTCAGGCCGCTGCCGTCATGGGCATGCTCCGCAGCGCGCTGAGCGCCGCCATGCGGGCCATCGAGACCCCCGGGGTGGCCCTGGAGATCCTGGGCCGCTACGCCTCCTCCATCGAGCACGCTCTGGGCACCACGGTCGTCAAGGTCCTCATCGACCGGGACAGGCGGCTCATCTCCTACAGCAGCGCGGGGCACCCCCCGCCCGTCCTGGCGCACGCGGACGGCACCTGCACGCTGCTGGACCAGGCCACCCAGCCGCCGCTGGGCGCCCGCGCCGAGACGGAACACCGGCCGCAGGCCCATCTGACGTACACCGCGGGTGACACCCTGGTGCTGTACACCGACGGGCTCATCGAGCGCCGGGGGGAGGTCATCGACGCCGGCCTGCACCGGCTGACCGCCTCCCTCGCCCGCCACCGGCAGCTGCGCCCCGAGGAGCTTGCCGACGCCGTCCTCGCCGACCTCGGGGTCAGCGACGGCGGCCCGGACGACGTCGCCCTGATGCTGATCCGCCTGTAGAAGACCGGACTGCCGCCGGACCGCGGGACGGCCCGGCGGCACCGGATCACCCGATCACCGGATCACCGGATCCCTACGTTCCGCAGCGCCGCGCGCAGGCTCGGTGCCGCGTCGAAGGGCCAGTAGACGTAGGCCACTCCGCCGCTGCCGCCCCGCACCTTGCCGTTCGCGTCGTAGCGCTTGGTCCGCAGCCAGATGTTCTCG
>JBEHXI010000468.1:0-2537 GCA_048498775.1 Actinomycetota bacterium | reverse complement strand
AGGCTGCCGCAGCACGCGATCCAGGCGGCGCCCCGCGAACGGTCCCGCACCGCCTCCAGCAGCGCCTCGGACTCGCCGGGGGCCAGCTCGGGGCCGGGCGCGTTGATCTTGGTGAGGGTGCCGTCCGGCTCGGCGACGGCGACGTTGGCCCGGGTGGCGCCCGCGATGGGCACACCGGCCACCTCGATGCCGCGTTCGCCCAGCAGCGCGGCGAGCAGCGCGCCGACCGGGCCGCCCAGCGGCAGCACCGCGACGGTGCGGCGGCCGGCCGCGGCCACCGCGCGGGAGACGTTGACGCCCTTTCCTCCCGGGTCGGTGCGCTCGGCGGCGGCGCGGTGGACGGCGCCGCGCTCCAGGGCCGGGACCTCGTAGGTGCGGTCCAGGCTCGGGTTCGGGGTGACGGTGACGATCACGCGCGGACCACCTCGGGGCCCTGCTCGGCGCAGGCGCGGGCGTCCTCGGGGCTCAGGCCCTCGTCGGTGACGATCAGGTCCACCTGGCGCAGGTCGCCGAAGCGGGCGAAGTGCCGCATGCCGAACTTGCCGGAGTCGGCGAGCAGCACCACCCGCCGCCCGGCGGCGAGCATGGCCCGCTTCACCGCGGCCTCGGCGAGATCGGGGGTGGTCAGGCCGTGCTCGGGGGAGAAGCCGTTGGCCGCGATGACCACCACGTCCGCGTTGATCTCGGCGTAGGCGCGCAGCGCCCAGCCGTCCACGGCGGCGCGGGTGCGGTGCCGCAGCCGCCCGCCCACCAGGTGGAGGGTGAGGTCCGGGTACTCGGCGAGGCGCGCGGCGACGGGCAGGGCGTGGGTGACCACGGTCAGACGGGTGTCCAGCGGGAGGGCGGCGGCCAGGCGGGCCACGGTGGTGCCCGCGTCCATGACCACGGTGCCCTCGGCGGGCAGCAGGTCGAGGGCCGCCCGGGCGATGCGGTCCTTCTCGGTGGCGGCGACGGCGTCGCGGGTGGCCAGGTCCGGTTCGAAGTCCAGGCGCCCGGCCGGGAGGGCGCCGCCGTGCACCCGGCGGAGCAGGCCGGCCCGGTCCAGCGCCTTCAGGTCGCGCCGGACGGTCTCGGGGGTGACGTCGAACTCCTCGGCCAGCGAGGGCACGTCGACGCGTCCGCGCTCGCGGGCGAGCCGCAGGATCTCGTGCCGGCGTTCGGGAGCGTACATGGGGAGGAGGGTCCGTTCCATGCCCGGGTGTGTGGTTTCCCGGCCATGCTACGCGTCCATCCACCGAAAACAAGCCCGTTCGGACAACAAACAGACGCGAACGGACATCACCGGGCGCGGCGGGACCCCGGAGGCCCGGACATGGATCGACCCCGGCGTGCGAGGCACACCGGGGTCGTGCGGACGGGGATGTTCGTGGCGGGGCGGCTGTCAGGCCGCCTCATACTCGAGCCCCGTGTCGCGGGCCATCCGCTTGAGCTCGGCCAGGGCGTGCTTCTCGATCTGCCGGATCCGCTCACGGGTCAGCCCGTGCTGCTTGCCGACCTCGGTCAGCGTCCGCTCGCGCCCGTCCTCCATGCCGTACCGGGCACGGATGATCGAGGCGGTGCGGCCGTCCAGGCGGCCGATCAGGTCCTCCAGCTCCTCACGGCGCAGCATCACCAGCACCGAGTCCTCCGGGGAGGCCGCCGAGGTGTCCTCGACCAGATCGCCGAACTGGGTCTCGCCCTCGTCGTCCACCGACATGTTCAGGCTCACCGGGTCACGCGCCCAGTCCAGCACGTCGGTGATCCGCTCCGGCGAGGCGTCCAGCTGCGCGGCGATCTCGGCGGGCTCCGGGTCGCGCCCGTGCTCGCGGTTGAACTCCCGCTGCACGCGGCGGATCCGGCCGAGCTCCTCCACCAGGTGCACGGGGAGCCGGATGGTGCGGGACTGGTCCGCTATCGAGCGGGTGATCGCCTGGCGGATCCACCAGGTCGCGTACGTCGAGAACTTGAAGCCCTTGGTGTAGTCGAACTTCTCCACCGCCCGCACCAGGCCGGCGTTGCCCTCCTGGATCAGGTCCAGCAGGGGAAGTCCGCTGCGCGGGTAGCGGCGGGCGACCGCGACGACCAGACGCAGGTTGGAGCGGATGAAGACGTCCTTGGCGCGCTCCCCCGCCTCCACCAGCCGGTGCAGATCGGCCTCGGTCGCTCCTCCGGCCGTGTCGCCCTCGTCCAGCAGGTGCTGGGCGAAGACTCCGGCCTCGATGATCCTGGACAGCTCGACTTCCTGCGCCGCGTCGAGAAGCGGTGTGCGCGCTATCTCGTCCAGGTACATGCCCACCAGATCGCGGTCGGCCGCCTCGGCGCCGGTGGCGCGACTGCTGGTCCCGTCGGTGGTGCGACGGGCGACGGCACGGGTTGCCATGCGTGCTCCCTTTGCGTGGTTCGGTCGCGTCGATCATGTGGACCTACGAGCCCGGAACAGCGGATCCTCGGCGATCCACACTTCTCGCGTGCCCACTCAGTTGGAATCAACGACTGCAATCCGGACAGAATTCCCATGTCTGTCGATCTTTTTTGCGATCGTGCGCTACCCTGCCGGG
>JBEHXI010000467.1:0-2567 GCA_048498775.1 Actinomycetota bacterium | reverse complement strand
CAGCCGGGGAAAGGCGACATCCGGCGCGCCGATCTGCAACGGCATGATCCAGTTGGTGAAGCCCGCGAACAGCGGCGTGGCGAACATCAGCAGCATCACGGTGCCGTGCATCGTGAAGGCCTGGTTGAACTGCTCGTTCGTCATGATCTGCAGGCCCGGCCGCGCGAGCTCGGCCCGCATCAGCAGCGCCATCACGCCTCCGACCAGGAAGAACGCGAAGGACGTCGTCAGGTACAGGGTGCCGATCGTCTTGTGGTCGGTGGTCGTCACCCAGCGGACGAGCGAGGCCCCCCGGCGCCTGCCGGCCGGCGGGGCCGGCGGATGGGGTGGCAGTGACCTGGCCGTATCGATCGCACTCACGGTGGGCGTCCCTTCGATGGTCGGGCCTCTTCCGGTGCCGCGGCGCGCGCCGACGCGCCCGCCGGCTCTCCCGGGGATTTCACGAATGCTACATGTAATAATCAGGGGGAGAGTCGAGGGGTGTGCGGCGGCCGGCGTCACCGCGGGCCTTGGGCCCGGCACCACCACGACGACGACCGCACCGACCGCCGGAGGATGACCGCCACCGTGTACTTCACCGACCGCGGAATCGAGGAACTGCAGGACCGCAGGGGAGAGGAGTCGGCGACGTTCGCCTGGCTCGCCGACCGGCTGCGCCACTTCACCGATCTCCACCCGGAGTTCGAGGTCCCCGTCGACCGGCTCGCCACCTGGCTGGCCCGGCTCGACGACGATGACGACGACCTGTGACCGCCGCCGCAGGCCGGGGGTGATCCGAGGCGGCAAGGCCCCGGACCCGCCGGCGGGATGCCCGCGCCACGGCGGCCTTCGGCTTTCTCCTAGTCGCGTCGGCTAAAATGGACACATGAGCGAGCGGGCGCTGACGGATCCGGCCCCGGCGCCGGGGCCGCCACTGGGCGAGAGCCGGGCCAGGGTGCTCGACGTCCTGCGCGCCTCCGACCGCCCGCTGGGCGTCCAGGAGATCGCCGACCGCACCGGGCTCCACCCGAACACCGCCCGCTTCCACCTCGACGCACTCGTCGGCGCGGGACTGGTCGAGCGCGCCGTCGAGGACCGCAGCGGGCCGGGCCGCCCGCCCACCGTCTACCGGGCGCTCGCCGAGGACGTCCCGGATGACCGCCGCAGCTACCGGCTGCTGGCCGAGATGCTGACGGGTCTGGTCGGCGAGGCGCTGCCGCGCCCCGGCGCGGCCGCCGTCGCGGCGGGTGAGGCCTGGGGCCGCTATCTGGTCGACCGGCCCGCGCCCGGGCAGCGGGTCGATGAGGAAGAGGCGATCCGCAGGCTGACGAAGGTCCTCACCGAGGCCGGGTTCTCCCCGGGGGACGTGGAGCCTTCCGGCCGCCCGGTGGTCCCGCTGCGGCACTGCCCGTTCCGGGAGGTCGCCGAACAGCACCGCGAGGTGGTGTGCTCCCTCCACCTCGGTCTGATGCGCGGCGCGCTGGCGGAGGTTCGCGCTCCGCTCGGCGTCGAGCGCCTGGAGCCCTTCGTCGAACCCTCCCTGTGCCTGGCGCACCTGGTCCCTGCCCCGGAACCCTCCGCCGCCTCGGCCGGCGAGGAGCCCGCCGAGCGCTGAGACCCCCGCCGGGCGGGCTGTGGGCGGGGGAACGGGATGCCCGCGCCCCCGCCCGGTGCGCTCAGGCGCCCGCCGCCTCCGCGGTGCGCCCGATCCGCACCCGCCACTCCTCGGGGCCCTCGGCCAGGTAGTCCCAGCTGAACTCGCCGGTGTGCTCGGCGGAGAGCTGGTAGTACAGCGGCTTCGGGTCGTGGTCGTTGACCAGCACGAAGCTCTCGCCCGGAGCGAGGGCGCCATAGGTGGCGAAGATCAGCTCATGGCGGCGCGCCGGAATCTCCTGGCGGACGTCGAGCTCGGGTCGGGTGACGGTCATGTCCGGTCTCCTTGGTGCGGGTACGGCTTGGTGTGGATACGGCTTGATGGGATACGGCTTGGTGTGGATCCGGCTGTGCGGATACGGCGGCGAAAGGGGCCGAATGCGGCCGCAGGCCGCCGTCGCACCCCTCGCGCTTGTTTTTACAATACCCAGTGGTGAAAACTAGTCGAGGGCGGTGCCCCGGGGAGCCGAGGCGCCCCGAGCCGAACGGAAGGAGCCGTCATGTCCGAGCGCGAGGCCGGTGGACCGGACCTGGCCGCGCTGGCGGCGGGACCGGTGACACCGGATCTGGTCAGGCAGCTCCTGCGGGATGTGATCGACCCGGAGCTGGGGGTCGACATCGTCAACCTCGGCCTGGTCTACGAGGTGCTGGCCGAACCCGGACGGGTCGTGGTGCGGATGACGCTCACCACCCCGGGCTGCCCGCTGGGGGCGTACCTGGACGACGAGGTGACGCGCTGTCTCACCCAACTGCCCGGCGCCCCGCGGGTCGTCGTCGACCTGGTGTGGGACCCGCCGTGGGATCCGGGCCTGATGACGGACGAGGCCAGGCGGCAGCTCGGGTGGCACCGGTGAACGGGCGAGGCGAAGCGGCCTGGGCGGCGCCGGCGCCCGGGGCCCCGGCCGTGGCGCGCCCGGCGGACCGGCGCTCGCGGC
>JBEHXI010000466.1:0-2570 GCA_048498775.1 Actinomycetota bacterium | reverse complement strand
AAACTCTGCCTCGTCTCGACTTCATCGTGAACAACGCCTGCCAGACTGTCCGGCGTCCACCGGAGTTCTATAGCCACATGATGGAAGGCGAACGCGTTGCGGCGCAGAACATGCCGGAAGTGACGCGCCAACTTCTCGGCGAGACACCCGAGGGAGCTGCGCTCGCGGTGCATCCGATCACCGGCCCGGGGCCGTTTCCAGGCGTCCGTGATCAGTCCTCGTCGACCCGTGCGAGCACCAGGTCCAGCCCGTTCCCCCGCGCGGCGACCACCAGGTCGAACGTCGCGCGGGTGATCGGGCTCCGTCCGCTCGCCGACCGGCGTGGGCGGAAGGCCGGCAGCGGGTGTTCGTCGTTGGCGTACCACACCGCGTCCGGTCCGAGCGCCGCGATCACCTCTTCTTCGAGAGCCCGCAGCTTCGGGTCGGCGAGCGGGTCGGCGCTGGACGGGTAGGCGAGCCCGGTGCCGAGGATGCCCGCGACCCAGCCGCCGGCCTGCGCCGATCCGAAGCGGGGCCGCTCGGTGAGGCGCTCGGCCAGGTCGTCGGCGTCCGCCATGTCCAAGGGACAGACCGGCCTCAGGACGTCCCGGCAGACCTCGAACAGGGATCGGTCTGCGTCCGCCGGTCGCAGTGCCGCGGCCACCACGCCCACCTCTCCGGTGGTCAGGTACCGGGCCAGCCGGTTCTTCAGCGGGGTCCGCTTCTTTCCCATGGCCTCACCGCGCGAACGCGCGCTTGTCGTGTGGCGGGTAGGCGGGGTTCGGCCCTTCCGGGCGCTGGTGACCCGCCTCCCTCGGGCGCCGGTCCGGGTGATCTTGCCGAGTGTCTCGATCTGCGCGGCCGGCTTCTCGCGGTGTGTCCGCCATTCTTCGCCCCCCGCTGATCGCGTGTGCGGCTCAAAGTAGCGCGGTGGCACGGCCGTTGACGCTGACGAGTGCCGGTCGCCGGAGATCCCGCCTCGCAGTGCGTCACACGCCGCCTGCCCCTTGCCGCCCCCGACGCGACGCGTTTTCCCCAACTCCCCTGGAACCACCGCATGTTCGCGTTGCGGGAGGTCTTGTGAGGACAGCCCCGGTGTGCTGTCATGAGCACCCCCGGTCCTGATACAGAGCGGCGCGATGCGTCTCATTGTGTCAGGATCGTCTCTGGCCCTGAGGAGGGACAAGGCATGGAACAACCCAGCAGGCGTCACCTGCTGAAGGCGGGCGGGGTGCTCGGCGCACTCGGTGCGCTGACGGTTGCGACGCCGGCACAGGCCAGCTCACTGTGGACGTGGTCGGCCAAGGGATCGGTCGTGGGCACCGGGCAAGGCGCCGACCCGCGATGGGTGTGGGACGCGGAGGCCGATCCACTGGTCGCCTCGCTGATCGACAGCGGCCAGGTCCCCCAGATCAACACGCTGCTGCAGAACTGGACCCAGAACGGCCAGCCGCTTCCGGCCGGGCTGCCGACCGAGCTGGCGCAGTTCATCGAGAAGGCCCGGCAGCTCCCGTCCTGGGCTGACCAGACGAAGCTCGCCGCGGCGTTCGAGTTCAACCAGGCACGGGGAACCTACCTCGGCGTCTGCTACGGCTTCGTGAGCGGGATGATGAGCACGGCCATCCCCCACGAAGCGCGCGCGGTCTACTACTCCAAGGGCGGCGCGGACATGAAGGACCGCATCACCAAGACCGCCAAACTCGGCTACGACATCGGCACCCAGAACGCCTTCGCGCCCGACGGCCAGATGATCGTCACCTGCATCAAGACGCGGCTGGCCCACGCGGGCGTGCGCCACCTGCTGCCCCAGTCCCCGTACTGGAGCTCGGGCGCCGACCAGAACATCCCGATCAGCCAGGCGGACATGATGGTCACCTGGCACAGCCTGCCCACGACGGTCATGAGGCAACTGACCAAGTGGAACGTGCCGGTCTCCGACGACGAGTCCGCGGGGTTCCTGCACTCCTGGCAGCTGACCGCGCACATGCTCGGCATCCTGGACGAGTACATCCCCAGCTCGTGGGACGAGGCCAACTCCCAGGCCACGCAGGTCCTCGACCCCATCATCGCCCCCACCCCCGAGGGCGTCGACCTGGCCCACATCCTGCTCGACCTCGCCGCCAACATCGACGGCGGCCTGCTCACCACGCACATCCTCGGCGCGCTCAGCCGCTACATGCTCGGCGACAAGATCGCCGACTGGCTGCAGATCCCGCGCGAGCCGGTGTGGGACCCGGCCTTCCAGACGCTCTGGCCGATCTTCGTCGACGTCAAGGAGGGCCTGCTCAAGATCACGGACGCTCCCCCGGCCCTGCTGGACGTCTACTGGGCCTTCGACGAGATCCTTCGCCTGGGCGTCCTGATCTTCCTGTCCGGGGCGAAGTTCCCGATCAGCATCCAGATCCCCACCACGAACAACCCGAACCTGTGATCCCAACCGCCCGGTCCCGCCCCCAGGGGGCCGGGCGGACAGGCGCCTCCCCGCTCCCCTTCAGGCCGGGAGGCTGAACACCTCGGGCCCGGAATCCACCGGATTCCGTGCCCGAGGTGTTCACCGCTCCGCGCCGGGACCCCGCGCGGCGACCGGTGGT
>JBEHXI010000465.1:0-2571 GCA_048498775.1 Actinomycetota bacterium | reverse complement strand
CGACGAGCCCGCCGACGAGCCCGGCGACGAGCCCGGCGACGAGCCCGGCGCCGTGAAGGTGCCGAGGGCGCGGCGGCCGAAGAAGCCGTCGATCACGCCGGGGCGGCCGGTCACCGCGTACTCCGCGCAGGAGCTGGTCGCGGTGGTGCGGTGGCTGGACGAGGACGGGACGCAGCGCACGGACGACGAACTGCTCCGTGCGGCCATGAAGGAGCTCGGTTTCGCGCGTCTCGGCCCCCGTATCAAGGAGGCGCTCGGCGCGGCGGTCGCCGAGGTGCGGGGCTGACGGACCCGCGTGCCGCCGCCCCGGCCGGTGCGATTCCGGCCGGGGCGGGCACGAACCGCCCTTTCCAGCCATCAGTGCCACGGATGCAGGCAGTTGCGGAGCACCCCCGCGGATTTCACAGGGGGGAGCATTACACTCAGTGCGGTCACGCGGCCGCACCGCTTCGCAGGGACGCGTGACCGGCTTTCCCCCGGCTCCGTGTCCGGGGGTGCCCCCGCAGACCTCCTGAGCGCGCGGTCATCCGCGCGCCCCGACGCGTTGCCCGAGGGACGGCACTGACCATGCTGGACGAGAGCACGATCGCGCCGGAGCGCCCCCCGGTCGATCGAAGACCGGCGCGCTCACAGCCCGCACGGCGGTTCGGGGTCCTTGAGGCCCTGGTCGCCGGGATGCTGGTGCTGCTGGTGGCGGGCCGCTGGTTCACCGGCTGGACCACGGCCCCCTGGCTTCAGGCCTGGGCGACGGTCTTCGTCGCCATCTGCGTGCAGGCCCTGCCCTTTCTGGTGCTGGGCACCCTGCTGTCGGCGGCGATCGCCGTCCTGGTGCCCGCCTCGTTCCTGGAGCGGGCGCTGCCGAGGAATCCGGCGCTGGCCGTGCCGGTCGCCGGGGTCGCCGGGGCCGTGCTCCCCGGTTGCGAGTGCGCGTCCGTGCCGGTGGCCGGCGGGCTGATGGCCCGCGGTGTGGCGCCCGCCGCCGCGCTGGCCTTCCTGCTCTCCGCTCCGGCGATCAATCCGGTGGTGCTGACCGCCACGGCGGTCGCCTTTCCCGGCCATCCCGAGATGGTGCTGGCCCGTTTCACCGCCTCGCTGGGCACCGCCGTCGTGATGGGCTGGCTGTGGGCGCGGTTCGGCCGCCCGGAGTGGCTGCGGCCGCCGGTCCGGCACGAACTGCCCGCCGGGGCGAGCCGCTGGGCCGCCTACCGGGCCGCGCTGGAGCACGACTTCCTGCACGCGGGCGGGTTCCTGGTGATCGGCGGCATCACGGCGGCGACGCTCAACACGGCCGTCCCCCGGCAGATCCTCGGCGGACTCGGCGGGCTGCCCGTCGTGTCGCTGCTGGTACCGGCGGTGCTGGCGGTGGTGCTCGCGGTGTGCTCGGAGGCGGACGCCTTCGTCGCGGCCAGCCTGAGCGCGTTCCCCCTGGTGGGACGGCTGGCCTTCATGGTCGTCGGGCCGATGGTGGACGTGAAGCTGGTGGCGCTTCAGGCCGGCACCTTCGGGCGGGCCTTCGCCTGGCGGTTCTCCGCGGCGACGTTCGCGGTGGCGGTGGCGGCCGCCGCGCTGACCGGCTGGTGGCTGCTGTGAGCGCGGCGGGCATACCCGCGGCAGGCGCCGAGAGCCCCGGGCACACCATGCACACCGAGGGGGCGGTCCGGTGACGCGCGAGGTGCGGTCTTTGCTGCTGGTGCTGCTCGGCGCGGCCGTGCTGCACATCTCCCTGTTCAGCGATCTGTATGTGCGGTATGTGCGGCGGTCGCTGGGCCCGTACCTGGTCGTGACCGGGGTGATCCTGGTGGCGCTCGGGGTGGCGGGCGCGGTCGCGGCCGTACGCCGGCTGCTGGCGGAGGACCGGGCCGCCCGCCTGGCCCGCGAGGCGGCCGACGGCGTCGCCGCCCACGGCCGCCACCGCGGCTCCGGGCCCCTCCCCGACGTCCGCCACGACCACGACCACGACCACCACACCGGGGACGCCGGGGACGCCGGGGACGACGGGGACGACGGTCACGGTCACGGGCCGCGCGGGATGCGGATGGCCTGGCTGCTGACGCTGCCGGTGCTCGCGGTCTTCCTGATCGCGCCGCCCGCGCTGGGCTCGTACTCGGCCGCCCGGTCGGCGAACGCGGTCGCCAGGCCGGCGTCCGCGGGCACCGGCTTCCCGCCGCTTCCCGGGGGCAGCCCGCTGGTGCTGCCGCTGGCCGACTTCGACGTGCGGGCGGTGTGGGACACCTCCGGTTCGCTGCGCGGCCGCCAGGTGCGGCTGACCGGCTTCGTGACGCCGAGGAAGGGTGGCGGCTGGTACGTCGCCCGGCTCACCATCAGCTGCTGCGCCGCCGACGCGCAGACCTACAAGGTGGAGGTCCGCGGCATCGCGGCACCGCCCGCCGACAGCTGGGTGGAGGTCACCGGGGTGTGGACGCCGGACGGCCAGGCCGGGCGGCCCGACGCGGTGCCGGCGCTGACCGTGACGCGGCTGACCCGGATCCCGGAGCCCCGCGATCCCTACGAGTGACGGGCGGCGGCTGCAGAAGGCCCGCGCCTGACGCCTCGGAGCCCTGCCGGGAAAGG
>JBEHXI010000464.1:0-2591 GCA_048498775.1 Actinomycetota bacterium | reverse complement strand
GGTTCCTCGGGTGGGGCTTGGTGGTTTCCACCTCCGAGCCCCACCCGCAGGGCACCCGGCTGTGCTCCGCTCCTGCCGTCGTCCCGCGACGGCCCATCGTCCGACCGCGCGCTTCCCGGGACCGGCATGGGCCATGAGCGGGAACTCAGTTCGCGCGGATGAACTCCATCTCGATCGAGTACATGAACTGGCCGACGTTTACGCACTGCCAGCCGACGGCTTCGACGGATCGGACGACCAGGTCGATTTCCTTGCGGAGTTTCTTCATGGGGTTCCTGACATGGGCCATGCCCCGCGGGTCGATGTCGATGGACGCCCCAAAGGTGTCGTCCCCCTGCGCGTGTGCGCGCCTGGCATCTGCCACGAGCTTCTGCATCCGGATCGCGTGCACTATTCCCACGTGCGCCTCCCGTTGTGGGCTGCCGTGGGCCGGTCCTTCGCCAACCCGCACGAGCCCATGTGCTTGAGGACGGCATTCCCGAGCCGGGTGGTTCCGACGCGCAACTACAGCCGTGCGGCACCGGCCCCGGGCCACCCGCCCTCCGGGACCTGCTGACCAGGCGCAAGCACTGGCCGCGTTCGGCGAGCGCGGAGCGGCCGACTGCCTGGCTCCCCAGCCGCTTCGCCGCGAACGCGGGGGGCCGTCAAGCGCCATGCGCGACTCTCCGCACCTACAAACGCCCCGCCCTGTCTCAGCGGTGCTGGGCGGCACGGAACTCCGGCAGCCAGATGGGGTTCTCGCCCGGCAGGCCGTCCCTGCCGTCCCGCACCGTGCGCGGGCAGAACAGGCTGTTGAGCACCCATGGCGTCTTCTGCGGGTTGAAGTCCGCTGCTGCGCCCTGGTCCTGAGTGATTCCGTAGCCGGCCACCGCCAGCCGTCCCGTCGCGCGGAATGCCGCGATCTGCTGCGTCAGGTAGTCACGGTGGGCTTGCAGCCAGGACGCGGTGGCCAGGAAGTCGTTCCACTCCTCCTGGCTGAACCGGTCCTGCGTGGCGCCCTTGAGGACCTGCCAGACCGGCGTGCCGCGCGGGATGCCGTGCCGGGAGGCGAAGCCCGGATCGACCGGGTCCTTCATATGCTGCTTCCACAGCTTCACCAGCGAGAACTCGGTGGCCAGGAAGCGCTGGCCGGGCCGCAGCCGCGCCAGCACGTAATCGACGTACTTGTTCGCGTCCGCCATCGACGCCACGTGCGGGTGGATGTCCACACCGGCCAGACCCGTCGTCCGGGCGGCGAACCTCACCCACCGGTCCGTCTGCGGGGTCTGGTTCCTGGCATCGTCGATGCCGGTGAGCGCGCCCATGTACAACTGGGTGCGGCCGCTTCCGCGCCGCGCGATCGCGTACTGAGCCAGCGCCTCGTAGAAGGCGTTGATCCTCGGGCTGCGGCGGTCGGCCTCAGTGGTCTCGTAGAAGGGCTCATTGCCGATGACCACGATGTCGACCCTGCCCAGGACCACCGCCAGCACCTTCTGCAACTCGGCGAGCGGCGTGCGCATCGCCGCGCTGCCGGGTGCGGGCAGCGGCTGGTTCCGGTACTGGAACTTCAGCGTCAGCACAGTGCCGTAGCCCCGGTCGGCGGCGTCCAGCAGTTTCCTCATGCCCGGCTGGTCGGCGACACTGCCCGTGCCGGTCTCTCCCATGATGTGGAAGCCCCGTAGCCAGCCGGCCGAGGCGGCCTGCAGCTGGGCGAAGTCGATGAGGTCGAGGTCCTGGTTGTAGTTGGCGGCCAGGACCCCCTCGGCCGGCGGGGCCTTGACGCGCCGCGCCGCACCGGCCGTGTCCGAAAGGGACGCCGAAGCCGACAGGGCCGCCGTCATGGAGTCGCTCCGCGACGAGCCCGCTCCGCACCCCGCTGTGGCCAGGGCCGCCAGTGCGGCGCCCCCGGAAAGCCCGAGCAGCCTGCGCCGCGAGAGCCCACCGCCGTCACCTCGCCCCGTGCCGAAACCCTTGCCGCGCATGGCTGATGACACCTGTCCCTCCATCGCTGCCTCGGTATCGCGTCCTCGTCCCTCGTCCAGGCTGGTACGGATTCTTGTGGCTTTGTTGTGAGACACAGAGTGAGCAGCCGGAGTCGGAGTCACGCTTGCCGAAGACGTCGTCCGTCCGGGTCAGGCTGCCAGGACTTCTCCGTGGGGCGCACTCGGCGAGCACATGCCGCGGGCGCTGCCCGTTACGGATCAGCAGGCGGTCGGGGGCTCTTGTACAACCGCGCCGAGGCCGCGCTATCGGCGGCCGCCCCCCACTCGATCCGGCCACGTCAAACGGGGCCGAACGGGGTGGTCAGCCTCCGTGTGCGGTGAGCGTGTAGCCCTCGGGTCCCTCGAAAGAGAACATCGGCTCGAAGGGGCTGTCCACGGTCGGCGTGAGGATCCTGACCCCGGCGGCGGTGAGTTGGTCGCGGAGCTTGTGGGCGTCCGAGGTCCGGAACCAGAGCACCACGCCCAGGCCGGGCCGTGCGGCGTCGGCGGGGTCGACGCCTGGGAGAAGCTCGCGGACGCGAACGGGGTCGGCTGGGTGTCGAACACGACCGCGTGGGGCGGCGAGACCGCGGCCCTGCGCAGCCCCGGGTGCTGCTCGCAGAAGGCCGC
>JBEHXI010000463.1:0-2607 GCA_048498775.1 Actinomycetota bacterium | reverse complement strand
GCCGGGGGCACTTCGCTGAGATCAGCTGAAACACTCGCTGACCTGCGCAGGTGCCGTAAGCGAAGGGCCGGACACAGTCTCGCTGGGTCCGGCCTTTGTCACTGTCGCGACCCACCTGCGATCCAGTCCCCGGCTGCTCCCCTGACGACAGCCCCAGTCCCCCGACAGCAATCCGGGTGCCCTTCACACCGGCGCAGGGAGGCCCTCCCCGCGCTTCTGTGGGAGCTCACCGGCGGGATCGGCGCGCACTCGGTGGTCGAGGCGGTCGGCACCCAGGAGTCGATGCTGCAGGTCGTCCGCTTCACCCGCCCCGGCGGGCGTGTCGGTTACGTCGGTGTCGCCCACGGCGTGCAACTGCCCGGTGAGGAACTCTTCTACTCCCTCGTCCACCTGCAGGTCCGCCGCTTCCTGCCCGAAGTGGTCGACCTGATCGTCGATCGCACATCGACCCGGGCACGGTCGTTAGCCTCACCCACTCCGCCCGTAACCCGCCCGGGCACGAGGACCGCCGCGCCGGCCCGGCCGCCGCGGTGCTCGGCTTCTTCGTCATCGCCTTCGGCGCCGTCGTCGTCAACGTCGCCCTGCCCTCGATCCGGGCGACGTCGGCGGCGGGTATGGCTGTCCGAGGTCGAGCGTTTGACGGCGCCGGCCGGTGCGGTTCACAGCGTGTTCTTCGTGCGCCGCCGGCATGGGGTGACGATCGGCCGCGGGTTGGGTGAGTGCGCCAAGGCGATCGCCGCGCTGGACGATGGCGTGCCTGGATCGGCGTATGCCCACAGTTCAGCGGTCAATGCCACGGGGCTGGGCCGGTGCGCGATGCCCAGCCGGCGAGGCGGTCGGCGTCGTACTGGCCTATCCCCTGCCGGGTGGCGTACTGGGCGGCGTCCCGCGTGAATCCGCAGGCGGTCGTCACGAGGACCGCGACGTCGGCCTGGTGCTCGGCGTAGCAGGTTCCGCCGAACTTCTGCACGTCCTGGGAACCCACCTTCCGCGTGGGCGCATAGCGTTTGCACTGCACAACCAGTCGCCGACCATCCGGCAAGGTGGCTTTGACGTCCGCTCCGAGGTCCCCTCGGCCACCGACGACCTGCACGTCCCGGCAACCGTCCCGCTCGCACAAGAAGGCCACCGCATGCTCGAACTCGCGCGCCTCCATTGAGAAGTACGACTGGATCTCACTCAGCCGGATCGCCCGAAGCCGCTGCTCCTCCGCCCAGAACCGCGCCGCCTCCTCATCGTGATGCCGATTGCTCCGCATCCGGCCGGCCACGATCAGGGCCACGGCCCACCAGAACCCGATCCCCAGGAGGTTCGGCTGCGCGAGCCACGTACCGCCGCCGGCAAGGAGGAGGAACACGGCACCCTCGCCGACCGTGACGTCCGCTTGCTGCAACTGCGGCCGGATCGACGGGGTCGGCTCGGTGTCACGGCTGCGGTGCCAGGGTCTTTCAGGTGTCTGCGTCACAGTGAGCCCCCCGTCTGATCCTGTGATGGGTGCACAGTACCGCTACGGGCTCCCGCGTCTCTTGCAGGCCGGTGGTGCCGGGGGCCTGGTCGGTGACGCGCATCCGGGTGTTGGCGTCCTGGATCCGCTTGACGAAGCCGGTGACCGCGATCCGCCCTGCCGGTGCAGGGCTGGGTGGCATGGGCCCCACCGGTTACGAGTTCCTGCCCATCCTCTATTCGGTGGCGTTCTCGACGAGCAGGTTGAGCGTGCCGACCAGTGCGTCGAGGCGCTCCTCCGGGATGCCTTCACGCAGGCGCTCGTCGAAGGCGATGGCGGCGGTGCGCAGGCGCCCGAAGGCCGCCGCGCCCTCGTTGGTCATCTCGACCTGGTGAATCCGCCGGTTGTCCGGGTTTCGGCGGCGGGTGATCAGGCCGTCGCGTTCCATCGCGTTGAGGTGGTGCGTCAGCGTGGCCTCGCGGATGTCCAGGATCTGGGCGAGCTCTCGCTGGGTGCGCTGCGGCTGGGTGCGCAGCGCCAGCAGGATCAGCCATACCGGCTGTGAGCCGCCCGCCGCGGCGAGTGCCGCATCGAAGGCTCGGTTGAGTGCCTTGGCCGCTCGGTTGACGGCCAGTCCGATCGGCGCCTTGTCGGGTGGGCTCATGGCTGGTTATGGTAGACGGAGCAATGCTTCGATATCTAAGCTTTAGTGATCGAAGAGTCGTGCCGTCTGTCCTTGGAGGAGGGCTGACCGTGAGTGACGGATTGGGCGAGCTGGGGCGGAAGTGGGCCGAGGCGGAGCGCACCGGCGATGTGGCCGCGCTCGACGGATTGCTGGGCGACGAGTTCCGAGGGGTGGGTCCGCTCGGGTTCGTGCTCACCAAGGAGGCGTGGCTGGGCAGGTACGAGTCCGGCGCCCTGGTGCACGAGAGGTTCGACTGGGAGCCGCGCGAGGTCCGCGTGTTCGGCGACACCGCGGTCGTGATCGGCAACCAGTTCCAGAAGTCCGCCTATCAGGGCCGCGACATCGAGGACGGCCGCCTCCGGCTCACCCAGGTCCTCGTCAGGCGAGGCGGGGTCTGGAAGCTGGTGTCGATCCACATCGGCAACCTGGCTGACGCCGCGGCCTGACGCGACGATCGGGGTCCGATCCCGGTCCTGGT
>JBEHXI010000462.1:0-2618 GCA_048498775.1 Actinomycetota bacterium | reverse complement strand
ATGCCGGAGCACACCTCGATCCCCGCGGCGCCACGGTACGGACCGAAGCGGCGGGCCACCGCGCGCCTCGCCGCCCTGGCCCTCGGCGCCGGCCTGCTGCCGACCACCGGCGTCGGCGCCGCGGCGACCGCCCACGCGGCGCCGGCCGCCGCGCGCTCCCTCGACTGGAGCGTCGCGCCGGGGGACTTCCGGCTCACCTTCCGCAGCGGCGCGCGGACCGTTGCCGCCCAGGCGCCCGGCGACCTGGCCGGGCCGGGCGGCCGGATGTCGTACCAGGTCACCACCGCCGACGGCGGCACCGCCTACCACCGGCTGACCACGCTGCGCGCCGGCCGGCCGGTCCCCGGCGGCACCGCCTACACCGTGGGCACCGACGAGCCCGGCCGCACCGCCACCGTCACGGTCACCCGCACCCCGCAGGGCGCCCACGTCAGCTGGACGCTGACCCCGTCCACCGGGGTCACCGCCGTCTTCGAGGCGCTCGGCGCGGGCCCCGACGAGCACTACCTCAGCGGCAGTTCGGCCGCGTACGTCGACCTGCGCGGGCACATCCGCGGCTGGAGCCCGGGCAAGGAGGGCAACGAGGCCGGCGACTACTGCCAGGACCAGGAGCAGACCGCCAGCACCTTCTACCTCAGCTCCGGCGGCTACGGCTTCCACGCCGACACCGACCACGTCGGCCGGTTCGCCTTCCCCGGCGCCACCGAGACCGCCGACGGGCCGACCTGCGCGAAGACCCCGTCGGTGCCCAAGGGCGACCCGGTGCCGCAGCCCTGCCCGGTGGCCGCCACCGCGCAGGACGACCGGGTGCAGACCTGCGTGCGCGACGACCGGCTGGACTACGACGTCTACGGCGGCGACCCCGAGCAGGTCACCACCGCCTACTACCGCACCGTCGGCCTGCCGAGCCTGCCCCCGCCGAGCCAGTTCGGCGTGATGAAGTGGCGGGACGTCAACGCGGACCAGGCCCAGGTACTCGACGACGTCGCCGAGTTCAAGAAGCTCGGCATCCCGATCAACACGATCTTCGTCGACAACCCCTGGGAGCAGCAGCCGGCCGGCAACACCCACCGCATCAACGGCAGCGCCTGCACCAACAGCGGGAAGTTCGACCCCACCTTCTTCCCCGACCCGCAGGCGATGATCGACACCATCCACGCCGAGGGCGTGAAGTTCGGCCTGTGGGTCACCCCGCACGTCGGCGCGCCCAGCGCCTCCCAGGGCGGCGGCTCCTGCGCCGGCATCAACGACATGTGGGCGAAGAACGGCTGGCTGATCCCCGGCACCAACTACATCGACCTGACCATCCCGGCCGCCTACCGGGCGTACGTCGCCCAGCTGACCAGGGTCTTCTCGATGGGCGTCGACATGGCCAAGGAGGACCGCGCCGAGGAGTGGCGGCTTGAGACCGCGCAGCCGGCCGGCGGCTCCGGCGAGCAGGAGTACCTGCGCTACCCGGCCCTGTACCAGCGGGCCGTCACCGAGGCGCTGCGCAACGCCGACGGGAACGACTTCGAGACGCTGGTGCGCGCCGGTGTGCCCGGCACCGCGCAGAACACCCACGGCATGTGGGGCTCGGACACCTTCCAGACCTTCGCCGGGCTGCGCACCGAACTGCGCTACGGCATCAGCGAGTCGCTGACCGGCCACTTCGCCTGGGGTTCCGACACCGGCGGCATCGACCCCAAGGCCCCGGCGGACGCCACCGACAGCCCGACGCCGACACTGTTCACCCGCTGGGCGCAGTTCAGTTCCGTCAGCCCCGTCTTCGAGGTCGGCGGCGCCGGGATGAACGCCACCCCGTGGCTGTACCCGACGGACACCGTGGGCCGCTTCCGCGACAGCGCCGTCCTCCACCAGGAGCTGTACCCGTACTTCTCCGCCCTGGCCCGGCAGGCGGCCGCCACCGGGGTGCCGATCCTGCGCGCGGTCGGCTACGCGTACCCGCACGACGACCAGGCGTGGGCGCAGGACCAGGAGTTCATGGTCGGTCCCGACCTGCTCGCCGCACCGGTCACCTCGGACCAGGCGGAGGCGGACGGCGCGGCCGGCCGCTCCACCGACGTCAGCGTGTACCTGCCGGCCGGCCGCTGGGTGGACGTCTTCACCGGCCGGGTCGTCCAGGGCGGGCGCACCGTGGTGCGGCCCACCGGCCTCGACGACTTCCCGCTGTACCTCAAGGCCGGCGCGGCGATCGGGTTCAACGACCGCGGCCCGCAGGTCTGGCCGGACGGCTGGGGCACCGACACCCTCTCCCAGCCGGGCCTGGCCGGCTGGCTGTACGCGCCCGGCGGCGGCGCCACCCAGGCGATCGGCTCCGACGGCGGCCGGCTGGACGCGACCAGCTCCGCGGCGGGCATCCGGCTGCGGCTGTCCGGCGCACCCGCGAAGACGCAGATCGTGGTGCTGGCCCGGCAGACACCGGGCGAGGTGACCGTCGACGGGCACGCCCTGCCCGAGGCGGCGTCCACGTCAGCGCTGCGCGGCATGGCCGAGGGCTGGACGTTCACCCCGGGAGCGTTCGGCGGGATCGTCCTGAAGCTGCGGCCGCGGCACGGACAGGCCGAGGTCGGTATTCGCTGACCTCGGCTCCGGGCGGGGACCCGCGCGTCCCCGCC
>JBEHXI010000461.1:0-2624 GCA_048498775.1 Actinomycetota bacterium | reverse complement strand
CTGTCGAAAGTGAGGAGACCCAACGACCGAGGCACGAGGGAGTGCAGTGTCGACGAGTGTCGACAGGTGCTTCCGGGCGCCCGGAGGCGAACCGAGCCCTAAAAATGCGCAGCCAGGGCCGCCTCCACCTCGCGGGCGACCTCGGTGGCCCGGACGTCGCTGAGCGGTTTGCCGTCCTCGCCGACCACGTAGAAGGCGTCCACCGCGTTGGCGCCCAGGGTGCTGATCCGTGCGGAGCGGACCGAGACGCCCGCGGCGTCCTCCAGGGCGCGGCCGATGCGGTGCAGCAGGCCGGGCGCGTCATGGGCGCGGACCTCGATGACCGTGGCGGTCTCCGAGCTGCCCGGGGCGACGGTGACCCGCGGCGGCGGGGCCGGGGCGCCGCGGCGGCGCGGGTAGGCGGCCTCCCGCTCGGCGAGCCGGGACTCGATGTCCAGGGAGCCCTCGAAGGCCCGGGTGAAGTCGGAGCGCAGCCGGGTGCTGTCCGGCAGCGCGCCGTACTCGGCGGCGACCCGCCAGCTCAGCAGCGTCACCGGGCCGGCGCCGATCGGGTCGGCGGTGCGCAGGTCGGCGGCGCGCACGGTGAGCCGGTGCAGCGCCAGCACCCCGGCCGCGGCGGGCAGCAGCCCGGGCCGGTCGGGGACGGCGAGCAGCAGTTCGACGCCGACCGGTTCGGTGCCGTCCTGGTCGGTGCCGGCCGGCTCGGCCTGGGTGTGCAGCGCGAGGACGAGGGCGCCGAGGCGGGCGGCCTCCACGGCGAGGCGTTCCTCCTCCGCGGAGGGCTCGCGGGTGGCGAAGGCCGGCGTGCCCTCCCCCGCGAGCGCCCCGCCGACCCGTTTGACCAGGTCGGCAACGAGCGAGGCGCGCCAGGCGCTCCACGCGGCGGGGCCGGTGGCCAGCGCGTCGGCCTCGGTGAGGGCGTGCAGCAGTTCCAGCGCCTCCAGGCTGCCGACCGCGGCGGCGACGGACTCGACGGTGGCCGGGTCGTCCAGGTCCCGCCGGGTGGCGGTCTCGATGAGCAGCAGGTGGTGGCGGACCAGCAGGGCCAGGGTGGCGGTGTCGGTGCGGCCGAAGCCCAGCCGGGCGGCGACGTCCCGCGCTATCACCTCTCCGGCGGCGGAGTGGTCGCCCGGCCAGCCCTTGCCGATGTCGTGCAGGAGGGCGGCGATGAGCAGCAGGTCGGGGCGGCCGACCCGGCGGGTCATCCCGGAGGCCTGGACGGCGGTCTCGACCAGGTGGCGGTCGACGGTCCAGCGGTGCACGGGGTTGCGCTGCGGACGGCAGCGGACCCGCTCCCAGTCCGGGATCAGCCGGCTGATCAGCCCTTCGGCCTCCATGGCCTCCCACACCGGGACGGCCGCCTCCCCGGAGCCGAGCAGGGTCACCAGCTGCTCGCGGGCCTCGGCGGGCCAGGGCACCGGCAGCGGTCCCGCGGCGGACGCCAGGCGGCGGACGGCGTGCAGCGAGATGGGCAGGCCCGCCTGGGCCGCCGCGGCGGCGGCGCGCAGCGGCAGCACCGGGTCGTGCTCGGGCCGGGCGGTGCGGGCCAGGACGGCCTCGCCCTCGTGCTCGACCACGCCCTCGGCGAGCGGGGTGCGTTCCGGGGCGGCGGCCGGCTGGGGGCGGCCGCGCCCGAGGAGCCCGCGCCGCCGCTGGGGCGCCGAGCGGGACCGCAGCACCCGCTCGACCTCCCGCCAGGTGACGTCTCCGGCGTAGGCGACGGTGCGCGCCGCCTCGTAGACGTGGCGCAGCAGTGTGTCGGCGTCCAGCAGGCCGAGGCGCTGGGCGACCTGGTCCTGTTCCTGGAGCGAGAGGCGGTCGGTGGCGCGGCCGGTGACCAGGTGGAGGGCGTCGCGGGTGTCCAGCAGCATGGTGCGGGCCTCGGCGAGGCCCTCGCGGGGCGCGTCGGCGACCCAGGAGGCGGCGACCGCGCGGAGCACGGTGGCGTCCCGCAGTCCGCCGTGGGCCTCCTTCAGGTCCGGCTCCAGCAGGTAGGACAGCTCGCCCTGGCGGTGGGCGCGCTCCAGGCACAGCTGGTGCAGCTCGGGCAGGCGGCGCGGGGCGGCGGCCCGCCAGTCGCCGAGGACGGCGGTGCGCAGGGCCGCGGTGAGGGCCGGGTCGCCGGCGATGTGCCGGGCGTCGAGGAGGCCGAGCTGGACCTTGAGGTCGTCGGCGGCGGCCTTGCGGGCCTCGGCCGGGGTGCGCACCGAGTGGTCCAGGGCCAGGCCCAGGTCCCACACCGGGTACCACAGGCGGTCGGCGAGCGCCGCGATCTCCGCGCTGCCCGCCGAGCCGTCGTGGAGCAGCAGGAGGTCGAGGTCGCTGCGCGGGGACAGCTCGCCGCGCCCGTAGCCGCCGACGGCGACCAGCGCGATGCCGCCGCGGCCGCCGGCGTCGGCGAACAGCGCGGCGAGCCAGTCGTCGGTGAGTTCGGCCAGGCGCCCGCGACGCGACGGGCCCGGCCGGTCCTCCTCGTCGAGAAGGGCCAGCCGGGCCGCCGCGTAGCGGGCCTCGCGCGCACTGGTCTGCTCGGCGCGCGCGCCGGGCCGCTGTTCGGGTGTCGTGCGTTCGGTCACTCGGTCTCCAGATGCCACTCGCCGTGGGGGGTTCTTCCGTGGGTAGGC
>JBEHXI010000460.1:0-2641 GCA_048498775.1 Actinomycetota bacterium | reverse complement strand
CGGCGCGGGCGGCGCGGGCGGCGGGCCGGTCACGACGGGGCTCCCGGGTCGCCGGAGCGCGTCCAGTCGTACAGCGCCGCCGCCTCCTCGGTGATGTCGATACCGACCGGGCACCACACGATGCACCGGCCGCAGCCGACGCACCCGGAGGAGCCGAACTGGTCGTACCAGGTGCCCAGTTTGTGGGTGAGCCACTGGCGGTAGCGGCTGCGGCCGGAGGCGCGCACCGGGCCGCCGTGCAGGCCGGAGTAGTCCAGGTCGAAGCAGGAGTCCCACAGCCGCCAGCGCTCGGCGTGGTCCCCCGTCAGGTCGGTGACGTCCTCGGTGGTGGTGCAGAAGCAGGTGGGGCACACCATGGTGCAGTTGCCGCAGGTCAGGCAGCGGGAGGCGACGTCGTCCCAGCGCGGGGCCTCCAGCGTCGAAGCCATCAGCCCGCGCAGGTCCGCGGGGGGCATGGCGCGGCCCATCCGGTCCACGGCCGAGGTGACGGCGTCCCGGGCGGCCTCGCGGGTGGCCGGGTCGGCGGGCCGGGCGGGCAGTTCGGCGAGGACGGCCTCGCCCTCCGGGGTACCGGCGCGCGCCCAGAAGCGGTGGCCGGCGGAGTCGGTGAGCTCGGTGAGGACCAGGTCGTAGCCGGGGCCGGCGGCCGGGCCGGTGCCCATCGAGGCGCAGAAGCAGGTCCCGCCGGGCTCGGTGCACTCCACGGCGACCAGGAACGCCCCGCGGCGCCGGCCGCGGTAGACCGGGTCGGTGTGCGGGCCGCCGGTGAGCACCCGGTCCTGGACGGCGATGGCCCGCAGGTCGCACGGGCGCACCCCGAGGAACGCGTAACGCGGCGGCGCCTCGTCGCAGCCGTCCTGGAACGTCATCCCGTCGGCGGTGCGGTCGGCGCTCCACTGGCGCACCCGGGCCGGGTGGAGGAAGGTCTTCCAGGACTGCGGGCCGGCCGCGTGGGCGAACGCCGCGCCGTCCGCGCGCTCGCGCAGCCGGTACCGCCCGGCCTCCAGCTCCACGCCCCAGCCGTACGGCAGTTCAGCGGCGGACTCCAGTTCGGCCGGCACGATCGCGCCGTCCCGGACGGTGGGGCCGACGACGGTGAGGCCGCGCGAGCGCAGCACGTCCACCAGGGCGGCGATTCCGTCCGGGCCGACGACCACACCGTCGCCGGCGGGCGCCGCGGTCGGGCCCATCGCCGCACCTCCTCGCTCCGCGCCGGCTGACCTGTTTGTACCGTTATCGCCCATGCGGGCAGCATTTTTCGGCCGACACAGCGCCGATAGGGCCGGATGGGCCCCTCCACCGGCCCGTTCGGCACCCGGGAGCGGTCAGGCGGTGTGCGCGACGAGGAACCCGGCGGCGCCGTCCAGCGTGGTCAGCTCCGGGTAGTCGTCCTCGTCGATGCGGCAGCCGGTGCGCTCGCCGAGGGTCTCCACGAAGCGCAGGAAGTCCAGCGAGTCCATCTCCAGGGCGTCGCGGAACGGCTCGCCGGGGCCCAGGCGGGCGAAGTCGGCGTCCGGCACGATCCCGGCGATGGCCTCCTCGACGACCGCCAGGGCCTCGTCACGGGTCATAGCTCCTCCGGTTGCTGCAGCAGGCGGTCCACCGCGGCCAGATAGCGGGCGCCCACCGCGCCGTCACTGGCCCGGTGGTCGGCGGAGAGGGTCGCGGTGACGGCGGGCCGCACCCCGAGCAGCCCGCCGACCGCGCAGGGGCGCGCCGTGACCCTGCCGAAGCCGACCAGGGCGACCTGCGGCGGGTAGATGACGCCGAAGACCGCCTCCACGCCCTGGTCGCCCAGGCTGGTGACGGTGAGGGTGGGATCGGTGGTCTGCGAGGCGCGCAGCCGGCCGCTGCGGGCCCGCCAGGTCAGGTCCTTCAGCCGGGCCATCACCTCGGGCAGCGGCAGGGTGTCCGCGTCGTGCAGGGCGGGCGCGATCAGTCCGCCGCCGTGCAGCGCGATCGCCACCCCCAGATGCACCGCGGTCGCCGGGTGGAAACCGCCGTCCGTCCAGAAGCCGTTGAGCTGCGGCACCTCGCGGGCGGCGCGGGCGGCGGCCTTCAGCAGCAGCGCGGCGGGCACCAGGCGTTCGGCCACCGGGCAGTGGCGGTTGTGCTCGTGCATCCAGTCCGTGGCCGCCGCCAGGTCGATGGTGGTGGACAGGTAGTAGTGCGGGATCTCGCGCTTGGACCGGCTCATCAGGTCGCCGATGGCCCGGCGCATCGCGGCCGCGCGGTCCCGGGCGGCGGCCCTGGCCGGTCGCGCGGCGGCGGGCGCCGGCGGCGCGCCCGGGGCGGCCCGGCGCACGTCGGCGGCCCGTACGACCCCGCCGGCGCCCGGCGGCACCCGCGCCGGGTCGACACCCAGCTCCCCGGCGAGGCGCCGGGCGAACGGGGTGACCCGGGGCCGGGTGCCCGGCGGAGGCGCCGGGTGGGCGGCCGCGGCGGCGCGCCCGACGTCGGCCCGGGTGATGGTCCCGGCCGGGCCGGTGCCGTGCAGCGCGCGCAGATCGACGCCCTCCCGCTCGGCCAGGCGGCGCACCAGCGGCGAGTGCACCGCCTCGGCGGCCGGTGCCTCCACCGGGGGCACCGGGACCTGGGCGGGCTCCGGCACGGGCGGCGCGACGGGCTCAGGCGCGGGCGG
>JBEHXI010000459.1:0-2677 GCA_048498775.1 Actinomycetota bacterium | reverse complement strand
CTTGGCCGTCTCGGTGGACTTGGCCGTCTCGGCCGGCTTGGCCACCTCGGTGGACTTGGCGGCCGCGGTGGGCTGCGCGATCCCCGCGGACTTGGCGAGTTCGGCGGGCTTGCCGGTCTGGGTCGGCTTGCCGGTCCCGGTGGTCCCGGCCGGGGCCGCGGACGCCGCGCTCGCGGCGGCGGGGGTACCGGCGCCGGTGCCCTTGCCCGGGCCGGCGCTCGTGCCGGTGCCGGTGCCGGTGCCGGTGCCGCTCGCGCTGCCGGAACGGTCCTGCGGAGCGGCCGAGCCGGAACCCGACAGGGAGGCGGCCACCCTCGGGTCGACGGGGCCACGGGAACGGCTGATCGCCGTGGCACCCGCCGGACGCGGACCGCCCTTGCCGTCCGCGGCGCCATCCGGGGCCGCCGCCTTACCGGTCTCCTCCGGCGCGTCATCGGCGTCGTCGGCGTCCTGAGGGTCCTCGGCGTCCTGAGAGCCCTCAGCGCCCTTCTGGGCCGCCGTGGCGCTCGTGGGGGCCTCCGGGGTCTCCGGGGCGTCCGTGGCCGCCGACGCGCCCTCCGGGGCCGTCCTGGCGTCCGAGGCCGCCTCGGCCTCCGGGCCCTTCTCGGCGTCGGCCTCGTCGTCGCCCTCGGCCTCGCCGCCGTCCCCGGCAGCCGTGGCCGGCTCGCTCTCCGGCGCGTCCGCCTCGGCATCGGCACCGGAATCCGCCTCGGAGTCCGCCTCGGAGCCCGCCTTGGAGTCCGCCGCCGAATCGGCCTCGGAATCCGCCGCGCGCTCCGGCGCACTTCCGGACGGCCCGTCGCCGCCTTGACGTCCGGCGGAGTCCTCGACCTGCGGACGGCGTGCTTCCGGCTCAGCGGAAGGCGTATTTTCCGACCGCTCGGTGTCCGCCTCGCCTCCGTCGTCCGGCGTACCGGCTTCGGACACGTCCGCAGCAGTGGCACGCTCCGCCGTGCCCACCGTCACCGGATCGGGCGAATCACCCGATTCTTCCGAAGCACCCGAATCGCCGGAAGCACCTGAAACCGGCTCAGAAGGTGCACCGCCCCCCGGATCCTTCGGCTTCCCGGCAGCCTTATCCGTATCGTCGGACTTGCCGGATTCACCGGACTTGCCTGCGGGTTCCGTTTCATCCCCATCGCGCTCGGCGATCGCCGGCGGTGGCGCGGACTTCCCCCCGTCCGAATGTTCCGCCGCGAGCCCCGGATCCACCGTCGCCTCCCCCGACGACTCCTTCTGTTCCGCCCTGCCGGGGGAATCGCCCGCCACCCAAACCTCCCGTTACCCGTTCACACGTTCCACAGGGCGCCTGACCTGGCACCCCGCTGCCTTCACCAGTGTCCTGCGCGGCCCCGCGCCACCCCTGCGAGACCCGCCGAGAGGGCCGAGACAGACACCTCCCCCTTCCGGTAGACGAGAACGACATACCTACCGGTTCCCGTACGAACGGAAAAGGCGCTCTCGACACACCCCTGTGGCAGGCGTCACCCTGTCATTCATCCACGCGGGGAGGCATGGATGGGCAGGAGCCGCAGAACACTTCCGGAGGAGCTATTGCTGCTCGCCCTGGACCCGACGACCGGGACCACGGCGCAGCCGCAGTCGCTCGACCTCGGCCTGGCCGGGGCACAGCTCGTCGAGCTGGCACTGGCCGGACGGATAGCCCCAGACGGGGATCGTATCGCCGTGGTGCACCCACGGCCGACAGGTGATCCAACGTTGGATTGCGCCCTGGAGTTGCTGCGCCGACGCGGCAGTCCGGTCCGTGCCGTCCACTGGATCGGCGGGCCCCGCCTGGGGCTTCGCCAGACGTACCTCGCTCACCTGGAGCGGTGCGACATGGTGCATGCCGTGCCGGGCCAGATGTGCGGGGTGCTGCCGACGACCCGGTACCAGGCGACGGACAGTGCCGTCAGCCGGGAGATCCGGGCGCGGCTGGACAACGCCATCCGCACCGGCGTACCGCCGGACCCGCGGACCGCGGCGCTCGCCGCGCTCGCCCACGCGGTGGGCCTGGGCAAGCACCTCTACCCCGGCAACGAGGGACGGTCCTCGCGATCGCGCCTGCGTGACCTGATCCGGTACGACCCGATGGGCGGCCTGGTCGCGCACGCCGTGATGGACGTCCAGAACGGCGTGGCCCAGCCGCGCCGCGCCCCGGCACGTCCCCAGGCCCGGTCCTCGGGGGCCTCGGGCCGCGGGATGGCCCGCGCCGGAGCCCGCTGACCGCAGGCCGCCGGCCGCCGGCCCCGGCCCGCGGACACCACCCGAGCGTCCCGAACCCGACGCGTCCCCACAGACCCGGTACGGGAGCCGCAGCGATGCGCGGGACGGCATGACCGGAAATGACCCGGTCCGCCGTCTCGCGCATCGCGCTGCCCAAAAACCGCCCACCGGCCGCACTCCGCCGCGCCCTCGCGCGCCGCGGCCGCCCTCCGGCCACCCCTCCGGCCGCCCCTCCGGCCATCACTCCGTCGTGGCCTCGTCGTGAACTGCGGACATCTGGTACGCCTATTCGCCAGCGAGGCGATGACCGTTAGTGGCAGGCTGCTGACCGGTCGTACAGAGATAAACCGGAGCCGGAGGTGCAGTTCCCGTGGCGTCCAACGTCAATCCCACCGTCAGGCGGCGCCGACTGGGCTCGGAATTGCGCAAGCTGCGCGAGCAGAAAGGAATG
>JBEHXI010000458.1:0-2712 GCA_048498775.1 Actinomycetota bacterium | reverse complement strand
TGTCTTATACCCTACGCATCGACCCTCCCCCCCCCCCCCGCCGCCCGGGCTGTCAGGGCAGCCAGGCGCCCCAGTACCCGAGCGCCGAGGGCAGGTCCTCGAAGTACGTGTCCGAGGTGCACGCCGGTGTGACGTTCGGGTCGATGTTGCTGCACGCGACGCTGGTGCTGCCGCCGCTGATCGTTCCCACCCCGTAGACCTGGCCGCTGGTACCGGAGTTGACGATCACCGGCCCGCCGCTGTCACCCCCCGCGCTCGACTGCGAGCCGGAGGTGCTGGCCGCGTAGACCTCGTTGTAGGCGGCGAAGCTGCCGAACGACACATACAGACCGGTCTGCTGCACCTCGATGGAGCACCGCACACCGGAGGTGGCGCCTTCGGTGCACACATAGGTGCCGGGCACGGTGGTCTCGGAGCCGATGACGGCCTCGCCGACGCTCGAGTCCCAGCCCTTGTCGTAGATCCACCCCTCGTTGGAGCTCACGGCGATGATGGCGGTGTCGCCGTTGGGGTCGCGATTGGCCTCGGTGCCCACCGGCGTACCGGATCCGTACCAGTCGCCGGTCTGCCACGCGGTGTTGATCCCCCCGCAGTGCCCGGCCGTCAGCATGTAGGCCGTCGATCCGATCCGGATGCTGAACCCGGCGGAGCAGTCGACATTGCCCGGGCGCACGATGCGGTCACCGCCCCACCAGGGCACGTTGTCCGCCTGCCGGGTGCCGCTGGGCCTGGCGGTCGGGACGTTCCTCACGCTGACGGGAGCGGGACCCGACGCCACCGCGGCCACGGCCTGCTGCGCGGCCACGGCTGCCTTGGCGGTGGAGGAGCCGCCGGCCAGGGCGGACGCGGCGTAGTCCACCCCGACGGTGATGCCGCTGCCGTCAGGTGCCGGCCCGGCCTGGGACACGGTGATCCCCTCGGCCCGGAGCGTTGCCCGCCGGCTCACCAGGGTGCGGGTCTGGTTCTCGAGCTCCCGCCACGTATAGGGCGCGGACCGGGTCGTGACCCGCACTGACCGCCCGGCCGCGGCGAGGTGGTCCCGCAGCCTGCGGGGCAGCGGGCCTTTCCAGGAGACGGTGACGGAGTCGTCCGGAACCGAGATGCTGACGCCCGCGTACCCGGCGTAGCCCGGCTCGGCGCCCTGCCGGCTCAGGGCCAGGACCTGCTGAGCGACGTGCAGCAGCGGTTGCTGCCGGCGAGCGAGGGCCTGCGGCGACATCCGGGCCAGGTCTGCCGCGGACAGCGGTGCCGGCCGCGCGGGGGAGACGGGCGCGGCTCCGGCCGGCAGGGATCCGAGGGCGGTGGCGGCGCAGAGCCCGACAGCCATGGCCGTCGATCTGCGCGCCCATCCGAGGGCGGAAAGAGGCATGTCACTCCGTTCGATTCGGGAGAACAAGGCGCTGGCGCACGGTGCTTCCGGCCCGCGGATCCACGGCTGCGGCGCTTCCGCGGCCTGTGCTCACGGGGACGTACGCGGCCCGGGCGAGCTGCGAGCCGCGTAGCGGGGGAAGGACGGGGTGGCGAACGATTGCGTGCCGACGTTTTCTCGCGGTCCGCGGCCCGCACCCACCCGGGCACGGGCCGCGGAAGTAACCACCGGCCAGGACTGGTACCGGAGTTGCCGCCGGCCTCCGGGTCGCCACTCTTCCGGACGGTGGATCGATGCGGAATCCTGAAAGGCGGCCGAACGACAAAAGCCGAACAGGGAGGGCTGGATGGGTCGAAGACCCAAGCCGGTGGACGGGGAGGTCGAGGCCGTCGCCGGCCTGGCCGCGGAGTTACGCGGGCTGCGTGCCCGGGCCGGGAATCCCCCCTACCGTGCCATGGCGATGAAGGCCCGGTACTCGGCGAGCACCCTGTCGGAGGCCGCCTCGGGCCGGCGACTGCCGACGCTGCCGGTCGTGCTGGCCTACGTCACGGCCTGTGGCGCGGACACCGAGGGCTGGCAGGAACGATGGCGGCAGGCCGCCACAGCCATGCACACCTACCGCGAAGACCACTCGCCGGACCCACCGGCCGCCGGCCACATCGACACCACTCCCCCACCGCCGTTCCCCTCTGTCGCGGAGGAGAAGAAGAAGATCGCCGCGCTCGGCATCGCGATCGGGGGAGCCCTGCTGCTCCTGGTGGCTGTCGCCCTGGGCATCTCATGGCTGTCCGGCCCCGCCGCCCACCAGGCGGCCGCCTCGGCGCAGAGCACCATCCGCCCCCGAGTGATCACCGAAGACACCGACCCCCAGGACACCCGCTGCGACCAGGGAGAAGTCGACACCGTGGCCACGGCCAACCTCTACGGCCCGGCCCGGTTCTTCCTCGGCTACGTCTGGCTGCGCTACGCACCGGCGTGTGGAGCGATGTGGACACGCTTCGAGCCGGCCGCGGGGCTGACGGAACTGGGCGGCGCCAAGATCACCATCTGGCTCGTACGGCCGTCGGACGGCCGGACCCTGCGGTACGACACCCCCTTCCTCGGCCCCTTCGTGTACGGCAACATGCTCCGGACCTCCCACGGATGCCTCAAGGCCGAGGCAACCGTCACCGCACCGCACCCGAAGGGCGGCCCCGCCGCCGCCCTGCCCGGCACCGGTCCCATCGTCGCCCACGCCGAGACCCGGTGCGTGCTGCCCCCGGCGTACACCACACCGCACACGGCGGCACCCTGACAGCCGTACGGATCAGCCGACTTCGGGCGCGGCGGGCGAGAAGTCGTAC
>JBEHXI010000457.1:0-2723 GCA_048498775.1 Actinomycetota bacterium | reverse complement strand
CTCGGCGGTCTCGGCGGTCTCGGCGGTCTCCACGTATACGCACGTCGGCCGGGCCGCGGTGCGGGCGGCGGCCAGGGCGGCACGCAGTTCGCGGACGGTGCCGGCCCGGATCACGTCCATGCCGAGGCTGGCGGCGTTGGCGGCCAGGTCGACGGGGAGCGGCTCGCCGGTGTAGGCGCCGTCGGCGGCGCGGAAACGGTAGGCGGTGCCGAAGCGTTCCGCGCCGACCTGCTCGGACAGCCCGCCGATCGAGGCGTAGCCGTGGTTCTGGACGAGGACGAGGGTGATGGCGATGCCCTCCTGGACGGCGGTGACGATCTCGGTGGGCATCATCAGATAGGTGCCGTCGCCCACCAGCGCCCACACCGGGTGGTCGGGCGCGGCCAGCCGGACCCCGATGGCGGCCGGGATCTCGTAGCCCATGCAGGAGTAGCCGTACTCCAGGTGGTACTGGTGCGGTGAGCGGGCCCGCCACAGCTTGTGCAGGTCGCCGGGGAGGGAGCCGGCCGCGTTCACCACCACGTCCTCGTCGCCGACGACCGCGTCGAGCGCGCCGAGCACCTGTGCCTGGGTGGGCCGGGCGTCCTCGTCGGGGGCGGTCATGGCCGCCTCGGCGATCCGCTCCCAACGGGCCTTCCCGGCGCGGTACCCGGCCTCGTAGGACGGGTCCACGCGGTGGCCGGCGAGGGCGGCGGTCAGCGCCTGAAGGCCGGCCCGCGCGTCGGCGACCACGCAGCGGGCGCTCATCTTGTGGGCGTCGAAGGCGGCGATGTTGAGGTTGGCGAAGCGGACGCCGGGCGCGGTGAACAGCGTTCCGGAGGCGGTGGTGAAGTCGGTCCAGCGGGTGCCGACGCCGATCACCAGGTCGGCGGTGCGCGCCAGGTCGTCGGCGACGGCGGTGCCGGTGTGGCCGATGCCGCCGACGTCGGCGGGGTGGTCGTGGCGCAGCGAGCCCTTGCCCGCCTGGGTGGCGGCGACGGGGATGCCGGTGGCGTCGGCCAGGGCCCGCAACGCGTCCTCGGCGGCGCTGTGGTGGACGCCGCCGCCCGCGACGAGCAGCGGCCGGCGGGCGGCGCGCACCGCCTCGGCCAGCTCGGCGAGGGCGGACGGGTCGGGCGCGGGCCGCTGCACCCGCCAGATCCGGTCGGCGAGGAACTCCTCGGGCCAGTCGTACGCCTCGGCCTGCACGTCCTGCGGCAGCGCCAGGGTGACCGCGCCGGTGTCGGCCGGATCCGCGAGCACCCGCATCGCCTGGAGGGCGGCGGGGATCAGCGCCTCGGGCCGGTGGACGCGGTCGAACCAGCGGGAGACCGGCCGCAGCGCGTCGTTGACGGAGAGGTCGCCCGCGTAGGGGACCTCCAGCTGCTGGAGCACCGGGTCGGCGGGCCGGGTGGCGAAGGTGTCGCCGGGCAGCAGCAGCACCGGGATGCGGTTGATGCTGGCCAGGGCCGCTCCGGTGACCAGGTTGGTGGCGCCCGGGCCGATGGAGGTGGTCACGGCGTGCGCGGACAGCCGGTTCCGGCGGCGGGCGTATCCGACGGCGGCGTGGACCATGGCCTGTTCGTTGCGCCCCTGGAGGAACGGCAGCGCCGACGGGCCGGCCTGGACCAGCGCCTGGCCGAGGCCCGCGACGTTGCCGTGGCCGAAGATCCCCCAGCAGGCGGCGATCAGCCGCTCGCGGTGCCCGTCGCGCTCGGTGTACTGGTGGGCGAGGAACTCCACCAGGGCCTGGGCGACGGTGAGGCGTCGGGTCATCGCGCGGCTCCTTCGCCCCCGTGCAGGGGCAGACGGGGATCGACGGGCAGGCCGGGCCACTGGGTGCGGATCCAGGCGTGCTCGGGGTGGTCGCGGATCCGCCAGACGCGCTCCGGTCCTGGGCCCGCCATGACGTTGAGGTAGTACATGTCGTGGCCGGGCGCGGCGATGGACGGGCCGTGCCAGCCGTCCGGGACGAGCACGGTGTCGCCGTCCCGGACCTCGGCGAGCAGGTCGCTGCGGCGGCCGCGGCCGGACGGGGAGATGCGGTGGTAGCCCAGGCCCGGTGAGCCGTGGGCGGGCGCGATCCGGAAGTGGTAGATCTCCTCCAGCTGCGACTCGGCGCCGGGGATCTCCTCGTCGTGCTTGTGCGGCGGGTAGGAGGACCAGTTGCCGCCGGGCGTGATGACCTCCACGGCGATCAGCCGGTCGGCCTCGAAGACGTCCGCGGCGGCGAAGTTGTGGACCTGCCGGGAACAGGTGCCCGCGCCGCGCAGCTCCACCGGGACACCGGAGGCCGGCCCGTGGCGGGCGGGCAGCCGCCGGGCGCAGCGGGCGCCGGCCAGGGCGAAGGAGCCGCCGCCCGGCGAGGCCAGGGACACCGTCGCGTCGCGCGGCGCGTAGGCGAAGTCCGTCACCCCGGAGAAGACGCTCTCCCGGCCGCGCAGGGTCACGGCGAGCCCCTCGGTGGCGACGGCGCACGAGCCGGACAGCGGCAGCACGATCCACTCGCTGTCACCGGTGTCGAAGGAGTGCTCCCCGCCGGGCGGCAGTTCGAGCACCCGCAGGGCGGCGTGCTCCCAGCCGGCGCGGGCCGGGTCGATGTCCACCGCGTAGGGGCCGCGCGCGGCCACCGCGGCGGGCAGGTGGAGGCTGCTGGGTGTCGCCGGTGTCGCCGTCATGTTCGTCCCCGTCCTTCGGTGTCCTTCGGCGTGCTTCGGTGTCCTTGGGTGTCCTTGGGTGTCCTT
>JBEHXI010000456.1:0-2733 GCA_048498775.1 Actinomycetota bacterium | reverse complement strand
GCCGCACCGGCTCCGCCTGCCGCACCGGCTACACCGGGCGCACCGGCTACACCGGCTACACCGGCTACACCGGCTACACCGGCTACACCGGCTACACCGGCTACACCGGCCGCACCGGCCGCACCGGCCGCACCGGCCGCACCGGGCGCACCGGCTACACCGGCCGTGCCTGCCGCATCGCAGCCGCCCGCCGCCCCGCCGGGTGCCCCGCGCATCCGGCTGGAGTCGCCCTCCCCGCAGCCGGCGGGGCAGGACCCGCGGCCGCCCGCCGCACCGGCCGACGAGCCGCCGGCCAGGCCCCCGGCCGGCGGCTCGTCCGGCCCGTCGCCCGAGCCGGCCACCGCCCCGCCCGCCGGCCGCACCGCGCCGGTGAGCGGCGGCACCCCCCAGCCGCAGCCCACCCCCACGGCCGCCGCCGGCGTCGTGCCCCCGGACAAGGGCGTCGACCGGGAACGGGACTGGGTGCGGCGCAGCCTCGGGGAGCGCTACGACACCGCCGCCGCCTTCGTCTCCCGGGTGCTCTCCGAGTCGCCGGGGCTGCACGGCGGCCCGCGCAGTTCGGTGGCCGACGCGCTCACCGACCTGGCCGCGATCCGCCTGTACCTGTCCGGCGCGACATCGGCGATCGACGCGGCCATCCGGGCCGGCGCGGCCGGGCCGCACGTCCCGCTGGCCCGCTGCGCCGCCAGCGGGCTGCGCCGGCTGCCCTCCTACCGGGGTGCCGCGCTGCTGCGCGCACCGCTCACGGCCGCGGAACGCGACTGGTACCAGGAGGGCCGGGTGGTGACGGAGCGTTCGTTCCTCGCGGCCCTGTCCACGGTGCGCCGCGGCCTGCCGGGCACCACCGACGTCCTGGTGTGGTCGCTGACGGCACGCCGCACCGCCCTGGTGGCGCCCGACCTGCCGGACCGGGTGCTGTTCGCGCCCGGTACCCGGTTCAAGGTGCTGCGCGTGGAGGGCGGCACCCGGCCGGCCGTCATGCTGCGTGAACTGGCCGCCGCCGAGCTCGACGAGCACGGCCGCGCCGGCGGCGGACGCGTGCCGCTCGACGAGATCGCGCTGGCCGGCCTGGAACAGGTCCGCGGCTTCTGGGCGGAGGCCGAGAACGGCCCCGAGGGGCAGGCGGGCGAACCGCTGTCCGAGGAGCACGCGGAGGCGCTGTGCGCCGCACCCGGCCTGCGGACCCGCACCCGGGGACCGGACGGGCCGCGGCAGCCCGCACCCTTCGCCGGTACCGTGCCGCAGAAAGGGGCGAAGCCGTGAACCGGCAGGTCCTGCGGGTCTCCGCCACCCAGTCCGGCGCCTACCGCACCGTGTCCCAGGCCCTGGCGGCGGCCGGAGACGGCGCGCTCATCGCCATCGCGCCGGGCACCTACTCCGAGGCCGTCACCCTCACCCGCGCGGTCACGCTGTCCGCCGACGGTGACGCCGGAAGCGTACGGCTGGAGTCCCCGGTGGGCAGCACCGTCACCGTGGACGCCGAGGCGGTCCGGCTCTCCGGCCTGACCCTGTGCGGCTCCGACGCGAACGCGGCGGTCCTGGACGTCCGGCGCGGCCAGGCGGCCCTGGACGGCTGCACCGTGACGGGCGGCACGGCCTGGGCCGCGATCATCTCCTGGCAGTCCGGTCAACTGGCCGTCCGCGACTGCCGGGTGAGCAACCCGGGCGGTGCCGGGATCGTCGTGACCTCCGCCACGGCCAACACCGTGGAACGCACCACCGTCGCCGACCTCGGCTCCTCCGCCGTCGTCGTCGCCGAGAGCGGACGCCTGACCGTGCGGGGCTGCACGCTGGAACGCATCCGCGGCAACGGCATCTGCGCCAACGGCGAGGGCGGCGTCACCGTGGAGACCACCACGGTGACCGGCAGCGAGAAGCCCGCCCTCGTGGTCGAGCAGCAGGCCAGGGCGGAGCTGGCGGGCGTCACCGTCACGGCGTCCGCGAGCCTCGACGCGTACCTGACGAGCACCGGGCGGACCACGCTCACCGACTGCGTCCTGCGCGGCTCGGGCGGGCAGTCGGTGCACATCAGCGGCGGGGCGGCCCCGCTGCTGCGGGGCTGCGCGATCGCGTCGGCGGCGAACAGCGCGCTCCAGGTGACCGGCGGTTCCCGGCCGCGCCTGGAGAACTGCGAGATCGACGGCACCCCGGTGGCCGTCCTGGTGGAGGACGGCAGCCAGGCCGCGTTCCAGCGGCTGGGCGTCCGGGGCGCCTCGCGGACCGCGGTGCAGGTCGGCGGCGGCGCCACCGCGGCCTTCCGGGAGCTGTCGGTCTCCGACGGCTCCGCCGGGCTGCGGGTGACCGGCTCCGCCCGCGCCGAGCTGGGCGACTGCGAGATCGACGCCGCGCAGGGGCCCGCCGCGGAGCTGAACGACGGGGCCACCGCCCGGTTCGAGAGCGTGCGGCTGCGCACCAGGGGCGACTGGAGCGTCGCGGTCTCCGGCGGGGCGCGCGCCGAGGTGGATTCGTCCACCGTGACGGACGCCGGCGTCCTGATCGGCACCGACGGGGAGGTGGTGCTGCGGGACAGCGAGGTCTCCGGGGCCTGCGGCGACGGGGTGCGGGTGCTCGGCGGCGGCACCCTCACCGCGACCGGCTGCCGGGTGCACGACGCCAGGGCGCACGGAGTCAACGTGCAGGCGTCGGGCCGGGCGGACCTCAGCGACTGCACCATCACCGACAACGACGGCGACGGCATCCGCAGCAACTCCGAGGAGCCGGTCGGCGTCCAGC
>JBEHXI010000455.1:0-2772 GCA_048498775.1 Actinomycetota bacterium | reverse complement strand
AAGCTCGACACCTACGAGGACAAGGACGGCGGCAAGCTCGCCCGCCGCAAGGCCATCCTGGGGGAGAACCGATGACCGGGTCCGCCGAGTCCACGGCCACCGCGCCGTCGGCCGCCGCCGACGTGCCGTCCATCACCGTGAAACTGTCCGACATACCGGAGCGCGCCCCGTGGCCGGTGTCGATCGGGCGCCGCGCGCTGCTGCTGTTCCGGTACGGGGACTGGGTGTACGCCACCGCCGCGCGCTGCACCCACCAGGGCGTCGAGCTGGCCGGCGGCACCCTCGACGGGTCGCTGCTGCGCTGCCCCTGGCACGGCGTCAGGTTCGACGTGCGCACCGGTGCCCGCGTCAACCAGCCGACCTGCCGGGACCTGCGGGTCTTCCGCACCGAGGTCCAAGGCGGCGAAGTGACCGTCTACGACCAGGCCCTCACCTCACCCATCGGAACCGCATCATGACCTACGTCATCACCCAGCCGTGTGAAGGCGTCAAGGACGGCGCGTGCATCGACGCCTGCCCGGTGGACTGCATCGAGGGCACCCCCGAGACGCCGATGCTCTACATCGACCCGGAGGTCTGCGTCGACTGCGCCGCCTGCACCTCGGTGTGCCCGGTCGACGCCATCTATCCCGAGGACGAGGTGCCAGAGGAATGGAAGGGCTACATCACCACCAATGCCGAGTACTTCGGCCGGGACGGCGACGCCGATGACGACTAGGCACCTGCTCACCGAATCCCTCGACGACTACGGGCCGATGGTGGCCCTGGCCGTCCGCCGCCCCGACCTCGGCCTGGTGCCGAGCCTGAGGGCGCCCGGCTCGCCGCTGCCCGCTTCGGCCCCGGCCGTCTCGATGCACGAGTTCCTCGCCTCGGCCGACGCCGACGTGCTGGCGCTGTGGCGGCATCTGCAGCAGCTGTGGCACCGCTGGGCCGCGCCGCTGGACTCCTTCAACCCGGTGCGCTGGTATCTGACCGCGCTCGCCGACGGCCCCCACCGGGCCGTCCACGCCGCCGTCGACCGCCAGTTGCAGGTGCTCGGCCAGGCCGCCTCCGGGCGGCTGGAGGCCGCGGCCCGCCTGCTGGGCCGCGAGGACCGCGGCGCGGTGCTCGGCTGGGGCGCCCCCGAGTGGTCGCTGCCCGGCATGCTGCTGGCGGCCCGCACCGGCCGGACGTTTCTGTGGGTGCCCACCGCCGCCGACGCGGTGCGGGCCGCGGCGGACTGGCCGGGCCCGCTGACGCTGTGCTTCCCCCACGACGAGGTGACCGTGGAGGAGGTCCTGCGACTCTCCGAGACCCGCTCCTTCACCGGCCCCGGCCGGCTCGCGGGCGGCCTGCGACTGGCGAGCCGGCCGCTGGGCTTCCTCACCGCGACCTCGCTCGACGTGCTCTCCGGCGTCGTCGGCCGGCAGCTCGCCGCGGACCTGCCGCTGCCGTCCACCACCGCCTCGGTCTTCACCGGGCTGGACACCGATCCGCAGGTCGGCGAGGACGCCTATCTGCTCAACCGGGAGCGGTCGTCGGCCGGCTATCTGGAGGCGGTCGGGGACGTCAGCGCGCTGTTCCTGTCCGGGCACAGCCGGGAGGACCTCTTCCACCTCGGCCCGGACGTGCTGTGCGGCCGCTCCCTGCGGGCGACCGGCGAGGGCGTGCGGCAGCCCGCGTGCGTGCTGGACGGCAGGTGCGTCAAGGACGGCGAGATCCTTCCGGCGCACCGGCTGTCCGCGCCCGTCGCGTTCTTCAACAGCTGCAATGTGATGCGGCTGGGCGGCGACGGCGCGTTCGACGCCGCGTTCACCCTGCCGTTCACCTTCCAGGAGGGCCGCGGCATCGCCGCCGTCGGCAGCCGGCGGACCCGGTTCGGCGACGACAACGTCGAGCTGGGCCTGGCCGAGCGGCTGCTGCGCACCGGGCGGACCATGGGCGAGACGGTCCGCCTGCTGAACGGCGCGCTGCCGCTGTGGGGCCGGGAGGCGCCGGACTACCTGCTGCTCGGCGACGCCGAGTTCACCCCCTTCGCGCCCGGCCCGGACACCGCGCGGGCCACGGTGTCCACGGCGGCCGACGGAGCGACGCAGGCCGTTTTCACCGGCGTCGAGGCGGAGCTCCTCGAGGTGCGGCTGCCGGGCGCGGGCAGCGATCCGGCGGTGCGGGTGGTGGAGGCCGTCGGCGAGGACGGCGCTCCGGTCCACGTCGATCTGCGGTCGGCGCTCGTGCCGGAGAGCGACGGCGGCCTGCGGCTGTTCGTCTTCTCCTGGCAGACGCTGCGCCTGGCGTCGCTCACCCTGCGGATCGAAGCGTCCCGCCCGCACCAGGACCTGGTCGCGGACACCGGCCAGGCGCTGCGGAACGCCACCGCCTACCGGCGGCTGCTGCGCTCCTGCCTGAGCGGTTTCGACAACGCCGAGCAGGAGCTGCGGTCCCAGGCCACCGCGCTCTCGCGCCGCCGCGCCGAGGCCCGCACCGCACCGCTGGGCTGGCAGGACGCCGACAGCACCGCGCAGGAGCTGCGCCGGCAGATCGGCCGGCTCGACACCGCGCTGTGCGGCAGCCTGCTGGACCGGATCCACACCGGGGCGTTCGTGCTGCTGGAGCAGTACGAGTCGGTGGACGGCACGTTCCACGTGAGCCGGCACCTGCCGGCCACCACCTGCCCGTACTGCGAGCAGCGGGTGGTGGTGCGCGAGTACCGGCACGAGTACCAGCCCGAGGTGCGCCGGGAGTTCGCGCTGTGCGCGTCGTGCGGCAACGTGTGGGACACCGCCGAGGGCACCC
>JBEHXI010000454.1:0-2780 GCA_048498775.1 Actinomycetota bacterium | reverse complement strand
CGCTCCCCGGCCGCCCTCGCCGAGCACCCCCAGCCCGTGGGCGTCGTCGACCAGCAGCGCGGCGCCGGCCCGGCGGCAGACGGCTGCCAGCGCGGCCAGCGGCGCGGCGTCGCCGTCGACCGAGAAGACCGAGTCGGTGACGGCCATCGCCGGCTCCTCGCGGCACTGCAGGACCTTGTCGAAGGCGTCGGTGTCGCGGTGCGGGACGATGGTGGTCTCGGCGCGGGACAGCCGGCAGCCGTCGATGAGGGAGGCGTGGTTGGCGCTGTCGGAGACGATCAGCGATCCGGGCGCCGACAGGGCGGTGACGGCCGCCAGGTTGGCCGCGTAGCCGCTGGCGAAGACCAGGGCGGCCTCGGCGCCGCAGAAGTCCGCGAGCTCGGCCTCCAGTTCGGCGTGCAGCTCGGTGCTGCCGGTGACCAGCCGCGATCCGGTGGAGCCGGCGCCCCAGCGCAGGGCGGCGTCGGCGGCCGCCCGGGTGACGACCGGATGGCGGGCGAGTCCCAGGTAGTCGTTGCTCGCCAGGTCCAGCGGCCCGTCCGCGTCCCGGCGCGGGCGCAGGGTCCGCACCAGGCCGGCGCGGCGGCGGGCCTCGGCGCGGTCGTCGATCCAGTCGAACGGGTCGAGGGTCATGGTCGTCCTGGGGCTTGGGGCCGCGCCGGCGGCGGCCGGAATCTGCTGTAAGGGCAACCTAACGCGCCGGGGCGGCGACACGCCCTGTGGCGATACACACACGCCGACGCGCCGGAAGTTGTGCCCTTCGCCATTGGCCGCGGCGGGCAACGTGGGAAAGGATCTGGTCTCATGGACCTGCTCAACACGCTGGTGGACAAGGGGCTGCGGCGCGAACTGCCGAGCCGCGACGAGGCGCTCGCCGTTCTGGCGACCTCCGACGACGAACTGCTCGACGTGGTGGCCGCGGCCGGAAAGGTACGCCGGAAGTGGTTCGGCCGGCGGGTGAAACTGAACTATCTGGTGAACCTGAAGTCCGGGCTGTGCCCGGAGGACTGCTCCTACTGCTCCCAGCGGCTGGGCTCCCAGGCCGGCATCCTGAAGTACACCTGGCTGAAGCCCGAGGAGGCCGCGGCCGCGGCCGGCGCCGGTGTGGCGGGCGGGGCCAAGCGGGTGTGCCTGGTGGCCAGCGGCCGCGGCCCGACCGACCGGGACGTCGACCGCGTCTCGCAGACCATCGAGGCCATCAAGGACCAGCACGGCGAGGTGGAGATCTGCGCCTGCCTGGGTCTGCTCTCCGACGGCCAGGCCGAGCGGCTGCGGGCGGCGGGCGCGGACGCCTACAACCACAACCTCAACACCTCCGAGGCCACCTACTCGGACATCTGCAGCACCCACGACTTCTCCGACCGGGTCTCGACCGTGCAGCAGGCGCAGGCGGCGGGCCTGTCGGCGTGCTCCGGGCTGATCGCCGGTATGGGCGAGTCCGACGAGGACCTGGTGGACGTGGTCTTCGCGCTGCGCGATCTGGACCCGGACTCCGTCCCGGTGAACTTCCTGATCCCGTTCGAGGGAACCCCGCTGGGCGGGAAGTGGGCGCTGACCCCGCAGCGGTGCCTGCGGATCCTGGCGATGGTCCGGTTCGTCTGCCCGGACGTGGAGGTGCGGCTGGCCGGCGGGCGGGAGATCCACCTGCGCAGCCTGCAGCCGCTGGCGCTGCACCTGGCGAACTCCATCTTCCTGGGCGACTACCTGACCAGCGAGGGCCAGGCGGGCAAGGCCGACCTGGAGATGATCGCCGACGCCGGCTTCGAGGTGGAGGGCGCGGAGACGACGACGCTCCCCGGCCACCGCGCCGCCGGTGGCTGCGGGCACAGCGACGGCTGCGAGCCGTGTGGCGAGCCGGTGCCGGCCGCCGCGGTCGCCACGGCGGAGCCGGAGGCGGCACGCACCGACCTGGTGGCGGTGCGCCGCCGGGGCGCGGGCACCGATCTGCCGCCCAATGCCTGATCAGGTGCCGGTGCGCGAACTGCTGGAACTGGACCGCCGGCACGTCTGGCACCCGTACGGCCCGATGCCCGGGCGCGCCGAGCCGCTGCTGGTGGAGTCGGCGCACGGGGTGCGGCTGCGGGTGGCGCTGCCGGACGGGAGCCGTGCCGAGCTGGTGGACGGCATGGCCTCGTGGTGGTCGGCCGTCCACGGCTACAACCACCCGGTGCTCAACGACGCCGCCCGCGGCCAGCTGGAGCGGATGAGTCATGTGATGTTCGGCGGGCTCACCCACGAGCCCGCCGTCCGGCTCGCCGCCCGGCTGGTGGAGATCACCCCCGAGCCGCTGCGGCACGTCTTCCTCGCCGACTCCGGATCGGTGTCGGTGGAGGTGGCGGTCAAGATGTGCCTGCAGTACTGGCACTCGCTCGGCCGGCCGGGCAAGCGTCGGCTGCTGACCTGGCGCGGCGGCTACCACGGGGACACCTGGCAGCCGATGTCGGTGTGCGACCCGGTCGGCGGCATGCACCACCTGTGGTCGGGGCTGCTGCCGGAGCAGGTCTTCGCGGACGCGCCGCCGCCGGGGTTCGACGCGCCGCCGGACCCGGACTACGCGACCCATCTGGCGGATCTCGTCGCCCGGCACGCCGACGAGCTCGCGGCGGTGATCGTCGAGCCGGTCGTGCAGGGCGCGGGCGGAATGAGCTTCCACTCCCCCGCCTACCTGCGGGTGCTGCGTGAGGCGTGCGACGCCCACGACGTGCTGCTGGTCTTCGACGAGATCGCGACCGGTTTCGGGCGCACCGGCACCCTGTTCGCCGCGGAGCAGGCCGGGGTGG
>JBEHXI010000453.1:0-2782 GCA_048498775.1 Actinomycetota bacterium | reverse complement strand
ACCCACCAGGCCCAGAGAAGGTGACGATGCGACGGAGACCGCCGCCTCCCCGGGGAGGCGGCGGTCTCCGTCGCATGCGTGCGCGCCCTGTCCGCGCCGGCGGAGCGCGTGACTCCCGCGATGCGTCGGCGCCCTCGCGGCGTCGCTCGGTCACCGGTGTGCGGAACAACCGGGACAGCCCGCACCGTACGTCACGAGGGAACGAGGAGGCGGCGGCCGCAACGCCTGTACAGCAGCCGTGGATTGGCCGAATTTCCTGTGCACGGCCCTTGGCCGGTGAGTTGCTGTGTTGGTACTTTGGCGCGGCACCAAACTGGAATAGATTCTAGTTTCACCAGAGAGGCGCCGACGATGACGTCTGCCCTTCGCTTCGACCCGCGCCTGGAGACCACAGGGCCTTCGCTGCCTCCGTCGATGATGGAGCGCGTGACGTTGATCATGGATCTCTTCGAGCGGCCGCAGACCCGCCTGACGCTCGAGACGGTTTCCCGCCGCACCCGGTTGCCGCGCTCGACCGCCCACCGGATACTCGACCAACTGGTCCGGCTGGACTGGCTCCACCACACTGAATCAGGATACTCATTGGGTCCACGGGCGCTGGGCCTGGGCGGCCGGGAGATCGCGCACAGCGCCCTGCGCAGTGCGGCGGCACCCCAGCTGCTGGAACTGTCCGTGCGGACCGAGATGGTCGTCCACCTCGCCGTGCTCGACGGGCCCGAGATCTACTACCTCGACAAGATCGGGGGCCGCGCGGCGGTGAACGTCCCCTCGCGGGTCGGCGGCCGGGCGATCGCGCACTGCACCGGCCTCGGCAAGGCGATGCTCGCCTGGCTGAGCCCGGAGGAGATCGACGCGCGGTACGCGCAGGTGATGGAGCGGCGCACCGACCACAGCATCGGCCGGCTCGACGCCCTGCACCGGGAACTCGGTGCGGTACGCCGTCGCAACGGGCTGGCCATCGACCAGGGCGAGTGCTTCACGGAGATCACATGCCTCGGCCTTGCCATCCGCGATCCGGAGGGGCCGGTCGGGGCGATCTCGGTCGTGAGCAACTCGCGCCCCGCGGTGGAACGTGTGGCGCCCCTGGTCGTCAACGCCGTCCGGGCCGTCTCGGAGGAGTTGTTCGCCGCCAGGCGTTCGCACCACCCGGGTGTCCCGGAAGCCGTCCGGCAGATGCCGCATCGTGCCGCCGCGGTCCCGGCCGTCACCTCCGGATCCCGGTAAGCCGGTTCGGGGCATCGCCCCGGAGCGGCCGGGTGATCCGTTGACGGCGAATAAATAAGTATACTAAAATTGCGGGCGCTCAAGACGGGTCGGAGACTCGACCCCGCTCTTGACATGTCCCCACAAACCCGAGGAAGTCTGCATGCCCAGACGCCTGCGCACACCCCTGCTCCTCGGCACGGTCCTCGCACTCGGCGTCACGAGCGCACTGACCGTCCCGTCCGCCGCGAGCGCGACGGACACGGAGTCCACCCACCTCACCGGCACGCTGTCCGACGGCGCGACCTGGGTGGCGGACCTGCCGGCCACCTGGAACGGCACGCTGCTGCTGTTCAGCCACGGCTGGGGACCGCCCTCGGCGCAGGACGCCATCAGCGACGCGGTCCGCACCGAACTGCTCGACGAGGGCTATGCGATGGCGGGCTCGTCCTACGACCCGAACGGCTCGTGGTGGGCCCTGAAGAGCGCGGAACGCGACCAGTTCGCCACGCTCGACGCCTTCGCCCGGGCCGCGGGGAAGAAGCCGGCCCGCACGCTCGCGGTGGGCCAGTCCATGGGCGGGCTCGTCAACGCCCGGATCGCCCGTGACGGGGCGGGGCGGGTGGACGGCGCGCTCGGACTGTGCGGGCTGGTCGCCGGCGGCGTCGACATGAGCAACTACCAGTACGACGGCACCTACGCCCTGGCCACGCTGCTGCTGCCGCTCGGCGGCGTCAAACTGGCCGGTTACAGCAGCGCCGCCGAGGGCCTCATCGCCGGTACGGAACTGACCGCCGCCGTCCTCGCGGCTCAGGCCACCCCGCAGGGCCGGGCCCGGGTCGCGCTGGCCGCGGCCTTCCTGAACCAGTCGGACTGGGCCCCCGGCCAGGATCCGCCCGCATCGGACGATCCCGAGGCGCAGGAGGCGCAGGAGGCGGCCTGGATCACCCAGCAGGGGCAGCTGCTGTTCATCATGTCGGCCCGTTACTCGATCGAGGAGTCGGCGGGAGGCAACGTCTCCTGGAACACCGGGGTCGACTACGCCGCCCTGCTGCGTGACTCCGAGCACGCCGACCAGGTGCGCGCGCTCTACCGTGCCGCCGGGCTCGACCTGGACGCGGACCTGGCGGAGCTGGACAAGGGCGCCACCCTGAAGGCCGACCCGGCGGCGTTGAGCAGCCTCCAGGCGTCCTCGACAGCCGGGCAGGGGCTGGAGGTGCCGCTTCTGGACCTGCACACCACCTCCGACCAACTCGTGCCCGCGCAGCAGGAGTCGGCGTTCGCGAGCCGCGTCCGCGCCGGCGGGGATGGGGACTTGCTGCGCCAGGCCTACGTCGCCAGGCAGGGCCACTGCAACTTCACCACCGCCGAGGTGGTCGCGGGAGTGCACGCGATCGAACAGCGGGTGGAGACGGGTGAGTGGGGCGACGTGGCCGATCCGGCGCGCCTGCAGGACAGCGCGACCGCACTGGGCCTCGACGGCGCCGCGTTCGTCGCCTACACGCCGAGCCGGCTCGTCGTCGGGCGGGACGCCTACTGAGCGGGGTATCCCCTCGGCCTCCCCTCGGCCTCCCCTCGG
>JBEHXI010000452.1:0-2814 GCA_048498775.1 Actinomycetota bacterium | reverse complement strand
GCTTCGGCCGCCTGCTCCTACGCCAATGATGCCGATGCCGACGCGACCGCCGGGCTAGGCGTCCTTGGTGCCGGCCGCGCCCGTGGTGCCCGCGGCACCCGGGGCGTCCGGGGTGTCGTCGGCGGCCGGGCCGGGCTCGCGCGCCGGCTGGGGAACGCGGGCCCCCGCGGCGGTCCGCGCGTCCGGCTCCACCTCGAAGTCCACCTTGTTCATGTGCTTGTTCATGCTCTTCAGCAGCAGCCACAGGGCGCCGCCGATCGCCGCGAAGACGACGAAGCCGAGCAGGCCGGGCGTCACCTTGTTCGGGTCCAGGTCCGCCAGCTGGAGGCCGGCGGCGCCGGGCGCGAGGTGCGCGGCCGCGTAAGCGAGGGTTGCGTTCACACCAGCCATTGTCTACCCGGCCTCCCTGATGCCCGCGAAGAGGTCCGACTCGGGCAGCGTGGTGTCCACCAGCGACTTGGCCAGCTCGAAGTCCTCGGTCGGCCAGACCTCCTTCTGCAGGTCCATCGGCACGTGGAACCAGGAGCCGTCCGGGTCGATCTGGGTGGCGTGCGCGATCAGCGCCTTGTCGCGGATCTCGAAGTAGTCCGCGCACGGCACCCGGGTGGTCAGCTGGCGCTCGGGCCGGTCCCACGACTTCCAGCGCTCCAGCCACTGGCCGTACGGCGACTCCAGGCCGCGGGCCAGCAGCGCCTCGTGCAGCGCGAGGGTGCGCGGCTTGTTGAAGCCCTGGTTGTAGTACAGCTTCAGCGGCCGCCAGGGCTCGCCGGCCTCCGGGTACCGGTCCGGGTCCCCGGCGGCGTCGAAGGCCACCACCGAGATCCTGTGGGTCATGATGTGGTCGGGGTGCGGGTAGCCCCCGTTCTCGTCGTACGTGGTGATCACGTGCGGGCGGAACTCGCGGATCAGCCGCACCAGCGTGCCGGCGGCCTCCTCGATCTCCTGGAGCGCGAAGCAGCCGTCCGGCAGCGGGGGCAGCGGATCGCCCTCCGGCAGGCCCGAGTCGACGTAGCCGAGCCACGCCTGCTTGACGCCGAGGATCTCGCGCGCCTCGTCCATCTCCCGGGCGCGCACCTCGTGGATGTGTTCTTCGATATAGGGGTCGCCCTGGAGCTTGGGGTTGAGCACGGATCCGCGTTCGCCGCCGGTGCAGGTGGCGACCAGGACGTCAACGCCCTCGGCGACGTACTTGGCCATCGTCGCCGCGCCCTTGCTGGATTCGTCGTCGGGATGCGCGTGCACGGCCATCAGGCGCAGCTGATCGGTCAAGGCAGGGTCCTTCGGCAGGTCCAAGGTGCTGATGGTTTCGGTGGTGCCTCTATAGTGACCGACGTGAGGGCCGGAATAATCCCGTAGGCCCGGCGCATGGAGGACTGATCATGAGCGCGGTGCGCGACCGGCTGCCCGCGGGGCGTTACGGGCGTACCGACAGCGCCGCCACCGACCGGCGGCTGAAGATCCTCGGCGCGGTCCTCGGCGCCCTGGTGCTGGTGGCGGTCGCCCTGGGCGGCTGGTGGTACCTGTCGGCCAACTCCGTCGGCGGCCAGGTGGTCGCCTTCCAGGTGGTCTCGGACTCCCAGGTCAGGGTGCATCTGGAGGTCACCAAGGGCACCGGCCAGGTCGCGGTGTGCACCCTGCGCTCCCAGGCGGCGGACCAGTCGGAGGTCGGCCGCCGCGACGTCACGATCAGCCAGCGCTCCTCGGACGTCAACACGCTGGTGACCATCCGCACCACCGCCCGCGGGACCACCGCGGAACTCCTCGGCTGCCACGCCGCTGACCAGCGCTGAGGCGTTCGCAGACGGCGGAATCTGCCGCAGTCCTTCTCCCGTGCGCGGTCCGGAATTGTTACCCTCGTGGTTTCGCCCGTCCGCGTAGGCGCAAGCTTCCGGGAGGGCGTTCCGTACATCTGGAACAACAAGCCGGTTCGCAGTACAAAGAACAGCAAGCCGAGTACCGACGAGGAGCACCTGTGACCCAGACCAGCGACAACGTCACCTGGCTGACCCAGGAGGCGTACGACCAGCTGAAGGCCGAGCTGGAGCACCTCTCGGGTCCCGCACGCGCCGAGATCGTGGCCAAGATCGAGGAAGCCCGCCAGGAGGGCGACCTCAAGGAGAACGCCGGCTACCACGCGGCCCGCGAGGACCAGGGCAAGCTGGAGCTGCGGGTGCGCCAGCTGACGCAGTTGCTGGAGCACGCGAAGGTCGGCGAGGCGCCGGCCGACAACGGTGTGGTGGCTCCCGGCATGGTGATCACGGTGGCCTTCGACGGCGACCCGGACGACACCATGACGTTCCTCATGGGTTCCCGCGAGTACGTCTCGGACGACATCGAGACCTACTCCCCCCAGTCCCCCCTCGGTTCCGCCGTGAACGGCAAGCGCCCCGGCGACACGGCGAGCTACGAGCTGCCCAACGGCAAGAAGGCGTCGGTGAAGATCCTCGACGCCAAGCCGTACCAGCGCGGCTGACGGCAAGGTCCTGTCCGGGCGGTCTTCGAGGGTCAGCCCGCGGCGTCCGGTGCCGTATATCGCAAGGCGGAGGGTCGTCCTTGTTTGTACTGGGCGTACTGGGCGTACTCGGATGATCCCGACAACGCGGCGAGGTGCGGTACCAGGCGTCGCGGGCCCGACAAGACCGCCCGGGCAGGACCTCGGGCCCCCGGCACGGCCGGGGGCCCTGTCGCGTCCGGTGCGCTCGCTACGGGCGTGGCGCTACGCCGCCGAGCGGTACTTGCGGACCGCCAGCGTCCGGAAGACCGCGATGATCAGCACCGACCACAGCAGCGAGGCCAGGGCGGCGTGCTGCATCG
>JBEHXI010000451.1:0-2834 GCA_048498775.1 Actinomycetota bacterium | reverse complement strand
CCCAGCGCTGCCGGGCCCACGCTCCCCCGCCACCCGCACCGGGACCGCCGCCCGGCCCCCGGACAGCGCCGCCCCGCACGCCGGGCCCACGCTCCCCCGACCACCCGCACCGGCCCGCCGCCCCGCCCGGAGGGCATCCGGCCTCAGAACGCCGCCCGCACCTCGCCGACCCGCACGCCGCCGCCGAGCAGCGGCGCGTCCCCGATCCGCTCCACCACCGGGCCGTCGACGCCCAGCAGCCGCAGCGTGCGGGCCAGCACCGGGCCGACCGCCCGGGCACCGCCGTCCTCGATCTTGAACGCCAGGGCCCGGCCGTCCGGGAGCGCCACCGCCTGCACCGCCTCCGCGCCGACCTTGGACAGCGCGCCGGGTACCTCGCGCATCAGCCAGGTGTCGGCGCGCCGGGTCCCGGCGACGTACTCGGGGTGGGCGCGCATCGCGTCGGCGACCCGCCGCGCGGTGCTGCCGGGCTCGGCGAGGACGTAGGAGCGGAAGACGCGGGCCAGGCCGGTCAGGCTGAGGCTCATCAGCGGGGCGCCGCAGCCGTCGACGCCGATGTGGTCCACCGGCTCGCCGCTGACCTCTCGGACGGTGTCGTGGACGAGCCGCTGGAAGGGGTGCTCCGGGTCGAGGTAGGTCTCCAGCGGCCAGCCGTTGAGCGCGCAGGCGGCGAGCATGGCGGCGTGCTTGCCCGAGCAGTTCATCGCGATCGGCGTCCGCACGCGTCCGGAGCCGATCCACAGCTCGGCCTCCTGGGCGTCCAGGGGCAGGTCCGGCGGGGTGCGCAGGGCCGACTCGGGGAGCCCGGCGGTGGCCAGGATGGCGCGGACGCCCTTGAGGTGAAACGGTTCGCCGGAGTGGCTGGCGGCGGCCAGGGCCAGCAGCTCGCCGTCCAGGTCGAGACCGGCGCGCAGCACGGCGTCGGCCTGCATCGGCTTGTTGCTCGACCGCGGGAAGACCGGCGCGGTCACCTCGCCGAGCGCCAGCTCGACGGCTCCGCCGGCGTCCAGCACCACCAGGGAGCCGCGATGGCGGCCCTCGACGAATCCCGAGCGTATGACCTCGGCGAGAACGGGCGGCTCAGCGGTGGTACGAGAGATCATCTCGGCCTTTCCGGGAGGGTGGTTCACGACCGCCCCCGCGGGTGGGCCGGTCAGCCTCCGGAGAGCAGGTCGTCGACTCGTGCTTCGCCCTCACGGTACCGGCGGGCGATCTCGGCGCTGCACCCGTCCACGGTCGCCTGGAGCCGGCGGCGGCGGCGCGAGATCTGCCGCTCGTGGCGGACCAGGCGGCCCATCGCCGCGTGGAGCTCGTCCTCGGTGCGGGCTTCGAGGTCCGACAGCTCCACGTCGCCGAGCATCTCCTCGGCCAGCCGCCGGCACTCCTCGGTGTGCGGGGTGTGCAGCGTCACATGGCGGGCGGAGGAGCGGACCCGGGAGGGAAGGTCGGCCAGGATCTCCGGCAGCCGGTCGAGGACGGTGTGCTCCTCGGCGGTGCGCCGGGACTGTTCGGCCCGCAGGATGTCGATCCGGCCCTGCAGCAGCCGCCGCAGATAGGACAGATCGGCCTCCTCCTGCTGGGCGCTGCGGCGCAGGGCGCGCAGCTCCGGCAGGCCCAGCACACCGAAGTCGGGGACCGGTTCGGTGCCGTCCTGGAGTGCCGGCGAGCGCGGGGTACGCGGCCGCGGCGAGCGGGGCGGGAATGCGTCGGCCTGCAGCATGGGGCCCATCGTGCCACCGCGCCACCGCGCCGCGCAGCGCCTGTGCACCCGAACGGCCCCGGCGCCCTTTGGCGTACAGGCACAACGCGGCGCACGCACGGGGGCGCGTGTTGCTGGAAATCACCCCATCGAGTGGTGGCCGGGGACTCAAGCCAGAATGGGCGCATGCGTGCAGTGGCCCAACGAGTCTCCGAAGCCTCCGTCACCGTGGACGGCGAGACCATCGGCAAGATCACCGGTCCCGGGCTGTGTGTCCTGGTCGGCGTGACCCATGACGACACCCCGGAGAAGGCGGCGCAGCTGGCCCGCAAGCTCTGGACGCTGCGGATCCTGCCCGAGGAGCGGTCGTGCTCGGACATCGGGGCGCCGCTGCTGGTCGTCAGCCAGTTCACCCTCTACGGGGACGCCCGCAAGGGCCGCCGCCCGACCTGGAACGCGGCCGCGCCGGGCCCGGTCGCCGAGCCGCTGGTCGACGAGGTCGTCGCGCAGCTGCGGGCGCTGGGCGCGCAGGTGGCCACCGGCCGCTTCGGCGCGCAGATGCAGGTGGCGCTGGTCAACGACGGCCCGTTCACCGTCCTGCTGGAGATCTGACCTGCGCAAACGCCGCTACGGCTCGACGATGATCTCCTGGTTGGCCGGCACGGTGTCCGCCAGCAGCACCGCGTCGGCCGGGGTGTTCCGCTTGACCAGGGCCATCGCGATCGGGCCCAGCTCGAAGTGGCGCGCCGAGGAGGTGACGAACCCGATCTGCCGCCCCTCCGGCCCGTCCGCGGACAGCCGCACCGGGGCGCCGTGCCCCGGCAGCTTGACCTCGCTGCCGTCCAGGTGCAGGAAGACCAGGCGGCGCGGCGGGCGGCCCAGGTTGTGCACCCGGGCGACGGTCTCCTGGCCGCGGTAGCAGCCCTTGTCCAGGTGGACGGCGCTGTCCAGCCAGCCGAGCTCGTGCGGGATGGTCCGGTGGTCGGTCTCCAGGCCCAGCCGCGGCCGGTGCGCCTCGATCCGCAGCGCCTCGTGCGCCAGCACCCCGGCCGGTGATCCGGCCGCGCGCAGGAAGCCGTCCGCACCCGCCGCGTAGTCCTCCAGCTCCTCGCGGGGCAGGAAGACGTCCCGGCCG
>JBEHXI010000450.1:0-2848 GCA_048498775.1 Actinomycetota bacterium | reverse complement strand
CGCACCAGCCCCAGGTTGTCCGAGATCGCCCGCGTACCGGCCAGCACCGTCGACTGCGTGAAGTTGAAGACGAAGATGCCCGTGACCAGGTAGGCGATGTAGTTGTCGATGCCGTGGTTGGTCTGCAGCAGCAGGCCGAAGATGAGGTAGTACACCGCCGCGTTCAGCAGCGGCGTCATCACGTTCCACAGCTGGCCGAGCCGGGCCTGGGTGTACTGCGCGGACAGCCGGGCCACCGAGTACGCGGCGATGAAGTGCCGCCGGCCCCACAACTGCCGCACGTACTCGGGAAGAGGGGGGCGCGCCCCGCTGACGGTCAGGCCGTACGCGGCGGCGAGTTGCCGGGCGTTCGGCAGGGGATCCGCCGCCGCGGTGGGGGCGGGCGCGGTGTCAAGGCTCAATGCTGCTCGCTTTCCTCGGGGGTGCCGGGCGCGCACCGGCGAGCGGCGGTACGCCGGAACGGTACCGTCTCGTCATGGCGTGAGCGTAGGGCGGCACGCGGACGGAACGCAACCGTTCCGTCGCGTCGTCTCGCTATGCTGCGGGTATGCCAACCGAGCCCCGTTCGCCCCGTCGCGCTCCCGCCGGCGCCGCCGTCCTGCGGCAGGACGTGACCGACGCCATCCGCGCCGCGGTCTTCGAGGAACTGGCCCAGGTCGGCTACGCCCGGATGTCCATCGAGGCCATCGCACGCCGCGCCGGGGTCGGCAAGGCCGCGATCTACCGGCGCTGGCGCTCCAAGCTGCGCCTGGTGCTGGAGGTCGTCTCCGCCGTCGCCGTCCAGGGCATGCCGACCCCGGACACCGGCTCCCTGCTCGGGGACGTACGGGCGTTGCTGGAGGTCACCGCGCGGGTGCTGCGGCACCCCAAGGTCTCGCAGATCGTCCCGGACCTGCTGGCCGAAGCCGCCCGCACCCCGGACATCGCGGAGGCGCTGCAGACCGCGCTGCGCGACACCCAGCGCCAGGTGGCGACCGTCGTGCTGCGCCAGGCCGCGGAACGCGGCGAGCTCGCCGCGGGCACCGACACCGACCTGGCCCTCGACCTGATGAGCGGGCCGCTGTACTGGCGCATGGTGATGGTCCGCACGCCGGTGCCGCCGGGCTACCTGGACGGCCTCGCGGCCGCCACCACGGCCGCGCTGCAGGCCGCCGCCCCCTGAGAACCCAGTCGGCCCCGGTTCAGCCGTCCAGGCGTGCCGCGGCCCGCGCGGTCGCGGCGCTGCCGGTGTGCCGGGGCTCCTGAGGATGCCGCACGTGGTACACGGCGAACGCCCGCTGGATCACCGGCTGGGCCACGTTGCGCACCGGCACCCCGCCGCTGGTGATGCCGTGCTCGGTGCCCGCGTGCGCGTGCCCGTGCACCGCGAGGTCGGCCCCCACCGCGTCGATCGCCTCGGCCAGCAGATAGCTGCCGAGGAACGGGAAGATCTCCACCGGCTCCCCGGCCAGCGTGTCCGGCACCGGCGAGAAGTGCGTCAGCGCGACCCGCACCGCGCAGCCCCGCTCCGCCAGCCGCTCCAGGGAGGCCCGCAGCCCGTCGGCGCAGCGGCGGGTGTAGCGGATGAACGCCTTCATCTCCGGTTCGCCGAACTCCCCGCCGCTGCGTCCGGCGAAGCCCCCGCCGAAGCCCTTGGTGCCGGCGATGCCGACCTCGCAGCCCGCCACCTCGACGACCGTCTCGTCACCCTCCAGGACGGTCACCCCGGCCGCGCGCAGTTCGTCCGCCACCTCGCGCGGCCGGTCGGAGTGGTAGTCGTGGTTGCCGAGCACGGCGACGACGGGAACACCCAGCCCGGCGACCTCCGCGGCCACCACTCGCGCCTCGTCCACCGACCCGTGGCGGGTGAGGTCCCCGGCGAGCAGCAGGACGTCGGCGCAGTCCGGCAGGGTGTCGAACGCGGGGCGCAGCACGCCCCGGCTGTCGGGGCCCATGTGGATGTCCCCGACCGCGGCGATGCGGATCATGCCAGCTCCTCCGCGTGGTCCGGGGCGCTGGCGTCGGCGATGACGAGATCGCTGGTCACGGGCAGGTCCGGCATCTCCTCCCGGGCGACGCGCACGATCAGGTCCCGGCAGTTGGAGGTGGGGACCGTGCCGGTCAGGTGGACGGCGCCCGCGCGCACCTCCACCTGGACGCCCAGTTCCGCGACCTCCTCCCGGGCGAGCCGCTCGCGCAGGTGCGCGACGCGGTATTCGAGGGTTTCCGCAGCGGTCATGGTGTGGCCTCCGGTGGTTCGACGACACCCAGGCGTTCGAGCAGGAAGAAGAAGGCGGCCGGCATCGGGGCGTCCCGGTGGTCGCGGCGCAGCCGCTCCCAGTCGACGCGCTCGCGCAGCGTCCTGGCGATCGGGAGCACGGCCCCGAAGTCGCAGTGGTGCTCGGAGAACGCCCCGATCAGGCTGCCCACCAGGTCGGTGGGGGTCAGCACCGGCATGCGCACCGAGTCGACCGGCAGCGTCTCCGCCCGGTCCAGCAGTTCGCGCGTCACCGGGCGGTGCGCCAACTCGAAGATCAGATCGATGTCCTCGCCGCCGCACCGCGCCTTGAACAGCCAGTCCTCCGGCGGTACCCGGATCTCCAGACCGGCGTCGCGAAGCGCCGCGGCCACCGCGTCGGCGTCGGCACGCAGCACGCAGAAGTCGGCGTCGTGCTGGAGGCTGACCGCCGCGCCGTGCGCGTACGCCGCGACGCTCCCGGCCAGGGCGAAGGGCAGCTCCGCGGCCTTGAGAACGGCGGCCACCTGCTTGGTGGCCTCCAGGATGCCCTGGGTGCGGTCCGGTGGCCGCGGATCGCACTGCGCCTGCCGGCCGCCGGTAGCGAGCCCGGCGGGCGGCGGTGCCTGGCGG
>JBEHXI010000449.1:0-2899 GCA_048498775.1 Actinomycetota bacterium | reverse complement strand
CCGGCCGCCTGCCGCGCCCGCTCGCGGACGGTGCCGGGAACCGCCGCGCCTGTGGCGGCCGCCACCCCGGCGACCGGGTGCACCCGCGGGGGCGCGCACCGCGGAGGTGACGTACGCCGCGGTCACCCCGGGGGGCCGAGCTGAGACACTGGCGGGGATGAACGACAGTGCGAGGCCGGGTGACGCTCCCGGTACGGACGGCCATCCGACGCGCGCCTGGGCCGAGATCGACCTGGTCGCGCTGCGGTCCAACGTGCGTGCCCTGCGGGAGCGGGCCGCCGGCGCCGAGCTGATGGCCGTGGTCAAGGCGGAGGCGTACGGGCACGGCATGATCCCCTGCGCGCGGGCCGCGCAGGCCGCGGGCGCGACCTGGCTGGGCACCGCCACCCCGCAGGAGGCGCTGGCGCTGCGCGCGGCCGGCCTCGGCGGGCGGGTGCTGTGCTGGCTGTGGACCCCGGGCGGGCCGTGGCGCGAGGCGGTGGCGGCCGACATCGACGTGTCGGTCAGCGGTCTGTGGGCGCTGCGCGAGGTCACCGAGGCGGCGCGTGCGGTGGGCCGCCCGGCCCGGATCCACCTCAAGGCGGACACCGGTCTGGGCCGGGCCGGCTGCCAGCCCGCCGACTGGCCGGCCCTGCTCGCCGCCGTCCGTGAGGCGCGGGACGCCGGGCTGGTCGAGGCGGTCGGCGTCTGGTCGCACTTCGCGTGCGCCGACGAGCCGGGGCATCCCTCGATCGCGGCGCAGCTGGAGGCGTTCCGCACCGCGATCGCGCTGATGGAGGCGGCCGGGCTGCCCCCGCGGGTGCGGCACATCGCCAACTCCCCGGCGCTGCTGACCGTCCCGGACGCGGCCTTCGACCTGGTCCGCCCCGGGGTGGCGATGTACGGGATCTCGCCGGTGCCGCAGCTCGGCGGCCCGGCCGACTTCGGACTGCGCCCGGTGATGACGCTGGAGGCGGAGCTGTCCCTGGTCAAGCAGGTCCCCGGCGGCCACGGCGTCAGCTACGGGCACCACTACGTCACCCCCGGCCCGACCACCCTGGGCCTGATCCCGCTCGGCTACGCCGACGGCATCCCCCGGCACGCCTCCGGGACGGCCCCGGTGCTGGTGGCGGGGAAGTGGCGGACGGTCGCCGGGCGGGTCGCGATGGACCAGTTCGTGGTGGACCTCGGCGGGGACACCCCGGCGCCGGGGGACCACGCGGTGCTGTTCGGCCCGGGCGACCGCGGCGAGCCGACCGCGGAGGACTGGGCGCGGGCGGCCGGCACGATCGCGTACGAGATCGTCACCCGGATCGGCAGCCGGGTGCCCCGGGTGTACGTGGACGGCGGCGAGGCGGTGCCGCGGGCCCAGGACGGGGGTAGCCGACCCGCATGACCGAAAGCAGTGCGGCGGAAGTGGGCAGGGCCGCGGCCGAGACCGTCGCCGACGCGGTGTCCGCCGGCCGGCTGAAGAACGCCGGCCGGCACGCGGGCGTCTTCGGCGCGGCCATCGGCGTGGTCGCCGCGGGCGCGGCCGCCGGAGTCGCCATCGAACGGATGACGGTCGGCGCCGCCCTGCGCCGCAAGGCGCGCCTGGCCCTGGACGCGGCCGGGCCCTACGGCACGCTGCGCGGCGAGCCGGGCACCGCGATCGCCGAGGACGGCACCCGGCTGCACTACGAGATCGATGAGGTGGAGGCCGGGGAGAGCGGTGCCCGCGGGTTCGGGCGGTTCCGGCCGGGCGGCGGGACCGGGCCGCTGACCGTGGTCTTCTCGCACGGCTACTGCCTGAGCCAGGACTCCTGGCACTTCCAGCGGGCGGCGCTGCGCGGCAACGTGCGGGCCGTCTACTGGGACCAGCGCAGCCACGGCCGCTCCGAGCGCGGCCGGGCCCAGCGGGCGGGCCGGCCGGCCGACATCGACCAGCTCGGCCGCGATCTGAAGGCGGTCATCGACGCGGCGGCGCCCACCGGTCCGCTGGTGCTGGCCGGCCACTCCATGGGCGGTATGACGATCATGGCGCTGGCCGAGCAGTACCCGGAGGTGGTGGAGCGGGTCGCGGGCGTGTTCTTCGCCGGCACCTCGGCGGGCAAGCTGGCCGCCGTCTCGCTGGGGCTGCCCGCGGTGGGCGCCAAGGCGTTCCGGGTGCTGGCGCCGGGGGTGCTGCGGGCGCTGGGCACCCAGGTGACGCTGGTGGAGCGGGGGCGGCGGGCGACCGCGGACCTGTTCGCCGGGATCGTCAAGCGGTACTCCTTCGCCGGGGAGGTCGATCCGGCGGTGGCCCGGCTCGCCGAGCGGATGATCGAGTCGACGCCGATCGACGTGGTCGCCGAGTTCTACCCGGCGTTCACCACGCACGAGAAGGCCGAGGCGCTGGCGGTGCTGGACGGCCGCCCGACGCTGGTGATGGCGGGGGACAGCGATCTGCTGACGCCCTGCGAGCACAGCGCGGCCATCGCCGAGCGGCTGCCGGCGGCCCGTCTCGTGGTGGTCGAGAACGCCGGCCACCTGGTGATGCTGGAGCATCCCGACCTGGTCAACGGGCACCTGGCCGGGCTGCTGGCGAGCGCCGCGGACGCGGTGCGGGCGCCGCTGCCGCAGGCCGTCCGGGAACTGGCCGCGGCCGCCGCGGAGCAGCGGCGGGTGAGCGGGGCGGCCGCCGGGACGCCGTAGCATCCGGGGACATGGGTACTACGCACGATCCGCGGACCGGCGCGGCGGTCCGGGTGGCCGTCGGCACACCGGAACGGATGCAGGAGCTGGGGCGGGACATCGCGGCGCTGCTGCGGCCGGGGGACCTGGTGCTGCTCAGCGGTGAGCTGGGCGCGGGCAAGACGACGCTGACCCGCGGTCTGGGCGAGGGCCTGGGCGTGCGCGGCGCGGTGACCTCGCCCACGTTCGTCATCGCCCGGGTGCACCC
>JBEHXI010000448.1:0-2899 GCA_048498775.1 Actinomycetota bacterium | reverse complement strand
TGTTTTCCTTTTTCCTTCTGCGTCTCTCCCTCCCCCCCCAGGACCCGGCGGGACTACGCCACGCCCGCCGGCTGGGCGTCCCCGACGGGGGTGAAGCGCACCGGGACGGACTCCGGCCCGCGGGTGAACACCCCGCGCTCCACCGGGGTGAAGCCGTCCGCCAGCCGTACGTCCGGCATGCTGTCGAGCAGCTGGTTGATCCCGATCTCCACCTCCGCCTTCGCCAGCAGGGCCCCCACGCAGAAGTGCCGGCCGAGCGCGAAGGCGAGGTGGTCCGCCGCGGCGGTGAAGGCGTTGGTGACCGTCAGGTCGGTGCGGAAGATGTCGAAGGTGTCGGGATCGGCGTAGCGCCGCGGGTCGCGGTTGGCCGAGCCGATCAGGCAGGTGATCGTGGCGCCCTCCGGAATGACCTGGCCGTGCATCTCCACGTCGGTCGACGCCTGCCGCATGATCATGTGGACCGGGGGCGTGAAGCGCAGCGTCTCGGCGAACGCCCGGGCGATCAGCGAGCGGTCGTCCCGCACCGCCGCCAACTGCACGGGGTTCTGCAGGAGGTTGGCGAAGACACCGGCGATGGCCTTGTCGGTGGTCTCGCCGCCGGCCGCCAGCAGCAGGCTGCAGAACGCCTTGATGTCCTCGTCGCTCATCCGGGTGCCGTCGACCTCCGCGGCGCACAGCACGGACAGCAGGTCGTCTCCGGGGTGGGCGCGCCGGTCCTGGATGATCGGCAGCATGTACGCCGCGAACTCCTCGCGGGTGCGCACGCCGGCCGCCGCCACCTCGGGGTCTCCGCTGAGGTTGCCGAGGAAGGCGATGACCGCGGTGTACCAGCCGTGGAACTTGTCGTGGTCGCCCTTGTCCAGCCCGAGCATGTCGGCGATCACGTTGACCGGGAACCGGGTGGCGAACTGGGACACCAGGTCGGCCTCCCCCACCGCCCGGAAGCCGTCGATCAGTTCGCGGGCGTTGCGTTCGATGACCGGCAGGAACTTCTCCTCCAGTTCCCGGCCGCGGAAGGCGGGTGCCACCAGGGCCCGGCGCACGGCGTGCTCCCGCCCGCTCATCTGCAGGATGGTCCGGCCGTGGACGGGTTCGAGCTGCCAGTCGTAGTTGTCGGTGGTGAAGACGGAGTCCTTGAAGACCCGGGCCACGTCCTCGTAGCGCGAGACGATGTAACTGCGCGTTGCCTCATGCCAGAACAGCGGTGTCTCCTCACGCAGCACGCGGTAGACGCTGTACGGGTCCGCCGCGAACTGCGGTGACAGGATGTCGGGAACCTGGTCCATGGTCGTGACGCTCCTCGGGCTCGGTAGCACACCTGGAGCAAGGCTAGGGACCAACGATCAACGATTCCAGAGGGGTTGGGCCACAGACATCCGACGTCCGGGTGGACGGCACCCGTGGCCGGGGGCGCTCGCTCCCCCGGCCGGCGGGCGCCGTCAGGCGGCGTCGAGCGGCCGGACCGCCCGCACCCAGTGCGTCCAGGGGTGCAGCTCACCGGTCTCGACCTGCTCGAATCCGGCCTGCCGTACCAGGGATTCCAGCGTCCGCACCCGGTTGTCCCGCATCGCCGGGCCGGTGACGGCGCCGACGAGGTGCCGCGCGAGCCGTCCGCGGGGCGGGCGGAAGTCGGCGACCAGCAGCCGGCCGCCGGGGCGCAGCACCCGGAGCATCTCGCCGATCGCCCGGGCCCGCACGTCCTCGGGCAGGTGGTGGAACACCATGGCGGTGACCGCGGCGTCGAAGGAGGCGGCGGGCGCGTCGATCGCCTCGGCGATGCCGTCGCGGTAGACGGCCTGGGGCGCGGTGGTGGCGGCGCGGGCGTGCCGCAGCACCCCGGGCGACGGGTCGATGCCGGTCACCCGGCCGTCCGGGCCCACCACGTCGGCCATGCGGCGGGTCAGGTAGCCGGTGCCGCACCCGACGTCGAGCACCCGGTCGCCGGGCCGGGCCCCGCTGAGCCGGGCGAGAGCGGTGTAGACGCGGCGCCGGCGGCCGCCGAAGAAGACGGCGCTGAACGCCTCGTAGGCGCGTCCGTGGTCGATGGTGAGCCCCCCGGTGCGGTGGTCCGGCGCGCCGTGCAGAAAGCGGGCGAGTTCCATGTCCTGCCCCGACCTTTCTTAGTCGTGACTAAGTTACCCTCGGGGCTTAACTTAGTCCTAACTAAGTTATCGGCGCAAGCGGGTCCGGCGGCTTCGGCGGCCGCCCTAGGATGAGGGCGTGCCTCGTCCCTCTTCGGCCGCCGGGCCGCGCCGCGTCCGCCTCAGCGCCGCCGACCGCCGCGCGTCGATCCTGGCGGCGGCCACCGAGGTGTTCTCCGAGGCCGGCTACCACGGCGGCAGGGCGGCCGAGGTCGCCCGCCGGGTGGGCGTCAGCGAGCCGGTGGTCTTCCAGAACTTCGGTTCCAAGGCCGCCCTGTACGCCGCCGTCCTGGACGACGCCGCGGAACGGGTGAGCGCCATGCTGCGCGACGAGGCCGCCGGCGCGCCCAGCGTCGGCGCCTGGCTCGCCCGGTTCCTCGCCCCCGAGCACCTGACCGCCGTGCACGCGCGCGGCACGCTGGGCGTCCTGTTCTCCGACGCCACCACCCTGCTCACCGAGCCGGACGTCGCCGCCGCGGCGCGACGGGCCAACCGGCGGCTGGCCGCCACCTTCACCGGTCTGCTCACCGAGGGGCAGGGCGACGGGTCGGTGCGCCGGGACGTGGATCCGGCCGCCGCCACCTGGTGGATCCTGTCCCTGCTGGCCTCCCAGCGGTTCCGCGGCGCCATGGCCGACAACCCCGGCGAACTGGAGGGCAGCCTCGGCGAGCTGACCCTGCGGCTGCTCTCCCCGGACGCGGCGGAGCGCTGAGGGACCCACGGGTGCCCGGCCGGGCAGCGGGTACGCCATGAGCGAG
>JBEHXI010000447.1:0-2900 GCA_048498775.1 Actinomycetota bacterium | reverse complement strand
GGCGCTCGAGAACCTGGTGCGGGCGGCGCGGGAGCGCGGGCCCGGCAGCGCTGGGAAACCCGGTGCGGGCGGTCGGGGGCTGTGCCCGGTCCGCGGGGGCCGCGCTGTCCGGGGCTGGGCGGCGGGCCTGGTGCGGGCGGTGTTCTGAGGCGCTCGGCGGGGGAGCGCGGTCCTGGCGGCGCCGGAGAACGCGGTGTGGGGGGTCGGGGGCCGTGCCCGGCCTGCGGGGCGGCGCTGTCCGGGGCCGGGCGGCGGGCCTGGTGCGGGCGGCGCGGGAGCGCGGCCCCGGCAGCGCTGGAAAAACCCGGTGCGGCGGGCCCGGTGCGGGCGGTTTCCTGAGGCGGGATGCCCTCCGGGCTGGCCGGCGGTCCCGGTGCGGGCGGCGCGGGAGTGGCCCCGGCGGCGCCGGAGAACCCGGCACGGGCGGCGCGGGGCGCCGTCCCGGCGGAGCCGGAAAACCCGGTGCGGTGGCGGGCGGGCCGCGCCTAGCCTTCCGGGCATGACGCCTGCCCCGGAGATCCGCCGCATCGGCGAAGCCGACCACCGCGCCTGGCTGGACGCGCTGAACCGGGGCTTCCTGCGCCCGCCGGCGCCGGTCGGCGCGGAGGACGTCCCCACCTGGTTCACCGCGCTGGGCGTGGACGAGGAGCGCACCGTCGGCGCCTTCGACGGGGGCCGCTGCGTCGGCACGTTCCGCTCGATGCCCCGCGAGCTGACCGTGCCGGGCGGCGCCACCCTGCCGGCCTGCGCGATCACCAGCGTGACCGTGACCGCGACCCACCGCCGCCGCGGGCTGCTCACCGCGATGATGGGCGGTGAGCTGGCCCGGTGCCGGGAGCGCGGCGAGCCGCTGGCGATCCTGATCGCCGCCGAGTACCCGATCTACGGCAGGTTCGGCTTCGGCCCGGCGACGTGGGTGACCGACTGGCTGGTGGACATCCCCCGGGCCCGCCGCGGCCGCGACCTCGGCCTGGAGGGCGGCCGGATCGACCTGGTCGACGCCGCGGAGATCCGCAAGGCCGGTCCGGAGCTCCACGAGCGGGTCCGGCGCTCCACCCCCGGGGCGATCAACCGCCCCGAGACCTGGTGGCGGGTGAACACCGGCGACCTGCGCCTGCCCGGCCGCCCGGAGTGGACCGAGTTGTTCTACGCCGTCTACCGGGACGCCGCCGGCCGGGTGGACGGCCTGCTCGCCTACACCGTGGACGACGTGTGGGAGGCCAAGCTCCCGCAGGACACGCTGACGGTGAAGAACCTGATCGCGGCCACCCCGCAGGCCGAACGGGCGCTGTGGCGCTACGCGTTGTCCGTGGACTGGGTGACGAAGCTGGCGAGCGGGCACCGGCCGCCGGACGATCTGCTTCCGCTGCTGCTGGGTGACCCGCGCGCCGCCCGGATCGCCTCGCACGCCGACTTCATGTGGGTGCGGATCCTGGACGTCGAGCGTGCGCTGGCCGCGCGCTCCTACGCGGGCAGTGACACGCTGGTCATCGAGGTGCGCGATGCCGCCGGTCTGTCCGGCGGGCGCTACGAGCTGGACGCGGCGCCGCGGGGCGCCTCGGTGCGGACCACCACCCGGCCCGCCGATCTGGCCCTGGACGTCGCGGAGTTGGGCTGCCTGTACCTGGGGGACGAGTCCGCGGTGCGGCTGGCGGCGCTCGGCCGGGTCGAGGAGTTGCGGCCCGGCGCGGCGGCCCGTGCCGATGCGCTGCTGCGTACTCCCCGCCGGCCGTGGTGCCCGGACACTTTCTGACCGGCCACCGATGGGCTGTGCCGCCCGGGAATCAGGGAACGTGGACCAGCAGGACCACGAGGACGGCGCCGGCGCACAGACACGTGCCGGACCGCTCCTTGGTGCCCAGCGTCAGCAGCAGCGCCGCGACCAGGCCCACGGTTCCGTACTTCCACTGCATGCACTGCTCGAAGAGTTCGGGCAGAAGCAGATGAGCCACCACCATGACCGTACCTCCTACCTATCAACTACCTCTCAAATTTGGTCGGTTGACTGAAGAGGTTGTCCCCTAATTGACGGGCCGGTAACCCGATGGTGTGAGGATTCGGTTGATTGACCGAATCTCACCAACCAACTGTGCTCGCCTGTCGTCCGGTTGTAAGGTGTTGTCCGTGGGAGACGGTGACAACGGCGGTCACGCGATGAAGTTCCAGCACGTCGCGGACGTGCTGCGAATGGAGATCGCCGACGGCACCTACGCGGTCGGCCAGCACATCCCGACCCAGGCCGAGCTGGTACGCCGCTTCAAGGTCTCCCGCGCCACCGTCCAGCGCGCCCTGGAGGATCTGCAGGCAGAGGGCTGGATCGAGGCCCGCCAGGGCAGCGGGACCACCGTCCTGCCCCGGCCGCGCCCCGGGCGCGAACAGCCCGCCCGGATCACCGGCGAGCACTCCCCGCTGGTCACCCTGGGCCCGTACATGCAGGCCGCCTTCGAGGCGGAGCATGTCACTCTGGACCTGTTCACCCTCACCGCCGAGTCGATGGACGCGCACCTGCGGACCCAGACCGTGCGCATCCAGAACGGCGAGATCCGGCCACGCAGCATCACCGTACGGCTGCTGGTGCCGAGTCTCGACATCCGGCTGGCCCTGCCCAGGGCCAAGGACGACCCGGAGGACCCGCGCCCCGCCGAACGGCTGCGCGGCAAGACCCGGCTGTACGTCAACTCGCTGCGCGAGGCCCTGCTCGACCTGCAGTACCTCGGCCTGGTACCGGAGGTGTCGGTCCGGGTGCGCACCGTTCCGGTGACCCCGCTCAGCAAGCTCTACCTGCTCAACCGGCGGGAGGCGCTGCACGGCTTCTACCGGGTGGTGGAGCGCCCGGTGCCCATCGGGGGAGAGGAGGTGGTCATCCTCGACGCCCTCGGCACGGGAGCCACGCTCTTCCG
>JBEHXI010000446.1:0-2908 GCA_048498775.1 Actinomycetota bacterium | reverse complement strand
AGGCGTGCGACGCCCACGACGTGCTGCTGGTCTTCGACGAGATCGCGACCGGTTTCGGGCGCACCGGCACCCTGTTCGCCGCGGAGCAGGCCGGGGTGGCCCCGGATGTGATGTGCGTGGGCAAGGCGCTGACCGGCGGTTATCTGACGATGGCGGCCACGCTGTGCACCTCGCGGGTGGCCGAGGGGATCTCCGGTGGCGAGGTGCCGGTGCTCGCGCACGGCCCCACGTTCATGGGCAACCCGCTGGCCGCCGCCGTGGCCCTGGCCTCGGTCGACCTGCTGCTCGGCCAGGACTGGGCGCGGGAGGTCGGGCGGATCGAGGCCGGGCTGCGCGAGGGGCTGGCGCCCGCCGCGTCGCTGCCCGGGGTGCGCGATGTGCGGGTGCTCGGCGCCATCGGCGTCGTCCAGCTGGACCATGAGGTGGACATGGCCGCGGCCACGGCCGCCGCGGTGCGGCACGGCGTGTGGCTGCGGCCGTTCCGCGATCTGGTGTACACGATGCCCCCGTACGTCACGGGGGACGAGGACGTGCGGCGGATCTGCGCGGGGGTGCTGGCCGCCGCGCGCGAGGGCTGAGAGGCAAGGAGTGAGGCAGTGCCGGTGATCGTCGTCACGGGAACGGGTACGGAGATCGGCAAGACGGTGACGACGGCCGCGGTGGCGGCGCTGGCCCTGGCGGCCGGGCGCAGCGTGGCGGTCCTCAAGCCCGCCCAGACCGGGGTCGCGGCGGGCGAGCCGGGTGACGTGGCCGAGGTGGCGCGGCTCGCCGGGCCGGTCACCACCGCGGAGCTGGCCCGCTACCCCGAGCCGCTGGCCCCGGCCACCGCGGCCCGGCGCGCCGGGCTTCCCCCGGTCCGCCCGGAGCAGATCGCGGACGCGGCCGGGAAGCTGGCGGCCGAGCACGATCTGGTGCTGGTCGAGGGCGCGGGCGGCCTGCTGGTGCGCTTCGACGAGCACGGCTCGACGCTCGCCGACGCGGCCGAACTGCTCGCGGCCCCGGTGCTGGTGGTCGCGGCGGCCGGTCTGGGGACGCTGAACGCCACCGAGCTGACGGCCCGGGAGCTGCGCCGGCGGGGGCTGACCCCGCTGGGTGTCGTCGTCGGCGACTGGCCGCGGCGGCCGGATCTGGCCGCCCGGTGCAACCTCGGCGACCTGCCCGAGGTGGCCGGGGCGCCGCTGCTGGGTGTCGTCCCGCACGGTGCGGGCGCGTTGGCGCCGGCGGACTTCCGGGCGGCGGCGGCCGGCTGGCTGGCCCCGGCGCTCGGCGGCGGCTGGGCTCCGGGCGGCCCTGGTGCGGACGGCCGGGAGGCCGACGGGTAGCGGGGGTCGCGTCCTGACGGTGGGCAGGGACGGCGCGCGGCGGCACAATCGGGGCGGGGGGCGGCCGGAAGGGGCAATGTCATGGATCTCGGCACGCGCGCGCCGCGCGATTCCGTCCACCACCCGCTGTTCGCCCGTGCCTGGGAGTGGTGGGCGCCGCGTCTGGAGGAGCGCGCCGGGCTGCGCCGGTACCGCGCCCGGCTGCTGGACGGGCTGTCCGGCCGGGTCATCGAGATCGGCGCGGGCAGCGGGCTGAACTTCGCCCACTATCCGCCGGCCGTCAGCGAGGTGGTCGCGATCGAGCCGGAGCGGCGGCTGCGGCGTGCCGCGGTGGAGGCGGCCCGGCACGCCGAAGTGCCGGTGGACGTGGTCCCGGGGGTGGCGGAGGCGCTGCCCGTCAAGAGCGAGGCGTTCGACGCGGTGGTGGCGTGCCTGGTGCTGTGCTCGGTGCGTGACCAGCGGCGGGCACTGGCCGAGATCCGGCGGGTACTGCGCCCCGGCGGCGAGCTGCGACTGCTGGAGCATGTGCGTTCCGAGCACGCCGGTGCCGCGGCGCTGCAGCAGGCCGTGGACCGGGCGGTGTGGCCGGCGATGTTCGGCGGCTGCCACACCGGCCGGGACACGCTGGCCGAGGTGACCGGGGCGGGGCTGCGGCTCGGTACGGTCAGGCGGCTGCGCATCCCCGGCGGTCCGGTGCCGGTGCCGAGTGCTCCGCATGTGCTGGCCACCGCGTACCGGCCGGAGTGAGCCGGCGTGGCGGGCTCAGCCGCGGCTCCAGGTGCGCAGCTCGTCGGCGATCCGTTCGACGTCGACGGTGCCGTCCTTGACCAGCCGGGCCAGGTCGCGCACCTGTTCCGGTGAGGTGGCGACCTTCAGGCCGCCGGCCACCAGGTAGGCGTACGCCACCGCTGAGGCGAACATGACATTGGAGCGTTCCAGTGCCGGAATGTGCACCAGCAGCTGCAGCAGGGCCGCCGCACGCTGCTCCGGCTCCGGGTAGACGGGCGTGTCGAATATCTCGGCCTGATGGCGGGCGACCGCGGCCACCAGCGCCCCCCAGTCCGTGACCTGCGGATCCCCGGGCGTGAAACGCTCGGCGACCATCAGCAGCCAGGCCAGGTCGATGCGCTGGCTCACGCCGGCTCGGCGCCGGTGGCCCGCTCTGCCCGGTCGACGGCCCGCGGGTTCTCCGGACGGCGACCCTCGTACTCCCGGCCGAACTCCTCGGCGAACACCGACTCGTACTGCTTCATGAAGTCGGCCGCCGCCTCCACGAACGTCCGGCCGTTCTCCGCCTGGTCCTCCAGGACCAGTTGCTCGATGTAGCGGTTGACGCTGATCCCGCGCTGGGAGGCCCGGGCCCGCGCCGTTTCCGCGGTGGTTTCGTCCACCCGCACGTTCAGCTGTGTCTTCGCCATACGCCCAAGCTAGCGCCGAGTCGCTAGCAACGCCAAGTGCCGCAGGCCGGACGGCTCGGAAAAGGCACGTGACAACGGCATCGGGCGGAACGAATGATGGTGGCCCGCAGGCGCTTTCGACAACGACTTTCGACGACTTCAGTGGCTTCAGTGGCTTCAGTGGCTTCA
>JBEHXI010000445.1:0-2921 GCA_048498775.1 Actinomycetota bacterium | reverse complement strand
GTCTGTAACAGCCCCGGCACCAGCATCGGCGCGTACTCGCTGATCGTCTTCGCCAGTTTCTCCAGCTCCGCCGCGTCCGCGAAGTACTCGGCGTGCTTCGACTGCCGCGCCAGCTCGCACAGCCGCTGGAAGTGCCCGCCGCTGCCCAGCACCTCGTCCAGCAGCTTGGACAGGTCGCGCTGGGGGCGCCGGGTCGCGGACTCGAACTGGCCGACGTACGTCCCCGAGCAGAAGATCCGCTCCCCCAGTTGTTCCTGGGACAGGCCCGCCGCCTCGCGCAGGCGGCGCAGTTCGGCGCCGTAGAAGGCGCGGGGCGAGGTGTACGGGTCCAGGTGCCGGGGCTGGGTCATGGCCGGGAAGCTAGCCGCGCCCGGTCGCCGGACGGGCGTCTTCCGTCCGGGGCGCCACGATCGGGTGACGGAGAGAAACGGCCGTCACAGAGCGTTTGTTGGGTCGGGCCTGCTTCCGGCGCGGTGGCCGGAGCGGCCACGCTGATCAGGCGGTTCGAAACCGCGAGCCACCGACCGACCGAACGCTGAAAGGCCCGAGGCCCATGCGCCACCTTCCTCCCGACAAGGCCGTGACCGACGCGATCGACGCCGCCACCGAGGCCGTGGTCGAGCTGCAGGACGCCCTGACCGCCGCCGGGGTCGTCCTGCCGTCCCTCGGCATCGATCTGGTGGCGTGCACCCGGCCGGTCGCCCCGCATCCACTGGTGGAGCTGGGCTCCTGCAATCTGGCGACGGCCCGGGCGCTCACGGCGGCGCTGCGGAGGGCGGCCCGGTGACCGGCGGGTTCGCGGCCGGGGCCGTGGTGGTGGACGAGGCGAGCGGGCGGGTCGGCCGGGTCATGGACCGGGTGGGTGGCCGGATCTGGTTACGTCCGCTGCGCGGCGGCCGGGAGTGGGACGCGGATCCGGCCCGGGTGCGTCCGGCGACGCCCGCCGAGCGGCTGGCCGCCGCCGTCTCCGCGGTCAACGCGGCGAGCCGGGGCGGCCGCCCGTGAGCACGTCCGCGTCCGCGTCCGCCACCAGCGAGTCGCGCAGCGTGACGGCCTCGGTGGCCAGCACCTCGGGGAGGTCGCCGAGCGGCGGGGGCGGGGTGCCGTCGCGTACGGCGGCGGCAAGGGCGTCCAGTGCGGCGTGGAGGCGGGCCTCGGCACCGTCCGGGAGCAGGGTGCGGGCCATGGCGCGGGCGTCGTCGGCGCCGCCGACCTGTTCCACCGCCCAGCAGGCGGACAGCGTGCGGTAGGCGAGGCGCTGGGTGGCGACGACCGTCGGCCACATCCGTTCGGCCGCGGTGCGCCGGGCCGCCGACGAGCCGCCGGCCCCCGCGTCGTACGTCTGGAGCAGGGCCGTGATGCGGGTCTGGAGGTCGCGCCGGGCGGTGCGGGCCTCGGGCGTGGTCACCGCGCCGGCCGCCAGGTGCCGTACGGCCTCGTCGACGCCCTGGAGGGTGGCGGTGACCGCGTCGGGCACCCGGGGCGCCGCCGCGGTGCGGGCGGTGAGCGCGAAGACGGCCAGGGCGAGCGCGCAGCCGATGGCGGTGTCCACGCCGCGGGCGAGGAGCAGGCCGCCCAGGTCCGGCACCGGCCGGCCGCCGCCGACCACGGTCAGGGCGATCGGGGTGATGAAGACGACGGCCAGCGCGTAGTTGCGGACCACGGTCAGTTCGATGACGAACTGGAGCGCCGCCACCGTCAGGGCCAGCGCGAACGCCCGCGGGTGCGCGGCCAGCACGATCGCGGCCAGGCCGAGCCCGATCCAGGTGCCGGTCAGCCGTTCCAGGCTGCGCTGCACGGTGCGCACCCAGTCGAATCCCTGATGCAGCATCAGGACGGCCGCCGCGGCCGCCCAGTAGGCGTGGTCCAGGCTCAGGGCCGCGCCGACCGCCCCGGCGAGGAGCGCGGCGAGGCCGACCCGCAGCACGGTCAGCCGCTGCGGCGACCCCGGGCGCAGGGCGCGGCGCACCGATTCCAGGGGACCGGGGCGGCCCAGCGGGACGGTGTCGGGGTGGACGGCGGTGCGGGGCGGCGGGGGATCGCCGGCGGCGGCCGCGATGGCCCGGATCCGCTCGGCGACGCCGTCGGGCACCGGCCGGCCGGTCGCGGCGGCCCGCATGACCTGGGCGAACAGCAGGTGCAGGGTGCGGTTCAGTTCGCGCAGGCCCCCGAGCGTGCCGGTCGGCGCCGGGTCGACGGGCTGGTAGCTGACCAGGGCCGCCCAGGACTCGTGCATGGCGAGGGCGGCCCAGTGCCGGGCGGTGTCCTGCCGCGGGGTGCCGGCGGCCGCGGCGAAGGCCGCCACCGCGTCGGCGGCGGCCCGTACCGCGGCCTTCTCCGGGCCGCGCGGCCACAGCAGCGCCCCGGACAGGTGGACCAGCCAGGCGAAGGCGCCGCCGGCCAGCACCAGCAGCCCGGTGTGCCAGGGGCTGAAGTGCTCGGCGTGCATGCCGGTGCCGGCCGCGCAGGCGAGGGTGAACATGTAGGCGCCGGGCGGCCCGACCGCCAGCGCGTTGCACAGCAGCGTCGCGGCCATGGCGATGATCGCGACGGTGACGACACCCGCCCACGCCACCACGGCCGCCTGGATGCCCAGGGCGACGCCCAGCGCCAGGGCCACGGCGATGACCGCGAGGTGCAGGGCGCGGTTGAGGTAGGGGCGGCCGCTGCCGTAGAGGGAGGTGAAGGCGCCGATGGTGCCCATCAGGCCGGCCGTGGTGTTCCCGGCGGCCCAGCCGGCGAGGACGGGGGTGCCCATGCACACCGCGGCGCGCAGCGCGAAGGGCCAGCGGCGGCGGGCGTCGCGCAGGGCGAACAGGGCGCGGATGCCCGGCGGGGAGGGCTTGGGGGCGGGCGGTATGGGCGCGGGCGATCCGCCGCGCGGTCCGGGGGACGATCCGGCGGGCGGTCCGGCGGGCGAT
>JBEHXI010000444.1:0-2946 GCA_048498775.1 Actinomycetota bacterium | reverse complement strand
GGCGGGCTGCCCAGCGCCAGCAGCGCGCTGTGGAAGCGCTCCAGGCCGAAGCCGGCCCCCCACTCCTTGCGGGCCCGCTCCCGCAGCCGCAGGATCTCCAGCTTCCCCCAGGTGTAGCGCCCGTACGCGGCGTCGAACGTGCCGCGGCGGGCCTCCGAGGCGGCCGCCGTCCGGGTCAGGTGCGCGTCGCGGACGAACCGCTCGGTGGCCTCCGCGACGTCCATCGCCCCGGTGTGCAGGCCGATCGCGCAGGTCAGCCGGGTGACGCGGATCAGCGCCTCCAGCGCCACGCCGATCGCGAACCGCGGGTCCGCGGACCGGAAGCCCTCCTCGACGCACAGCTCCTCCGCGTAGTGCGCCCAGCCCTCGCAGAACGACAGCGAGTGCAGCGCCCGGCGGACCGGGGTCGCGGCGTGCCGCAGCGCCCGGCCGTGCGAGAAGTGGCCCGGCGCGACCTCGTGCGCGGTGATCGCGGGCAGGCTGGTGCGGCTGAAGACGCTCAGCCACTCCTCCTGGTCGGCCTGCGGCCAGTCGGGCTCGGGCGGGGTGACGTGGTACCAGGACGGCGACTCGGCCTCGTAGGGCGCCGCCCAGGTCATCATCGCGGTGGACCAGCGGCGGGACTCGGGCGCGGGCCCGACCCGGCACTCCCCGTCGGTGTACGGCACCAGCGCCCGCTCCCGGGTGAACGCGATGACCTCCTCGGTCAGCGCGGCCGCCTCCCCGATCACGCCCCGCGCGTCCGGGTGGTCGGCGAGCAGTTCCGGGACGAGGTCGGCGACCGTCCGGCGCGGATCGAGGGCCCGGCAGCTCTCGGCGAGCATCTCCCGCAGCCGGACCCGCTCGGCCTCGGCGCGGTCCGCCAGCTCCCCGAGGTCCACGCTCATGCCCTCCTGGCTGCCCATCAGCGCGGCCAGCGCCGGCCCGCCGAGGCGGGGATCGGGGTCGCCGGTCTCCGCGGCCCGGGCGATGTGCGCCACCAGCCGCTCGTGCGCGCTCAGTGCCTCCAGGGCCTCCGGGCCCTCCGCGGGATCGACGCCCGCCGCCAGGCCCCGCACCGCCCCGAGCAGCGCCCCGGCGACCGGTGCGCTCACCCGGTCCAGCGAGGCCAGCGCCGCGTCCACCGCGGCCGGCCACTGAGCCAGATGGCGGCGGCGGGCCCGGGCACGCTCCGCCGCGGGCGCGTAGGTGCGGTCGTAGGCGGTCAGTTCGAGGTTGGACAGGTGCAGATACGGGTCGCGGCGGTGCAGTTCGAGTTCCCCGAACTGCACCCGCAGGCCCTCCTCGAAGACGGCCAGATGCGCGGCGTCGTGGGATCTCTCCGGCGCCGCGCACTCCCGTCGGGCGTGGGCGAGCGCGGCCAGTGAGCGGCGCACCCCCTCGGGGGACAGGTCCTGCACGACGCCGTCGTACTCGTGCATCCCGGCCATCTCCCGGACGACGGGGATCATCAGGTCGCACACGGCTCGAAGTCGGTTGTCCATACACCGACCGTAGCGAGGGCGGGGGCGCCCGCGCCGGTGGTTGCCGGTGCGGACGCCCCCTGGCCGGAAACCGTCAGCCGCGCGCCGTGGGAAGGCCCGAGCCGGCGACGGGGGCCACCGCGATCCGCTCGCCGCCCAGCGCCGTGCCGCTGTCCACGTACATCGACACCTCGCCGTCCGACCAGCGCACCAGGTAGTCGTCGGTCCACACGTCGCCCGCGTAGGCGCCGGCGGTGGCCACGGTCGCGTGCGTCCACAGCGAGCCGGGCGGGCGCACCCGGATCTCCTGGTGCAGGCCGCGCTCGTCGACGTCCGGGAGCAGCAGCAGCGTGCCGTCGTCGGTGCGGACCATCAGGTCCCAGGTGTTCGACCCGGCGAAGTCCCCGCCGCTGATCGAAACGGCGTGCGTCCAGCGGGAGTTGGGCCGCAGCAGCTGCACCTCGCGGTGCAGGCCCCGGGCGTCCACGTCCGGGTAGAGCGTCAGCTCGCCGTCCGACCAGCGCACGACGAGGTCGTCCGGCCAGTGGTCGGTGGTGCTGAAGCGGCCCGCGGTGATGGTCACCGCGTGCTTCCACAGGCTGCCGGGACCGACGAGGCGGATCTGCTTGTGCAGCCCGGCGGCGTCGACGTCCGGGAACAGGCTCAGGCTGCCGTCGGCCCAGCGCACCAGCAGGTCGTAGGTGTTGGCGCCGGTGAAGTCGCCGGCGGTCAGCGAGACGGCGGTGCGGAACGCCGAGCCGGCGCCGGCCAGGGTGACCGCCTTGTCGAACCGCCCGCCGCCGGCGCCCCGGTAGAGCACCAGGCTGCCGTCGGAGTACCGCGCCACCAGGTCGCTGTAGTCCCGGCCCGGCGTCGGGGAGGGCGCGAAGAAACCGGAGGCGGTGGCCGTGGCGTGCTGCCAGACGGCCGCGGCGGGCAGCACACTCGGCCGCGCGGGCGCGCCGCCCGCCACCGCCGCGTCGTACAGCTGCTGGATGTCGCTGCCGAAGTACGAGCTGTAGGAGACGTCGGCGGTGGGGCCGCCGGTGTCCCAGCCGCCGATGATGCCGACCAGGTCGCCGGTGCCGGTCGCCGGGTCGACGTTGACCAGGAACGGTCCGCCGCTGGTGCCGTCGCGGTAGTCGTCGCACGGGATGCGCAGGAAGGAGCCCGGGGCGCCGTCGGTGGGCGTGAACTCGGTGGTGCTGGAGGTGCAGGTCAGCGGCTGGGCGTCGCCGCCGGGGTAGCCGATCAGGGTGACCGGCGAGAAGGTGTAGCCGCGGCCGGTGGCCAGGGTGTCGGCGCCCACCACGTCCTGCACCTGGCGCCCGCCGGGGCCGGCCCCGACCTCGGCGAAGGCGACGTCCCACTGGTCGCCCTGCACCCGGCCGAGGTCGTAGTAGCGCGGGTCGATCCACACCCGGCTGCGGCCCTCGGAGTCCTGGTTGACGGGGAAGATCCCGTACGGGGTGGGGTTCGCGGC
>JBEHXI010000443.1:0-2982 GCA_048498775.1 Actinomycetota bacterium | reverse complement strand
CTACTACGCCAACCACGTCTACTACGTCTACTACGTCACACGGGGGCTTTCGTGAACCTCGATTTCAGCGCTGATCCGCTTTTCTCCTGGTATGTGGTACTGCTGCTGTTCAGCGGTGTCGCGATGGTGGTGATGGGGGCTGCCAAGGCCGGCGGGATGAGCACCGGCTGGCGGGTCTTCAACGTGCTCGCGGGCATCGCCTTCGCCGGGTACGGCTTCTACCTGGGATTCCTCTTCCAGGGCGGCCACTACATCATCTTCTTCAAGGCGTTCATCCTGCCGGTGCTGATGGTCGTCAACTTCATCCGCTCCATAGCCGCCAAGCGCAGCGCGGCGGCGCCGCAGCCCGCCCCGTACCAGGGCGGCTGAGCGGCCGGTCACGGCAGGACGTAACAGGGGGCGCCACCGGGGGCGGTGTCGGTACGGCGGATGCAGCCGCGTTTGAGCATCATCCGCAGGCAGTCGCGGACCCGCCCCACGGTCAGCCCGGTGTGGGCGGCGATGGCCTGCGGCGAGTGGCGGCATTCGCCGTGCTCGGCGAGCTGATGGGCGAGGTGCACGGCGACCGCCCAGGTGTCGCCGGTCACCACCAGGTGGCGGGCCTTCCAGCCGGCGAGCAGGTCCTCCGCGGTCGGCGGGGCGATCTCGCGGCCTGGCCGCTCCGGGAACGGGCGGCGCGGGGTGACGCGTTCCAGGGACTCGGCGATGCGGCCCAGCAGGTGGGCGATCGTGCCCTGCATCCGGAGCGCCTCCTCGCGCAGGGCCAGCGCCTCGCGCCGGGAGGCGGCGAGTTCGTCGCCGAGGTGCAGGGTGCGTTCCTCCAGCCGGACGATGGCGTCGGCGATCTCGCGAGGCATGGCGTACGCCGGGGCGCCGGCCGCGGCGGGCTGCACCTCGGCCTTCTCCAGGGTGTAGGCGCCGGCCTTCTGCACGGTGGCGACCACCTCGGTGACCCAGCGCCGGAAGGGCTCGGCCTCGGGCTTGGTGCAGGCGGCGACCAGGTGGATCACGCCGTGCAGGTTCAGCATCCGCATCGACTTCCGCAGGCCGCGGCCCGTGATCCGGCGCGCCGCGTCGCCTCCGGCGAGGGTGCGGGCCAACTCCTCGAAGGTCGTCACGCACTCGGACGGCACCCGCTTGGCGATGGCGTCCCGGGTGTTGGTGTAGCCGAGTTCGGCGGCCACGTCGACCGCGGGGAACCAGTGGCTGCCGTCCGGCATGGTCAGGCGGCGCACCCGCGCCCCGGTGGCCGCGTAGACGAAGTCGCTGACATCGATGGCGTCCCGCGAGGCGGTCCGGCCGGGCGGCATACCGTGCTCGTTCATAATGAATGTCACCTCCAGGAAGGACGGTATGGCCGCTGATGGTGCAAACCTCCTTTGTGGGGCGAAAGTTCACCCGGACGAGTCGTTGCGGCGGGGCATGAACCGCGGTCCAACGGCAGGTCGGCGGCGTGGTGTTGTCAGCTGGGGCGCCGTGCCAGCAGCTGCACCGCGTCGCTGTTGAGACGGCGCGGGCGCCGGGTGAGCCGCAGGCCGGTGAACCCGGCGGCGGTCGCGTCGGCGAGCAGGCGCTCGGGCGGGAAGTCCAGGACGTGCCGGTGCACGGTGAGCACCAGCCGGCCGCCGGGGCGCAGCACGCGCAGCACCTCGCGGAAGCCCGCCGGCCGGTCCCAGAGCATCACGTTGTTCACCGAGATCACCGCGTCCACCGAGGCGTCCGGGCAGCCCGTGCGCTCGGCGGCGCCGTCGCGGACCAGCACGCCGCCCTCCCGGATCCACGGCGCGCACCGGGCGGACGCCATGGCGCGCATCGTCCCGGAGGGATCCACCCCGATCACCTGGCCGCCGGGCCGCACCGCGTCCGCGGCCAGGGCGAGGCCGACCCCGGGGCCGTGGCCGACGACAAGCACCCGCTCGCCGGGCCGCAGCCCGGCCTGGTGAACGGCCCAGCGCTCCTGCCCGGCGTTGGCCCGGGCCATCAGAGCGCCGCCGAGGCGTCCGGCCGCACCGCGCGGATGGCCGAAGAACGCGTCGAGGACTCGCAGCAGCTTCGTCGCCATGCTCCCAGGGCATCACGGCGGGGCGATCGCCGCATCAGGGGGCGTACGGCGGCCGGTTCCGCACCGTGGCCGCCTTGCGCGCCGCACATTCCGGCATATGGTCTGACCTGTGGCGTGCCCGCGCAGCCGGGCCAGGGCAGGGGTTCCGACGTGGGAGGCAAGGTGGCAGAACCGCGGGGATCCCGGCGGTGGCTCGCCGTGGCGGCCGTCGCCGCCGTGGTGGTCGGCTGGGCCGCGACGCACGGCGGGAACGGCGGCGGGAGCGGTCCCGGCGGCACCACGGCCGCCGCCTCGGCCGGTCCCGTGCCGACGACGCCCGGTGGCAGCCCCACACCCACCTGGACGGCGAACCAGAACCAGGACCCCGCCCGTTACGCGCCGCAGGTGCGCACCTACGCGCGAGCCGCGGGCATCGATCCCCAGCTGTTGATGGCGATCTTGTACAACGAGTCATACAAGCCGCATGATCCGTCCTGGGAGCGCGCCTGGCAGCGTCTCAAGCCGGACGCGGCGTTCGGCATCGCGAACATGCACCGCGCCGCGTTCGACGAGGTCAAGCAGGGCCGGGACTTCGCGGACCGCAGCTGGGAGCAGCTGCCCGACGATCCGGCGCTCGCCGTCGAGGCGGCCGCCTGGTACCTCCACGACCTGGCCCGGCAGTTGCCCGGCGAACGCTCCTCCACCTACACCAGGGACGAACTGCTGGCCCTCGGGTACAACACCGGCGCGGGCAACATGAGGGCGTTCGCGCGCGGGGCGCGGCCGGGCGCCGCCGCCCAGTCGTACCTGGACACGCTCCACGCCAACTGGGCCACAGCGGGACGGGCCGTGGCACGCGCCGGACAGTGACGCGGCGGCCGGCGAACGACGCCTCGCGAAGGAAGCCCGCGAACGGCGCCTCGCGAAGGAAGCCTCGCGAA
>JBEHXI010000442.1:0-2986 GCA_048498775.1 Actinomycetota bacterium | reverse complement strand
GCCTCCGCCTCCGCGACCGTCCTTCCCATCATTTTCGCGGTCAGCGCCGGCCACCTGCTCAACGACACGATCCAGTCCCTCCTCCCCTCGCTCTACCCCCCCCCCCCGCCGCCGTCGTCCGCTTGTGGAGGGCCGGCCGCCGGGAGGCGTCAGCTCTCCCGCATGACCTCCGGCTCGTGGCGGCGCAGCAGCCGGGCGACCGCCAGGCCGCAGACCGCGCCGATGGCCAGCAGCACCGCCATGTCCAGGAACCAGATGCCCGCGGAGTGCTTCCACAGGGTGTCCATGCTGCCCGCGTGGCCCGGGGTGGGCGGGTCCCACGGCATCAGGTGGTTGAGGTCCGCGGTGGTGGCGAGCCCGGCGAGCGCCCAGCGCGACGGCATCAGCCAGGCGACCTGCTCGATGCCCGGCTTGCCGAAGAGCTGGAAGAGGATGCCGGTGAAGACCACCTGCACGATGGCGAACATCACCAGCAGCGGCATCGTCTTCTCGGCGGTCTTCACCAGCGAGGAGATGACCAGGCCGAACATCATCGAGGTGAAGCCGATCCCGATGACGACCAGGGTCATCTCGATCGCCGGGTCGTTGTGGAACAGGACGCCCTCGACGGGCATCTTCCGCGGGGCGAAGCCGATCGAGCAGATGATCACACCCTGCACGGCGGTGATCAGGCCGAGCACGATGACCTTGGACATCAGGTACGCGCTGCGGGACAGGCCGACGGCCCGTTCACGCTCGTAGATGACGCGTTCCTTGATCAGCTCACGGACCGAGTTGGCGGCTCCGGAGAAGCAGGCGCCGACCGTGAGGATCATCAGAATGGTGCCGGCGTCCTTGTTCCAGAAGAAGCCGATCCCCTTGTCGGGCCCGGGCGCGAGGCCGTACTTCGCCGGGATGACGACGCTGACCACGCCGAGGACGGCGGGCAGGATGAGCATCAGGCCCATGAAGCCGCGGTCCGAGGCGATGACCGACAGATAGCGGGCCATCAGGGTGCGCAGCTGCGAACCCCAGCTCTGCGCCTTCGGCGGCCGGGACTGCCGGGGCGCCACGGGCGCGGCGGCCTGCGGCGGCGCGGCGTCCAGGTCGGCGGCGTACATCTGGTAGTGCTGCGAACCGCGCCAGCGCCCCGACCAGTCGTAGTCGCGGTAGTTCTCGAACGCCTGGAAGACGTCGGCCCAGGTCTCGTAGCCGAAGAAGGTGAGCGCCTCGTCGGGCGGGCCGAAGTAGGCCACCGCGCCGCCCGGCGCCATCACCAGCAGCCGGTCGCACAGCGAGAGTTCGGCCACCGAGTGGGTGACGACGAGCACCGTGCGGCCGTCGTCGGCCAGGCCGCGCAGCAGCTGCATGACGTCGCGGTCCATGCCCGGGTCGAGGCCGGAGGTGGGCTCGTCGAGGAAGATCAGCGACGGCTTGGTCAGCAGCTCCAGGGCCACCGACACGCGCTTGCGCTGGCCGCCGGAGAGCGACGTGATGCGCTTGTCGGCGTGGACGTCGAGCTTCAGCTCGCGCAGCACCTCGTCGATGCGGGCCTGGCGTTCGGCGGCCGCGGTGTCACCGGGGAAGCGGAGCTTGGCCGCGTACTTCAGGGCCCGGCGGATCGTCAGCTCCTTGTGGAGGATGTCGTCCTGCGGGACCAGGCCGATGCGCTGGCGCAGTTCGGCGAAGTGCGTGTAGAGGTCGCGGTTGTCGTACAGCACCTCGCCCTGGTCGGCGGGCCGGTATCCGGTCAGCGCGCGCAGCAGCGTGGACTTGCCGGATCCGGACGGGCCGATGACGCCGATCAGCGACTTCTCCGGGACGCCGAACGAGACGTCGCGCAGGATCGTCTTGGTGGTGTTGCCCTGCGGGACCTGGACGGTCAGGCGGCGGGCGGAGAAGGTGACCGCCCCGGTGTCGACGAACTCCTCCAGCCGGTCCCCGACCAGGCGGAACGTCGAGTGGCCGACACCGACGATGTCGCCGGGGCCCAGGCGGTGCCGCTGCACCGGCTGGCCGTTGACATAGGTGCCGTTGTGGCTGCCGAGGTCGACGATCTCGTAGGAGCCGTCGGGGTGCGCGTGGAACTCGGCGTGGTGGCGCGAGACCTGCAGGTCGGAGACGACCAGTTCGTTCTCCAGCGCACGGCCGATCCGCATGACGCGGCCGACGGGCAGCTGGTGGAAGCTGGTCGGGCTGCGGTCGCCGGAGCCCGCGGGAGCGGCGGCCGCGGGCTGCTGCGGCCCGTTCCAGGCCGGCTGCGCGGGCGGCTGCGCCTGCGGCGGGATGTGCGGCTGGGCGGGCTGCTGCGGCGCGGCGGGCTGGGCCCAGCCCTGGGCCGCGGGCTGCGCCGGAGCCTGCTGCGGCACCGCGGCGGCCGCCACACCGGCCGGTGCCTGCTGGGCCTGCGGCGCGGCGGCGGCCGGCTGCGGCGCGGAGCGGAAGGCGAGCAGCGGGCCGTCGGTGGCGTTGCCGAGGCGCACCTCGGATCCGGCGGTCAGCTCTGCGTGCTGGACGCGCTGCCCCTGCACGAACATGCCGTTGGTGCTGCCCAGGTCCTCCAGGACCCAACCGGCGCCGTTCCAGGCGAGGGTGGCGTGCCGCCAGGAGACCCGGGCGTCGTCGAATACCAGCTCCCCCTGTGGGTCACGACCCACGCTGTATGACCTGGACGCATCAAGTATCCAGGTGTTTCCGTTCACTTCAACTACGAGTTCCGGCACTCCATGCCCCACAAGGTCGTCCCCCGAGTGATCCCCCATGGCGGGGAAGTCTAGGGATGTCGAACATCGGGGACGCACTATTCCAGTCCCCAGTGCGTAACAGAAAGTCGCCGGGTCACGGGCGCCGCGCGGGTGCCGCGCGGGCTCCCGCCGACGCCCCCGGCCGACGCCGTGCGGGCTCCCGCCGACGCCCCCGGCCGACGCCGCGCGGGCTCCCGTTGACGCCGCCCAAAGGGCCACGGAGAGTGGGAAGGGGCCATGGATCGCCACACAGGGCACGATCC
>JBEHXI010000441.1:0-3003 GCA_048498775.1 Actinomycetota bacterium | reverse complement strand
GCCACGACGGTTTTCAAGACCGTTCCCTTAGGCCGCTCGGGCAACCCTCCCCGCGCTGCCCTGGTGGGGTGGCGCGGGGAACAGCGTAACCGGTCCGGGGGACCGCCCGCTGGAGATCCAGATCCGGTCCCGGGTCCGGATCCGGGTCAGCTGTCGCCCTTGCGTTCTCCCAAGGTCAGGGTGGTGGTCGCCGTCTTGCCGCCGCGCTGGTAGGTCACCGTGACCTGGTCGCCGGGGTGGTGCTGCCAGATCGTGCCGATCAGCGTGGGGCCGCTGTCGATCAGGGTGTCGTCCAGCTTGGTGATCACGTCGCCGGGCTTCAGGCCCGCCTTGTCGGCGGGGCCGCCGGCGGCCACCGCGGAGCCGCCGTTCGCGCCGGTGTCGGAGATCTTGGCGCCGGTGCCGTTGTAGTTCATGTCGATGGACAGGCCCATGATCGCGTAGACCGGCTGGCCGGTCTTGATCAGGGTGTCCGCCACCCACCTGGCCTCGTCGATGGGGATGGCGAAGCCGAGCCCTATGCTGCCGGCCTGCGAGGAGCCGCCGAACGGGCTGCTGCTGCCGCCGGTGGACTGGATCGCGGAGTTGATGCCGATCACCGCTCCGGAGGCGTCGAGCAGCGGGCCGCCGGAGTTGCCCGGGTTGATGGAGGCGTCGGTCTGCAGGGCGCTCATGTAGGAGGCCGTGGAGCCCTGGCCGTCGCTGGAGGCCACCGGGCGGTTCTTGGCGCTGATGATGCCGGTGGTGACCGTGCCGGACAGGCCGAAGGGCGCGCCGATGGCGATCGCCGGGTCGCCGACCCGCACCGAGCCCGAGTCGCCGAGCGGCAGCGGGGTGAGCTTGGCGTCGCCCGCGTTCTTCAGCTTGATGACGGCGACGTCGTAGCCCTGGGCGTGCCCGACGACCTCGGCGTCGTACTTGCGGCCGTCGGAGAAGGTCGCCGTCAGCTTGCCGCCGTCGGCCGCCGGGGCGACCACGTGGTTGTTGGTGAGGATGTGGCCCTGGGTGTCGTAGACGAACCCGGTGCCGGTGCCGCTCTCCTGGCTGCCGGTGGCCTCGATGGTGACGACGCTGGGCAGCGCCCGGTTGGCGATGCCGGCCACCGAGGTGGGGGAGCGGTTGAGGTCCTTGGGGTTGGCGGCGGCCGAGACGGTGGTCGATCCGTCGTCGCCGCTCTGCGCGGCCCAGTAGCCGATGCCGCCGCCGACGCCGCCCGCCACCAGCGCGGCGACCAGCACGGCGGCGACCAGGCCGCCGACGCCGCGGCGCCTGGGTTCGGGGGCCGGGGTGGGGCTGAGCGCGTAGGAGTCGTACGGGTTCTGCGGGCCGCCGGGGGGCATGCCGCCGAGGCCGCCGCCGTACTGCGGCACGCCGGGCGGCGGCGGGGTGCCGGGGGACGAGAAGGCCGCCGGGCGCGTGGGCGGGACCGGCGGTACGGCGGGCATCGGGGTGGTGGGGTGCGGCTGCTCCGAGACGCCCGGCTCGCCCTCCGCGGGCCAACCGTTGCCGGCGCCCTGTCCGGAGGCGGGGAGGCCGCCCTCGTTCTCGGTGCTCACAGCTGTATCTCCTCGAAGAAGCACGTGGGTTGACGGTTCGGATGAACGGTTGCGCGGAACGGTTCCACTGACGGCACGGCTATCAGGAAACAGCCTTGCCCATGCCGTGTCGGACCGCCGTAAAGCAGCCGCCACACCAGGGCCGCCGTTCCTTACACCGGGCGAATCGGACCTCGGCACCCGACGGTGGCACCATAGCCGCGTGACCTATGTGTACGCGGCAGGGGATACACCGCCGGTCCCCGGCCCCATCCAAGTCGTGGCCCACCGCGGTGCGTCCGAGGACGTCCCCGAACACACCCTGGCCGCCTACCGGAAGGCCATCGAGGACGGGGCGGACGCACTGGAGTGTGACGTCCGCCTCACCGCCGACGGCCATCTGGTCTGCGTACACGACCGGCGTGTCAACCGTACGTCCAACGGGCGCGGCGCGGTCTCCGCCCTGGAGCTCGCCGACCTGGCGGCGCTGGACTTCGGGTCGTGGAAGGAGAAGAAGGAGTGGCGGGGGTTCAAGGACCCGTATGAGGCGCCGGACTGGGAGGTGGACCCGGCCGAGCGCAGCAGCGTGCTGACCCTGGAGCGGCTGCTCGAACTGGTGACCAGCACGGAGCGCCATATCGAGCTGGCGATCGAGACCAAGCACCCGACCCGCTGGGCGGGGCAGGTCGAGGCGCGGTTGCTGGAGTTGCTGGGGCGGTTCGGTCTCGACCGGCCCGCCGGGCCGTCGGCCATGACCGCCCACGGTCACTTCCAGGCGTCCGAGCGGCGCTCGCAGGTGCGGGTGATGAGTTTCTCGGCGCGTTCGCTGCGCCGGATCAGGGCCGGAGCGCCCGGTATACCCACGGTGTTCCTGATGAACTACGTCACACCGCGGCATCGCGACGGGCGGCTGCCGGCCGGCGTGGGCATCGCCGGGCCGGGCATCCGCATCCTGCGGGCCAACCCCGGTTATGTGGAGCGGCTGCAGCGCGCCGGGCACCGGGTCCACGTCTGGACGGTGGACGAACCGCAGGATGTGGAGCTGTGCATGCGTCTCGGGGTGGACGCGATCATCACCAACCGACCGAAGCAGGTCCTCTCGCAACTCGGGCGATAAGCCGTGTGACGGACATTCAGTACACGTGTCCCACACGGGCAGTACACCGGCGCATTCGGTCTGTGTTCGAGTGAGGTAAGTGCCCCAGGAGATCGTGGTTGGGTCGTTTCCGGCCGGGTGCGGGAGGGCATCCAACGGGTGGCGTGGGGTGAAGGAGGTTGCGGGGGTGGCGTTGGTGATGGCCCAGGAGGTGCCGACATCCTCGACCATGGTCCTGCCCCATGGTCCGTCGGGTGTGGGAGCGGCACGGCAGCGGCTGCGCAAGGAACTGTTCGACCGTGGTACGCCGGGCACGGTCGTCGACGACGCGGTGCTGATCCTTTCGGAACTGCTCAGCAACGCGTACCGGCA
>JBEHXI010000440.1:0-3030 GCA_048498775.1 Actinomycetota bacterium | reverse complement strand
GGGCGCCCCCGCTGACCGGCGCACGGGCGGGGCGGTTAGCCTCTGCCTTTCGTTAGAGGCGGGACGGGTTCTTGATCGAAAATGGGGAAGTGCCTTCTGATCTGGGATGATCTGGCTTGTCGAAGGCCCTGATCGCCGGTCTCGGAAGGCACTTACCAGATGCAGGCTACCGGAACACGCCCGAAGATCACTGTCAGCGCGGACGGGCGCGGGGTGGTGGGCCATGCCGGCGCTCTTCTGCTGGCCGACGTCGCGGACGCGACGGGGCTGACCAGCGGGTTCGGGCGGGCCCTCGCCGGGTTGCGGCAACGGCAGAACGGGCACGACCCCGGCCGAGTCGCCGCCGACGTCGCCGTAATGATCGCGGACGGTGGTCAGGTCATCGCGGATCTGGCGGTTCTTCGGGATCAACCCGAGTTGTTCGGGGCGGTGGCCTCGGACCCGACCGCGTGGCGGGTGCTGTCCGGTATGGACGATGCCGCGGTGAGAAGGCTGCGGCAGGCACGCGCCCAGGCCCGGGAATTGGCGTGGGCGCAGGCGGCCGAGACCCGCGATGGGCTGCCCACCTCGAAAGCGGCCGGCCGCCCGGTCCCTGGCCTGGTACTCGACCTAGACGCCTCCATCGTGATCTGCCACTCCGAGAAACAGAACGCCACCAGTACGTGGAAGAAGACCTTCGGCTACCACCCGTTGTTCTGTTTCCTCGACAACACCCGGGAGGCCCTCGCGGGGCTGCTACGGGAAGGCCGGGCCGGGTCGAACACCACCGCTGACCACATCACCGTCCTGGACGCCGCGCTCGCCCAGATCCCGATGCCCATCGCTACGGCACCGACCTGCTCATCCGCAGCGACTCGGCCGGCTGCACCTACGGATTCCTGACCCACATCCGATCCCTGCGCGAGTTCGGCATGAACACCTTCTTCTCCGTCGGCGTCGCGATCACCGAACCCGTCCGCGACGCGATCCGCATCGCCCTTGACCACATCGACTGGTGGGTACCCGCACTGGATACTGACGGCGAGATCCGTGACGGCGCCCAGGTCTTCGAGATCACCGACCTGCTGCCAGCCGACTACCGGGCCAACTACCCAACCGGCACCCGATTCATCACCCGCCGCGAACGCCCGCATCCCGGGGCGCAGCTGTCCCTGTTCGACACCATCGAAGGCATGCGTCACCAGGTCATGGCCACCGACACCCCGACCAGCGCCGGATCAATTCAGTACCTGGAAGCTCGTCACCGCGGCCACGCCCGCGTCGAAGACCGCATCCGCTGCGGCAAAGACACCGGCTTTGGCCGGTTCCCGTCTCGCGTCTTCGCTATCAACGCGGCATGGTTGGAGCGCGCCCTGGCCGGCATCGACCTGCTCGCCTGGACCCAACACCTCCTGCTCGACGGCGATCTGGCCCACGCCGAACCGAAGAAACTGCGCTACCGGCTACTGCACGTCGCCGCGCGCCTGACCCGCTCAGCCCGCCGCACCCGGCTACGCATCGCCCAGGGCTGGCCCTGGGCCGAACAACTCGTCACCGCGTACCACCGGCTCGCCGCACTACCCCAACCCGTCACCTGAACCCGCGACCCGCACCTACGAGCACTCCGGAGGAACCCGACCACCGCGTCGGGCTACCGCTATACCCGCACCGAGACGACCCGTCAGCGAAGACCAACAAGCCTGAAGCCCCACCTTGATCAACAGTTACCGAAAGACCGAGGCTAGCATTCATGGACGCTCCCTCCTTCGCTGACGACCAGGACCAAGCGCCCGACGACTCGCTCTGGAGGCGGTACGAGGCATCGGCCCGTGAGCTGCTTGCAGCGTTGGACCCATGCCCAGGTTCGCTCAAAGGCTAGCCCGTTCCTAAGAGGTCCTAACAAAGTCGGGCGACGTGCCGGTACGTGATGATGCACGTCGCGAGGTTGAGGAACGCTTCGTGGATGTCGTCGCGGCGCTCCCAGCGGATGCGTAGGCGTTTCATGCCGTGGTACCAGGCGATGGTTCGCTCGATCACCCACCTGAGCTTGCCAAGGCCAGAGCCGTGCGGTTGACCGCGGCGGGCGATGCGGGTGCGGATCCCTTTGGCGTGTACGGCTTTGCGGTACTTGTCGTGGTCGTAGGCGCGGTCGGCGTACAGCTCATCTGGGCGGCGGCGTGGCCGCCCGCGACGACCACGTACCGGCGGGATCTTGTCGATCAAGGGCAACAGTTGGGTGATGTCGTTGCGGTTGCCGCCGGTCAGCGACGCGCATAGCGGGATGCCGGCGCCCTCGGTCAGGACGTGGTGCTTGGAGCCTGGGCGGGCGCGGTCGACCGGGCTCGGGCCACTTTTGGGCCGCGTCTGGCCGCTCGGACGTGAGACGAGTCGATCACCGCTCTCGACCAGTCCAGCCTGCCCGCGCTCTGGAGTTCGGCTAGCAGCAGCTCGTGTAAACGTTGCCACACCCCGGCCGCGTTCCACGCCTGCAACCTGCGCCAGCAGGTCATCCCGGACCCGAACCCCAGTTCCTTGGGCAGGTACTCCCACTGGATCCCGGTATGCAGCACGAACAAGACCCCGCACAGCACCTTCCGGTCGTCCAACCGGTGCCGGCCAGGCCGCCGCGGGTCGCGTACTACCGGCTTGGGAAGGAGAGGCGCGATACGCTGCCACAACCCGTCCGAGACGATCCACGGCGGCTGTTCTCCCCTCCTCACGAGCGATGATCATAGAGACGATCCACATAGGACCACAAACCCGCTGATCAACTTTGTTAGGACCTCTAAGACAGAGCGCGAACAGATCCGCCGCCTTGTGGCGGAATTCAAACAGTGGAGCCAACGAGCCGTAGAAGTGCTGGCCTGGCACCACGCCGTTCGAGAGGCCGCGAGAAGCGGCGAAGAGGATCTGGGCGCTCGCAGCGTCAGGATCACCCATGCCGGCGAAGCCGCGTGGCGTGTGGTGCCACTCGAGATGGGCGACACGAGCGTCGTGAAGCGCTTGTGGGAACGCGCAAACCTCCCTGCGCCAACGGCCGACGACCTTGCC
>JBEHXI010000439.1:0-3054 GCA_048498775.1 Actinomycetota bacterium | reverse complement strand
GCCGTTCCGCAACAAGATCGGCCTGGAGGTCGAGGACCGGCACGTGCTGGTCTTCGCCGACCTTCCCCCCGGCCTGGTCCTCACCAAGAAGACGGTGCTGGCCAAGGGCCCGGGTGTCCACATCGTCTACGACGCGATGGGGTTCTGGCGCAGTCCGCAGACGGGACTGTTCCACCCGATTCCCGAACACGTCCCCGCCGATGTGCCGAAACAGGCCATACTCTCCCTCCCGATCGCGGAGTTCGTCGTCGCGCCGATGGACGCGCTGCCGGGGGAGCGGGGGCTGTCCCCGGCCGAGGCGCAGACCGAGCTCCTGCGGGCGCGGGCCGCGCTGGGACGTGCCGACCACCAGCGGGCCCCGGTACGGCTCAGTGAGATCGTCGCGAGCCTGCCCGGGTGGGAGTCCACCCCGTTCACCGACTACGTCGCGGTCCTGCCCGGCGTCCTCGGGCCGAACGGTCTCGCCTACGTGCAGCCCAACGTGGGCTCGCCGCTGCTCGGCATGCGAGCGCTCCAGGACTACGCCCTGCGCAGGCTGACGCGGCCCAACTACCTGCCCGCGTACGTCCACGCGAGGAGGTACGGGGAGGGGATCGCCGCGCAGCTGGCGAGCGCGGTCATGGGGGCCGAGGTCCCGGTGACGTTCACCCCGTTCCTGGCGGCCATCCCTGACATCGACGAGGTGTGGGGATACGCGTGGCAGGCGTTCAGCCATGTCGCGGTGCGCCCGATGGGGGCGATGCAGCGGATGACGGACGCCGTCGAGCGGCAGCGCGGCACGAATGACCCGCCGAACCGCATCTTCAAGAACCTGCTGGTCACGGCATTGCGGCAGGCGTTCGGCCGCGTCCTGCCGGGGCTGCGGCCGCGGACCCGGCACTTCTTCGACCAGGCCTACGGCCAGATCGCCGACCATGCTCACGCGGTGCTTGAGGGGCTCCTGAGGCAGCAGATCCAGGGCGTGAGCGGGCTGTCGGTTCCTCCCGGGTTCTTCACCGCCTCCGCCGGCGACACGCCGACTCCGCGTGAGCACCTGATCGCCGCTCTGACCGGGCGCACCTCGGACGGCAGGACCCCCGGCCAGGCGGAGACGGTGGACATCGCCGAGCTCCCGGCGCTGGACACCGATGGATCGGCCGTGCCCCTGGCGGTCCAGGAGCTGCGGCACGTCGGGTTCCTGCACGATTTCCTCCAGGCGCAGGGCACCCTCGACGCGCGGGTGACCTTCCTGACCCCCGAGCAGATCGAGCGGGTCGTCGGGGAGTTGGCGGACGTCACCGCGAAGGCCCACGAGCGCGCGGTGCGGTACGCCGCGCCCCTCCCCCTGGAGGTGCTGCGCGAGTCCATCCGGCGCATCGTGGACCACCCGGCGGTGCGGGGAATCGCTCCTCTGGTGGCGTCGAGCGCGAAGGTACTCGCCAACCCGGTGGTCGTCATGGCGAAACTGCCGGAGGTCCAGGCCATGGCCGAGGCGGTGGGCGGCTACGCGGTGGGCATCCCGATCCCCGACGGGATCCACCAGAAGCTCCAGACGTTCGTGGCCGCGGCGGTGGAGCAGGCCGGCAAGCTGCCCCCGTCCGAGCGGCGGGAGTTCCAGCCGCTGGTGGACGCGGCGTTGGAGGCTCTCCCGTTGCTGTCGCAGCCCCCGGCGGACCACTTCGCGGCGGAGCACTGGCGGCCGCAGGTGGTGGCCGTGGACGGGACCGGGGTGCCGGTGGACCAGGTGCACCAGGTGCGGCATCTGGACCCCCAGGGCAAGCCGGTGGGCTTCTCCGCGCGTCCGGCCGGCGACCTGGCCGGACGGGCCGAGACCTATCACCTGCTGCCCGAGGTGCACGGGTACACGCAGGTGCGGCTGGACGACGGGGCACGGGTGGTGGCCGAGAGCGGCGCCGTGCCGTTGCCGTTCGGGAAGGCGTATCTGCTGGGCCTGCGCGGCGACGCCACCCACGCCGCGTTCGCGTTGCCGGACGGGACCGTCAAGGCGATCGACTACCCGCAGGTGGTCGACTACCTGTTCGCCGCCGATCCGAACCAGGCCGGGCTGCCGGCGGATACCGCGCTGGTCGTCACGGGTGCGGATGTCGCGGGTGAGCCCTCGCGCGATCCGCTGGGGACGCCGTTGCCGGGACAGGTGCTGGCCGGCCACCGGAACGGGTGGGTGTGGGCCACCGCCAGCGGGCGCGAGCCGGTCGTCGCCGCCGCCGATCCGTCCCGCGGCCTCGGTGCCCGGTTCCAGTTGGCGGAGGGCGACTGGTGGGTGGGCTTCCGGCCCGAGCCGACACTCGCGGAGCGGCACCGCCTGGCGGCGGACCTGACGGGCGACGTGGGGCGTGCGGACGACGTGCTGCTCTGGGTGCGGGCGCTCCGCCTGGTCTACGGGCCGTATCTGGAGGACGACCGGGAGGCGTTCCTGGCGCTGCTGCGCGGCTTCGCGGCACTGGAGCAGTGGCGCCGCCAGGAGGGCGAGCAGGGGCCGCTGACCTGGCAGGGCCTGCGCACCCTCATCGCCCGGCAGTTCGCCGCGGCCGGCCGGCCGCACCTGCCCCTTCACCTGGCGCTGCCGGCGGTGCTCAGCCAGGCCGCGCAGCGGTTCGGGAACCGGCTGGGACTCGACGCGCACCGCCAGGCCCTGGTCCCTCGCCACCACAGCAGGCTGTCCGTGCTTTCCGGTGACGCCGCCGGTCAGGGCTCGATGGCCTACCCGGGACAGGAGTACTTCAACAGGGCCGAGACGCGCACCGCCGACGAGGAACTGCGCCGGATGCTGGAAGCGGGGCTGGACGAGGACCAGCGGCAGCGACTCGTCGAACTGGAGGAGGAGCTGCGGAACAGCCCCGGCCATGAGCCGGTCACCGCACGGCAGTTGCTGCGCCTGATCACGTCGGGTCTTCCGGACGGGATCGAGCCCGGGCGACGGGAGGTTCCCGCCGCGCCGCCCGCCTCCCCGGTGGAGCCGGTGGAGCCGGACGCGCCGGTGGACGGTACCGGTGGTGATCCCGTCGAGCGGTTGCTGCGGGAGTGGACGACCCTCAGCGAGGAGCAGATCCAGGG
>JBEHXI010000438.1:0-3262 GCA_048498775.1 Actinomycetota bacterium | reverse complement strand
CGGAGGGGACGGCGGAGCGCACCGTGGTGGTGGACGGGGTGCGGCTGGGCCGCGGCAGCCGGGTGCGGCTGCGGCCCTCGCGCCGCGCCGACGTCCTCGACACCGTGCTGCACGGGCGGACCGCCGAGGTGGAGTCCGTCGAGGAGGACGTCGAGGGCCGCATCCACGTCGTCGTCACCCTGGAGCGGGACGACGGCCGGGACTTCCCCACCAGCCTGGGCCACCGGTTCTTCTTCTCGCCCGCGGAACTCGAACCGGTGGCGCCCGCCACCGGACCCGCGCCGCGCATCCTGGTCGCCGGCATCGGCAACGTCTTCCTCGCCGACGACGCGTTCGGGCCCGAGGTCATCGGCGCGCTGCGCGACCGGGACCTGCCCGAGGGGGTGCACGTCGCCGACTTCGGCATCCGCGGGATGGACCTGGCCTACCGGCTGCTCGACGGCTACCGGGCGGCCGTGCTGGTCGACGCGGCGCCGCGCGGCGGACCGCCCGGCACCGTGTACGTCATCGAGCCGGATCCGCCGTCCGCGGCGCCTGCGGTGCCCGAGGCGCACGGGATGGACCCGGTCGGCGTCCTGGCGCTGGCCCACCGGCTGGCCGAGGGCGCGCCGCTGCCGCGGGTCCTGGTCCTCGGCTGCGAGCCGATGGTGCGGATGACCGGCGCGGAACCCGACGTGGTGGTGGGGCTGAGCCCGCCGGTGCGGGCCGCGGTCGGCGTGGCCGTGGCCCGTCTGGAGGAGCTGCTGCGCGAGCTGCGGGAGGAGGTGAGTCAGGTATGAAGGTCCTCAGGGAAGGGATCCGGATCCCGGCGGCCGTCGTCCGTGTCGCCGCGGGCACCGCCGCCGTGGCCATGGTCGCGGCCGTCGCCGCCAACGCCCCGGACGTCTGGCGCTATCTGAAGATCAAGACGATGTGACGGGCCGGTGCCGGCGTGGCAGGCGTTTTCACGGCGCCGCCGGCCGGACACCCCCGAAGGCCCACCGGCCGAGGAAGGGCGAGCGATGACCGAGCCGTATGACGGAGTGCAGCACGGCCCCGGGCCGCGGCGCGCCAGGAGCGCCGCCGACCGACTGTCCCAGGACACCGCCGCCCTGCTGCGCGAGGAACTCGACCGGGTCCGCGGTGAGATGGCGGAGGCGGTGCGCCGGGCCGGTCTGGGCGGCGCGGCGCTGGCCGGCGCCGGGGTGTGCGGTCTGCTGGCGCTGTGGTCGGCGCACGAGACGGCGCTGCGGTCGCTGGAGGCGGTGCTGCCGCCCGCCCGCGCCGCGGCGGTGCTCACCGTGGCGTACGCGGCCGGCGGCACGGCCCTGGTGTGTGTCGGGCGCGCGAAGATGCGGGGCGCGGGGCGTGTCTCCCATGAGGTGATCGAGCGGGTGCGCCCCTGACTCTCCCGCGCGGTGTGCACGTGGACGCCCGCGCAGCGGGTAGGAGGGCCCGGCGTCCCGGCGGCGGGATTGGGCGGCCTGGTGACGGGTTACCCATCAGCCGCGGTTCCCGGGGCGCCGGGTGCGCACAGCGGACGAGGGAGAGTGACGCATGCTGTTCCGCAAGCGGAAGGAGCGGCTGAAGGCGAGGGCCCGCGCGGCCGCGGTGGAGGGCTATGTCGGGCTGGACCGGCGGCTGCCCGTCTCCGCGGCGGCCAAGGAGCTGCTGCGCAAGGCCTTCCCGGACCACTGGTCGTTCCTGCTGGGCGAGATCGCCCTGTACAGCTTCGTCGTCCTGCTGCTGACCGGCACCTATCTCGCGCTGTTCTTCGACCCGGGCATGACCGAGGGCGCGTACCACGGCAGTTACGTGCCGTTGCAGGGCCTGCGGATGACCTCGGCGTACTCCTCGGCCATCTACCTCAGCTTCGACGTCCGCGGCGGGCTGCTGATCCGTCAGACGCACCACTGGGCGGCGCTGGTGTTCGTGGCGGCCATCGGGGTGCACATGCTGCGGATCTTCTTCACCGGAGCGTTCCGCAGGCCGCGGGAGGTCAACTGGATCCTGGGCGTGACGCTCTTCCTGCTGGCGATGTTCGAGGGGTTCTGCGGCTACTCGCTCCCCGACGACCTGCTGTCCGGCACCGGGCTGCGCACCGCGCTGACGATCCTGAGCTCGGTGCCCATCGTCGGCACCTACCTGGAGTTCTTCGTGCTGCGCGGCGCGTATCCGGGGCACATCCTGATCCCCCGGCTGTACCTGGCGCACATCCTGCTCATCCCCGGGCTGCTGGCGCTGCTGATCGTCGTGCACCTGTTCCTGGTGGTGTACCTGAAGCACACCCAGTGGAGCGGGCGCGGGAAGACCAACCGCAACGTCGTCGGCCAGCCGATGTTCCCGCAGTTCACCGCCAAGTCCACCGGGCTGGCCTTCACGGTCGCCGGTGCGCTGTTCGCCCTCGGCGGGCTGGCCCAGATCAACCCCATCTGGATCTACGGCCCGTACCGCGCCGACCAGGTGGTGACGGACGCCCAACCCGACTGGTACGTCGGTTTCCTGGAGGGCGCGCTGCGGCTGATGCCGTCGGTGGAGACCACCTGGGCCGGGCACACGTTCATGTGGAACGTCTTCATCCCGGCGGTGGTGCTGCCGGCTGTGCTGTTCCTGGTGCTGTACGCGTACCCGTTCTTCGAGAAGTGGGTGACCGGCGACCGCATGGAGCACCACCTGTGCGACCGGCCGCGCGACCACGCCACCCGCACCGGTCTGGGCGTGGCCGCCATCACCTTCTACGGCCTGCTGCTGTGGGCCGGCGGCAACGACGTGACCGCGTACACCTTCGAGTTGTCGGTCAACGCGCTGACCTGGTTCTTCCGGATCGCCGTGCTGATCGGCCCGGTGATCGCCTTCTTCGTCACCAAACGGGTCTGCCTGGCGCTCCAGGACCACGACCGCGAACTGCTGACCGAGGGCGAGGAGACCGGCCGGGTCGCCCAGGAGGTCTACGGCAGGCTCGGCGAGTCCAGCCGCCCGCTGCCCGCCGAGAAGCGCTACCGCATCCTGGTGCGCGACGTGCCCCGGCCGCTGCGGCCGGCCGGCGGCGAGGACGTCGGCACCCTGCCGCGCCGCCAGCGCCTGCGGGTGGCGCTCAGCTCCTGGTACTTCCGCGACCGGGTGGAGATGCCGGCCACGCCCGAGCAGCGCCGCGAGATCGCGGCACGGGTGGCGGGCCCGGAGGAGCCCTCGGAGGGCGGGGAGTGACCGAGCCGCCGACGCGACCGGGGCGGGCGGCGACGACTCGATCTCCCTTCGCCCCTGCGCCTTCACCACCGCGGGG
>JBEHXI010000437.1:0-3293 GCA_048498775.1 Actinomycetota bacterium | reverse complement strand
TCCGGCGGGCGATGCGGTCATGATTTCCCGATCATCCCATTTCTCCCGTACCACCCCGGAACCGTCCACGGACACCGCCCGGTACCGCGGCCGCTCCGGCGAGTGTCACCCGCCTCGGGTACGGTAAACGTCCGCCCGCCGGCGCTCGGGTCCTGACCTGCTCTTACTGCCGCGGCCTCGGCGGCGCTGGGTGGCTCCGGTCACGGACCGGCCACAGGACGCGGTTCACAGACCCGTCCCGGAACCGCCGGGCTCCCCCGGCAGTCTCACAGGTGGTGAGACTAGTGTGACTCCTACAGCCTGTACGACACCGATGCGACACCTGACGAGGAGAACGACCCGATGCCGCCAGTCGAGGCCCGCTGCCGCGCCGCCCGCGGCGCCCGGCGCCCGGCCGGCGCGCTGGAGGCCGAGGTCATGGTGGCCGGCCGTGGGTACCGGCTCGCCCGGGTGCCCGGCGGCGCCACGGCACCGCGGGCCGGGGAGCGGTCCGCGCCGCGCGTGCTGCCCGGTGCCGGCGACTGACACGGGGGTGCGCTGTCTGGAGGCCCTTCCCCCCTAGCCGTTGCGGCATCATCGAACCGCCCGGTTCCTCGACCCGTACCGATAAGCCGTCGGCCCCGTGCGCGGCGACCGACGGCCGCTGAAGGACAGGGAGAGGACACGATCAGTCCGCTGGACGCACTCCTCCTGGTATCCATATGTATCCGGAGGGACGCCCCAGGAACCCTCAAGGCCCCGCCCGGGCCTTGCTGTCACCCGGTTGGAAGCAGCTGAAGACATGAGCGAACACCGACGCCGGTCCCCGCGGGACGGGGAGCCCTACGGGGCGCCCGGAGCCTCTTCGCCTGGCGCCCCCCGGCCCGGCCGCGCCGAGATGCGCCGCGCCGCCCAGGCCTCCGGCCGCCGAGGCGCGCCACCGCCCGGAGCGCCGCCGGGCCGTAAACGGCTGATCGACTATCCGCGCTCCCAGAAGACCGGGCTGCGCCGCTGGGTGCCGTCGTTCAAGCAGATCGCCGGGATGTTCGTGATCGGGCTCGGACTGGTGGTCGGCGGGCTCGGCTACGCCTACGCGGCCGTGTCGATACCGAGCGTCAACCCGAGCACCCAGTTGCAGAACAACGTCTTCTACTGGGCCGACGGCTCGCAGATGGCGAGCGTCGGGCAGGTCAACCGGCAGAACGTGACGCTGGCGGACGTGCCCAGGGACGTCCAGTGGGACTTCCTGGCCGCCGAGAACGCCTCGTTCTACACCGACCCGGGTGTGGACCCGCAGGGCATCCTGCGCGCCGTCTACCACATGGCGCAGGGCGGCGAGGTCCAGTCCGGCTCGACGATCACCCAGCAGTTCGTCAAGAACGCCTACCTGGACCAGGAGCAGACGGTGACCCGCAAGTTCAAGGAGATCATGATCTCCTTGAAGATCGGGCAGGTGCTCAGCAAGCAGGACATCCTCCAGGGCTACCTGAACTCCTGCTACTTCGGCCGCGGCGCCAACGGCATCGAGGCGGCGGCGGAGGCGTACTACGGCGTACACGTCGGACAGCTGAACGTCAGCCAGGGCGCGTTCCTGACCGCGACGGTCAACGAGCCCAGCGTGATGATGAACGCCGACAGCGACCCGCAGGCGAAGGCCACGGCCGAGGCGCGCTGGAAGTACGTCCTGGACCGCATGGTGCAGATCAAGCAGCTCAGCGCGGCGGACGAGGCGAAGTACCTCCAGCAGGGCTTCCCGACCCCGAAGCCGATGACCACCGGCGGCGGCATGGGCGGCCAGATCGGCTACCTGGTGCAGACGGCCGAGGACTACGTCAAGACCCACTCCTCGCCGCACATCACCGACCAGCAGCTCGGCCAGGGCGGCTACCAGATCTACACGACCTTCGACAAGAAGAAGGTCCAGGCGCTGTCCGACTCGGTCGCGAAGATGAGCAAGCAGCACCTCAACCCGCAGGCGCGGTCCGCCGACCGCAACGTCCAGGTGGGCGCCGCCTCGGTGGACCCGACCTCGGGCGCGATCGTGGCGCTGTACGGCGGCGCGGGCTGGGACAAGGGCCACTACGCCAACAACGCCAACACCGTGGGTGTGCCGGTGGGTTCGACGTTCAAGCCCTTCGACCTGGCCGCGGGCATCGACCACGGCGCGATGCTCACCCCGGGCCAGCCGTCGCAGCCGATCACCCCGGAGAGCAAGTTCAACGGTGACGACGGCATCGTGATCAAGGACCAGAACGGCAACCCGATCAGCGACGCCAACGACCCGACCGGGGTGCTGCACCAGCACAACGACGTGCCCACGAAGTACGGGTTCATCACGCTGCGCAAGGCCATGGAGCAGTCCGTCAACACCCCGTATGTGCAGCTCGGCGAGGACGTCGGCTACAGCAACGTGGAGAACGAGGCGATCAACGCCGGCCTGCTGCGCAGCAGCCTGCAGTACAACACCGCGGGCTTCTTCATCGGCACCTCGACGCCCTCGGCGATCCGGATGGCCGACGCCTACGGCACCTTCGCGGACAACGGCCTGCACCACGAGCCGTACTCGGTGAGCAAGGTGATCGCCAAGGGCGGGGAGCTGCCCGGCTTCGACAAGCCGACCGCCACCCAGGCCATGCCGTCCACCACCGCCAACGCCGTCACCGACGTGCTCCAGGACGTGGTGAAGTTCGGTACCGGCACCAACGCGCAGGCGCTGGGGCGGCCGGTGGCGGGCAAGACCGGTACCACCGACGACTACAAGTCGGCGTGGTTCATCGGCTACACCCCGCAGCTGGTCACCTCGGTGACCATGTTCAAGGAGGACCCGAAGAACCCGGCGCTGCAGTCCATGGCCGGTGTCGGCGGCTTCAGCAAGGTCTTCGGCGCCGACATGCCGACCCAGGTGTGGACCGGCTACATGCAGCAGGCCCTGGCCGGCAGCCCGGTGATGACCTTCCCGCCGGCGCCGCAGCTGGGGCAGGGCGCGGACGAGAACGGCGCCCCGGCGCCGAGCGCGTCGGCGTCGGCCAGCACCAACCCGTCGGCCTCCGCGTCGGCCTCGGTGCCGGCGCCGAGCCCGTCCGCCACCCCGTGCAGCCTGCTGCCGGGCGGCTGCACCAGCCCGACGCCGACGGCGACGGACAGCACCGGGACGACCGCGGGCGGGACCGGGGGGCTGCTGGGCGGCGGCGGTACGACGCCCTCGCCCACCTTCACCCGGCCGCACAGCAGTACCGGCCCGGGAACCGGCGGCTAGCCCCCGGGAGCTGAAAGCGGGAGGGGGGGGGGGGGGGGGGGGGGGGGGGGGTGGGGGA
>JBEHXI010000436.1:0-3296 GCA_048498775.1 Actinomycetota bacterium | reverse complement strand
CCACCTGGTGAACCTCGGCAAGGGCGACTTCGAGGGCGGCTACAACCTGGCGATGGCGTTCTGCGGCGAGCAGATCCTGTGGGAGGTGCTCGACCTCGTCGACGTCCCGGAGTTCCGCCGGACGTATCTGGACTTCGCCCGTTACGTCCAGGCGCCGTCGGCCGAGAAGATCGCCCGCTACGGCCGCGACTTCGACCCGCAGGTGTTCAGGACGATCTACTCCCGGGTCACCGCGTGGGCGGGGGAGCAGCTCGGCGACCCGGCCATCCGCAAGCGCGGCTGGCAGCAGTTCCTCGCCGACCCGGCGGGCCGGCCCTGGCCCGCGGCGGTGCGGGTCGACGGCCCGGCGGTCCCCGAACCGGTGATGGAGATCCCGGTGTCCGCCACCGGTGACGCCGCCGTCGCCACCAACGACGCGGCGCAGCGCAACCTCGCCGTCATCGCACTGCTCGCCGTCGCGCCGGGCGAGGCGCCCTGACACACGCAGCCGATCAGCTGCCAAACGACAGTCCACAGTGGGGAGTTCGGCATGGGTGAGGGCGGGTTCGGCGGGTACAGCCGCCGCGCGGCACTGGGCGGCCTCGGCGCCGCGGCGGCGTTGATGGGGGTGGGGGCGGCGGGCGGCACCGCGTACGCCGCGCCGCGGATGCTCCCGCCGGGACACGGCGTGGACGTGCGCGCGGTGGGCGCCCGCGGCGACGGCGGCACCGACGACAGCGCGGCGTTCCAGCGGGCGTTCGCGCAGGCCGCGAGGGACGGCGGCCATCTGGTCGTGGTGCCCCCGGGCACCTACCGGATCGCCCGGCCGCTGGCCGCGGTGGCCCCGGTCCACCTGACCGGCCTGGCCGGTGAGGCGGGCAGCACCCTCGCGTTCGACGCGGGCCTGCCGTCCGGGCTGACGGTCACCCAGGCGTCCACCGAGGAGCCGTATCCGGGCCCCGCCATCGAGATCCACGGGCTGACCTTCGAGTACAGCGGCACCGGGGCCGCCCTGCTGGTCACCGAGGAACAGGTGCGCTCGCCGTACCACGACACCCGGGTCACCGGCTGCCGCTTCCACCTGCGCGGCGAGGCGACCGGCTTCTCCAGCGTCAACCAGCGGTCCCTGATCGTGGCGCAGAACCAGTTCCTCGGCTCCCGGGCCGGCACCGGCCTCGCGGTCGACGACTCCGACAACACCACCGTCGTCGACAACGTCTTCTACGGCCTGCGCTACGGCATCCACGGCGTTCGCGGGGCGGTACGCGTCTACAACGCCGGCTGCGTGGTGCTCGGCAACTCCATGTCCGGCTTCGAGAAGGCGCTGTTCTTCGAGAACTGGGAGACCGTGCAGGCCATCGGCAACATGCTGGACGGCGCGTCCGCCAACTGCGTCCACCTCGTCGACTGCTACAACAGCCTGCTGTCCGGCAACTACCTGGGCCCGTCCGGTACCGGCCCGGCGCTGCTCGTCGAGACGGCCCAGCCGCGCGGCGGACTCGGCCAGATCGTCGTCAGCACCAACTACGTCAACCACTACGGCGGGACCAGCGGCGACGCGGCCGTCGCGCTGCTCGGCGCGAGCCCGCGTCAGCCGGTGGACCAGGTGACCCTCACCGGCAACATCATCAACCGGTACCCGGCCGTCGGCATCCGGCTGCGCAACGCCCAGAACGTGCTGATCTCCGGCAACACCCTGGTCCGGGCCAGCGGAACGCCGGACGGGGTGCGGGCGGTCCTGGACGAGACGCCCGGAGCGAACCACATCGTCCACAACATCGTCGACGCGGAGATCGACGCCGCCGGGGACACCGTCACCGACAACTTCCCGCGGGTTCCGGTACCGTCCTGATCCCGGCGCGGCGGGCGGCCGGTGAACGCGGCCGGTGAACGCGGCCGGTGAACGTGGCCGGTCGATTCCGGGAACGTTCCCGCACAGTGTGTGCGGATGTACACACCCGGCCACCCGAGGGACGCGCCCCGGCCCGGACTTGGCTACGCTTGCCGCTCACCGGCGCCGGGAGCGGCCCCGCTGCCCCGCCCGCGCCGGCACCGCGTCCGCGGCCGGTGTCACCGGCGGCCCGGGCGCCGAACGCGCACGATGACGAACGGGGAGCACAGAGCAGTGTCTGCGGCAGGAACCGAGGGGCACGCGAACGGCAGGCTGCTGGCGGGACGCTACCGGGTGGTCGAACAACTCGGCCGCGGCGGCATGGGCATGGTGTGCCGGGCCAGGGACGAGGTGCTCGGCCGCGATGTCGCCGTCAAGGAGCTGCGCACCTACAACGACGCCTCCGGCAAGGAACTCGCCGCCCTGCGGCTGCGGATGGAGCGCGAGGCGCGGGCGGCGGCGCGGATCCGGCACCCCGGGGTCGTCGCCGTGTACGACGTGGCCGAGGAGGACGGCCGGCCGGTCATCGTCATGGAACTGGTGGACGGCCCCTCCCTGGCCGACGTGCTCGCCGAACGCGGCGCGCTGGACCCCCGGGAGGCCGCCGGCATCGGCGCGAAGGTGGCCGAGGCCCTCGGCGCCGCGCACGCCGCCGGGGTGCTGCACCGCGACGTGAAGCCGGGCAACGTCCTGCTGGAGCGCGGCGGCCGGGTCGTCCTGACCGACTTCGGCATCGCCACCATGGAGGAGCCCGGGGACGGCGCGGCCGCCCAGCTCACCCAGAGCGGAGAGCTCGTCGGCTCGCTGGACTTCCTCGCGCCGGAGCGCGCCCAGGGGCAGCAGCCGGGCCCGGCCTCGGACATCTGGTCGCTGGGCGCCATGCTCTACGCGGCCGTCGAGGGCGGCTCGCCGTTCCGCCGCACCTCCGCGTGGTCCACGATGACCGCGATCGTCACCGAGCCGCTGCCCGAACCGCGCCGCGCCGGCGAACTGGCGCCCGTGCTGCGCGAACTGATGCACAAGGACCCCCAGGCCCGGCCGGACGCCCGGCGGGCCGCGGAGATGCTGGTCGCGCTCGCCCAGGGCACCCCGGCGACCGCCGAGCCCGATCGCACGTCCCCGGCCGTCCCGCCGGCCGCCCAGGAGCAGACCGTGACCCTCACCCCCCGCGGCGGGCAGCCGCAGCCCTCCCCGCAGCCCTCTTCACAGCCCTCCGCACAGCCCACGTGGTCCTCGGGTCAGACGCCACCGCAGCAGTGGGCGCCGGCGCAGCCGCCGGTGACCGACCCGGAGCGTCCCACCCGCCCCGAGGCCGGCTGGCGTCCGCCCACCGGCCTGGCCGCGGCGCCGCGGACCGGGCCCGAGCCGGCGGCGGACGCCCCGGCCGGGGGCCGGCCGGGGCGCCGCGGGCTGATCGCGGCGGCGG
>JBEHXI010000435.1:0-3334 GCA_048498775.1 Actinomycetota bacterium | reverse complement strand
GACGTCGAGGAGGCCGGACTGTGAGCAACTCCAGCCGTATCGAGTGGACCGACACAACGTGGAACCCGGTCCTCGGCTGCGACCGGGTCTCCCCGGGCTGTGACGGCTGCTATGCGATCCCCGGTGCCCACATCCGCGCCAGCAACCCGAACCCGACGATCGCGTCCGCGTTCTCCGGCCTGACCCACCGGGTCAACGGGCGGATCGACTGGACCGGCCGCATCAACCTCATCAAGAAGCGACTCGCCGAGCCTCTGCGCTGGTCCAAGCCCCGCAGGGTGTTCGTCAACTCGATGTCGGACCTGTTCCACGACAAGGTGCCCGACGAGTTCATCGCCCGCGTGTTCGCGGTGATGGCGCTCGCCGAGCGGCACACCTTCCAGGTCCTGACGAAGCGGCACGGGCGCATGCGGTCGCTGCTGCGCTCCGAGGCGTTCTCTGAGACGGTCCAGCGCCACGCTGTCCCCTTCGCCCGACAGTACGGGATTGACACGACGTGGGCCGAGCGCGCCACCGATCCCCGATCGTGGCCGCTGCCGAACGTCTGGGTCGGCGTCAGCGTCGAAGACCAGAAACGCGCCGACCTGCGCATCCCGGCCCTGTTCGACACCCCGGCCACCGTGCGGTTCCTATCCTGCGAACCGCTGCTCAGCCCGGTCGACCTGTCCCGCTGGCTCGGTGTCGAGTACATGGACGCACTGGAGGGCTACGGCGAAGAGCTGGGCGCCGCGCTGTCCGGGCGCGTCGGCTCGGCCGGTGGCCTTCACTGGGTCATCGCGGGCGGTGAGTCCGGACCGGGCGCCCGCCCGATGCACCCCGACTGGGTCCGGACCCTCCGCGACCAGTGCACCGCCGCCGGCGTGGCGTTCTTCTTCAAGCAGTGGGGCAACTGGCGTCCCCAGCCGGTCTACTCCACCGACGACCGGCACCACGTCGTCATGCCGGACGGCCGCGACCGGGGCACACCCTGGCCGGGTTGGCGCATCAATCAGCCGGCCGCCGTGGTCATGGAGCGCGTCGGTAAGAAGGCCGCCGGCCGCCAGCTTGACGGCCGCACCTGGGATGCGTACCCGGCGGTGACGCCGTGACCGACGCCCTGTTCGAGACTGAGGCCAGCATCCGCGCAAAGATCGCCGCCGAGCTGGACCGGCTCGCCGCCGAGTTCGAGACGGACTACAGCTATCGGGCCGCGCTGCGGTTCGCCGCCCGGTTCGCCCGCGGCGAGGACTGCCCGGTCGGGCCGATCGGCACAGGCTGGAACGTCCGCATCGACCGGACCACCGTGATCCGGCTCATCGAAGGCGCGACCACACTGGAGGCCGAGCGGGACCGGCTGCGCATCGCTTTGGAGTGCGAAGACGAACGGGTGGCGTGGGAGAACGCCAAGCAGGCGTCCTGGACCGCCGAGGTCGCGCGTGGCCAGCGCACGCGGGACGGTGCCGCGTGAACACCAAGCCCATGACTCCCGCCGCGGCTGACCCCGCCGACCGGCTCCGCGCCGCCCTGGCCGACCTCGCCACCACCTGGGAAGAGGCGACCGAACCCCTCACCGGCGTGTTCGGAGCCGACCGAGACAGCAGCGACCCCCGCCAGCGCGGCCTGGCGTGGACGGCGTGGGGCCGCGCCAAGCAGCTCCTCGACTGCGCCGTCGAACTGCGCACCCACCTGGAGGAGACATGACCGGGCTGTACGGCGACGGCCGCGCACGTCCGGCTGGGAAAAAGTCGAGTCCGAGCTGCCCCGAACACGGAGGCGGATCGTGACCGGCATGCAGCCCGCCGCTGCGTCGTCTTCACCCGCTGGGGGATGGGTGGCGGACCGCGCAACGTGCTCGTGCGCTACCTCGGCGGCAGCCACGCCGTCATCCCGTTCCCACGCCGTCTACGCCGCCCACGCCCACCCGAGCAGCGCGCATCGGAGGTGACCAGATGACCACCGTCTCAGAGTCCGCCGTGCCCCGGCTGGACTGGATTCGCACCGGCGACTCTTACACCGCCGCCACGCCTGACGGCACCACCTGGACCCTCGACCGGCACCCCGCCGTGCCCTCCCGGCAGGGCAAGACCGCCGACTGGCGGTGGCGGTGGTGGTTGCACCGTGGCGACACCGACCTCCTTGACCCAAAGGTGCACGAGACATGCCCGCTCGTCACCCGCCGGCAGGTCACCGCCCTGCACCGGCATCCCGACATCCTCCGCTACGCCGACGTGCTGGCGGCCGGATGGCGTGACGCGTGCTGGCGGCTGGCGACCGGCGATCAGGTGATGCGCCGCGGCGAGGACCTGGCGCCGCTGTCGGCGCTGATCGGCAAGCCGATCATGGTGCACCCATCTGTCCTGCTGCGCACCCGGGTGGAGGCAGACCGGCTGTGGCAGCGCCTCGCCGACGCCAAGGCGGAGCCGCCGAGCACCGGCCGGTGATCCGCGCCCGCATCCAGCGCGCCTCCTGACCCCACCCCGCCATCGTGACCGCTGCTGCCTTCTGCCCGCCCCAGGCTCCGCCCCGGAGCGGGCAGAAGGCACCGACATGGAAGAAGGATGCCGGTGACCGAGCCGCCCGCGCTCCGCCTCCTCCACACCGCGACTGACCAGGGCGCCGTTCCCGGCCAGGCCCCCGCCCACGACATCGCCGCCGAACAGATCGTGCTGGGTGCGGTGATGCTGGCCCCGCCCACCCTGGCCGAAGTCCGCCAGATCCTCGACGGCAGCGAGTTCTACCGGCCCGCCCACACCCGCATCTGGGAGGCCATCACAACCCTCGCCGATGCCGGGCAGCCGTACCACGTCATCCCGGTCAGCAAAGCCCTCGGCCGCGACCTGGACCGCGTGGGCGGCGGCCCCTACCTGCACCAGCTCGTCGCCTCCGTCCCGACGGCCGCGAACGCCGGCTACTACGCCCACCTGGTCCGCGACCTCGCCTACGCCCGCCGTGTCACCGAAGCCGGGCACCGGCTCATCACCCTCGGCCAGGAGGCCGCCGCCGACACCGCGATCGACCTGCGCGCCGCCGTCACCACCGAACTCGCCGCGCTGGCCGAGGTCGACGCCCACGGCTGGCCCGAGCCGACCCCGCTGACTGCCACCGCCACCGGCCTGCCTGCCTTCCCGATCTGGGCGCTGCCCGACTGGCTCGGCGAATACGCCGCGAGCCTGGCCGAGGTCACCCAAACCCCCGCCGACCTGCCCGGCTGCCTCGCCCTGGCCGTGCTCGCGGTCGCCGCCGGCGGGAAGGTGTGGGTGCAGGCCCCCGCCTGGCGCGAACCAACCAACCTGTTCATCGTCGTCGTGCTCCCGCCCGGCAACCGCAAAAGCGAGGTCTACCGGGCCATGTGCGC
>JBEHXI010000434.1:0-3351 GCA_048498775.1 Actinomycetota bacterium | reverse complement strand
GGACCGGTAGGCCGGTCGGCCGGTCGGCTCAGGCCGTGGGCGTGGCGACGAGGTCGGTGAAGTCCGCGAGCATCGCGTCGGTGTGCGGCGCCAGGCCGGTGAACAGCCGGAAGGCCTCCGCCGCCTGGAGGACGGCCATGCCGCCCCCGTCGACGGTCCGGCAGCCCAGGGCCCGGGCGGTGCGCAGCAACTCGGTCTCCAGCGGCCGGTAGACCACCTCGGCCACCCACAGTTCGGGCCGCAGCAGTTCCGCGGGCAGCGGCAGGCCCGGGTGGGCTGCCATGCCGACCGGCGTGGCGTGGACGAGGCCGTCTGCCCCGCTCAGCACCTGCGGCAACTGCGGAAGCGCCGCCATGCGGGCGCGCCCGGGGCCGAAGCGGCGTTCCAGCGATCCGGCCAGCGCGGCCGCGCGGGTGGGATCGGCGTCGGCCACGGTGAGCCGGTCCGCGCCCAGGGTGAGGACGGCGTGGGCGACCGCGGCTCCCGCGCCGCCCGCCCCGAGCTGCACCACGTGGTCGGTGGGCGCGTCCGGCAGGTTGCGGGCGAAGTTCCGGGCGAACCCGGTGACATCGGTGTTGTGGCCCACCGCCGTGCCGTCCCGCAGCACGACGGTGTTGACGGCGCCGAGTTCGGCCGCGGCCGGGTCCAGCTCGTCGAGGTGCTCGATCACCAACTGCTTACAGGGATGGGTGATGTTCAGCCCGTCGAAGCCCACGTCACGCGCGGCCCGCAGCAGCGCGCCGACGTCCTCGGCGGGGCGGCCGAGTTCGTCGATGTCGAGGCGGCGGTAGAGGAGCCGCACGCCGTGCCGGTCGGCCTCGCGCTCGTGCAGCATGGGGCTGAGCGATGGGCCGATGCCGGCACCGATCAGGCCGGTCAGGAACGAGGGGGTCACCGGCCGTCTCCCGGGAGGTGGGCGGAACAGGTCGGGGCAGGGTCGGGGCCGCCCGGGCACGGTGGTACGCGCCCGGGCGGCCTGGTCCGGCGGGGGTTCACTGTGTCGGCTCCCAGGAGGTCAGGCCGGGGTGGACTCGTGGAGCGGCGCTGCGACGGAGTGCGCGCCGCGGCGGCCCAGTTCGGCGGTCGGGATACGGCAGCTTTCCCGGGCGGTCAGCCCGGCCACGCCGGCCACCGCGCAGATCACGGCGCTGAAGGTGGCCACACCGAGCCAGCCGTGGGCGTCCTGGATGCCGGCGGCGAAGGTCACCGCGAACCCGGCCACGGCGAAGCCGATCTGGGTGCCGACGGCCGTTCCGGACAGGCGCACCCGGGTGTCGAACATCTCGCCGTAGAAGCTCGGCCACACGCCGTTGGCGGCGCTGTAGACCACCCCGAAGAAGACCACTCCGAGCAGGAAGATCAACGGGTAGCTGCGGGTGGTCATCGACCACACGTAGGGGTAGAACAGCGCGGCGCTGCCGAAGGCGCCGATGGCGAAGACGGGCTTGCGGCCGATCCGGTCCGAGAGCCTCGCCCACAGCGGGATCGCGAGCAGGGACACGGCGTTGGCGGCCACCCCCACCCACAGCAGCACCGACCGGTCCAGGCCTTCCTTGCCCACTCCGAAGCTCAGCGCCCAGACGGAGAAGATGGTGGAGGCGGTGGCGATGGTGGCGGCGAACACCACGCGCAGCACGTCGGCCCAGTGGTGCCGCAGCAGTTCGGCCAGCGGCATCCGGGCCAGCCGGCCTTCGCGGGCGGCCTGCTCGAACTCGGGGGTCTCGTCCAGCCGCCGCCGGATCAGATAGGCGGCCACGGTGACGAGGGCGCTGGCCAGGAAGGGGATGCGCCAGCCCCAGCCGAGCAGTTGCCGTTCGGGCAGTGCGGCCACGGGGATGAACACCAGGGTGGCGATGATCTGCCCGGACTGGGTGCCGATCAGGGTGAAGCTGGTGAAGAAGCCGCGCCGGTGCTGCGGTGCGTGCTCCAGCGACATGCTGTTCGCCCCGGCCTGCTCGCCGGCCGCCGACAGTCCCTGGAGGATGCGCAGCAGCACCAGCAGTACGGAGGCCGCGCTTCCGATCTGCCGGTAGGTCGGCAGGCAGCCGATCAGGAAGGTGGACAGGCCCATCAGCGCGACGGTGAAGACCATGATCCGGCGGCGGCCCAGGCGGTCGCCGAGATGGCCGAGGATCAGCGCGCCGACCGGCCGGGCCGCGTAGGCCACGCCGAAGGTGGCCAGCGAGTTGAGCACGGCGGCGGAGCCGGACGACGGGCTGAAGAAGACCTTGGGGAAGATCAGCGCCGCGGCGCTGCCGTAGATGAAGAAGTCGTAGTACTCCAGGGCGCTGCCGACCCAGGCGCCGATGGCGGTGGCCCGGGACCTGTCGCCTGGCTGGGGTGGGCGCGGGCTGCTGCTGGTGGGCATGGGCGGTACTCCTCTTCGAGTACGGGGCGCGGGGACGGGAACCGGGGGCGAATTAACGCACCAGATAGTTAAAAGCTGCGACCGGATCGTGGCCCGGCTGTAGCGGCTTGTCAAGAGGCCCGACAGGGGCCCGGCGGACGTCCCAAGACGGGACGGGCGGCTGTCCCGGTGCCTGCGAGCGCCCGACGTCCCCGCCAGGCGCCGGCGGACCGACCGGGCAGGTGTTCGCCAACGGGCAGCCGGCTGCCTGATCCCGCGCGCGAACCGCCCACCGGCAGCTTCCTCACCGCGGTGGGCGCGGTAAGTGCGGAGCCGTACAGCGCGTGTCCGCAGGCGGCCAGGACCGCGGAGGACGAGTCAGCGGCAATACGTCACCCCGCTCCCCCGGGGCGACCTGCTGCTCCCCCGCCCACCGCCTCTGGCCTGGCACGATTCGGTAAGGGGCCGGGCGGGCCGGCACCGCCGCGATGGACTCCGCCCGGCTCACCAAAGCCGCGGGGGAGATCGCATCCGGGAGCGGCGAGTTGGGCAAAGCGAGCTCCCGGATGACCGACATCGGCAGCGGGCTGTCGTCACAACCACGTACGACCGGCGCATGGCGACGGCATGACCTGCCGGCGGTGCCGGCCTCACGTGCGAGGAACCACCACCAGGTAGCGGCGCCCTCCGCTACCGAGGTAGGCGGTCGCCGCCCAGCCCCGCTCGGCGAGCCGGGCCGCCGCACACCCCAGTCGGTCCTCCGCTTCCCGATGGGCACCGGAGGCTGCCGGGCCCCGCCACTCCACCCGGACCGATCCTGGCTCCGTTCCGGCAACCACGCGATACCCGCTCCGCACGCGCCGGCCTCGGCGGTCCACCGCCGAGGCCGGCACACCCGCGGCTTCCAGAGCCAGAGCGACAGCCCAGACCATCCTGCTGCGCTCCCACGCCGCGGGCACGCCACCGGCGCCGGAGAGCCGGCGGATCTCCACCACCCCTGCCCA
>JBEHXI010000433.1:0-3369 GCA_048498775.1 Actinomycetota bacterium | reverse complement strand
GGTCCCCCCGCGGGGCTGGGGGAGAGATCAAACGACCGACGAAGGAGGGAGTGCAGCGTCGAGGAACGTCGACACCGGCTTCTGCGCACCCGGAGGCGAGCCGAGCCCCAAAAAAGGGAGGCGGCGCCTCCGCACAGGCGCCGCCCCCATTGAGGGTTTCCGGTGGTGGTCTGCTCCGGTCTTGTCCCGCGGGCTAGCGGTTGTCGCTGCCCGCGCTGTGCGCCGCGGCCCGGCCCGCCTCCAGCCGTGCCACGGGTACCCGGAACGGCGAGCAGGAGACGTAGTCCAGTCCCACCTCGTGGAAGAAGTGGACGGACTCGGGGTCACCGCCGTGCTCGCCGCACACGCCGAGCTTGAGGTCGGGGCGGGTGGCCCGGCCGGCCTCGGCGGCGGCGCGGACCAGGGAGCCGACGCCGTCCTTGTCGATGGTCTCGAACGGGCTGACGCCGAAGATGCCCTTCTCCAGGTAGGCGGTGAAGAAGCTGGCCTCCACGTCGTCGCGGGAGAAGCCCCAGACCGTCTGGGTCAGGTCGTTGGTGCCGAACGAGAAGAACTGGGCGGCCTCCGCGATCTGACCGGCCGTCAGGGCGGCCCGCGGCAGTTCGATCATCGTGCCGAGGGTGAGGCGGAGGTCCACCCCGCTGGCCTGCTCGACGTCGGCGATGACCTTCTCGGCCTCGTCGCGGACGATCTCCAGCTCCTGGACGGTGCCGACCAGCGGGATCATGATCTCGGCGCGCGGGTCGCCGTTGGCCGCCCGGCGTTCCGCGGCGGCTTCGGCGATCGCGCGGACCTGCATGGCGAACAGCCCGGGGATGACCAGGCCGAGGCGCACGCCGCGCAGGCCGAGCATCGGGTTCTGCTCGTGGAGGCGGTGGACGGCCTGGAGGAGCCGCAGGTCGTTCTCGTTGGCGTCCTGGCGGGCCTCGGCGAGCGCCACCCGCACCGACAGGTCGGTGATGTCGGGCAGGAACTCGTGCAGCGGCGGGTCGAGCAGCCGGACGGTGACGGGCAGTCCGTCCATCGCCTCGAAGAGGGCGACGAAGTCCTGCCGCTGCATCGGCAGCAGCCCTTCCAGCGCGGCGGCGCGCTCCTCCTCGGTGTCGGCGAGGATCAACTGCTCGACGAGGGCGCGGCGCTCGCCGAGGAACATGTGCTCGGTGCGGCACAGGCCGATGCCCTGGGCGCCGAAGCGGCGGGCGCGGGCGGCGTCCTCGGCGTTGTCGGCGTTGGCGCGTACCCGCAGGCGGCGTACTCGGTCGGCGTAGGCCATGATCCGGTGGACGGCCTTGACGAGTTCGTCGGCGTCGTCGGCGCCGGCGTGCATCCGGCCCTCGAAGTACTCGACGACCGGGGAGGGCACCACGGGCACCTCGCCGAGGTAGACGGTTCCGGTGGAGCCGTCGATGGAGACCAGGTCGCCTTCCTCGACGACGATGCCGCCGGGGGCGGTCAGGCAGCGCCGCTTGGTGTCGACCTCCAGCTCCTCGGCACCGCACACGCAGGTCTTGCCCATGCCGCGGGCGACGACGGCGGCGTGTGAGGTCTTGCCGCCGCGGCTGGTGAGGATGCCCTCGGCGGCGATCATGCCGTTGAGGTCGTCGGGGTTGGTCTCACGGCGGATGAGGATGACCTTCTCACCGGAGCGGGACCACTTGACGGCGGTGTAGCTGTCGAAGACGGCCTTGCCGACGGCCGCGCCCGGGGAGGCGGCGATGCCGCGCCCGATCTTCTTGCTCTTGGCGCCGTCGTCGAAGCGGGGGAACATCAGCTGCGCGAGCTGCGCGCCGTTGACCCGCTGGAGCGCCTCGGCCTCGTCGATCAGGCCCTGGTCGACGAGCTGGGTGGCGATGCGGAAGGCGGCCGCGGCGGTGCGCTTGCCGACGCGGGTCTGGAGCATCCACAGCTTGCCGCGCTCGATGGTGAACTCGATGTCGCACAGGTCCTTGTAGTGCGTCTCGAGGGTCTCCATGATCTGCATCAGCTGGTCGTAGGAGGCCTTGTCGATGGTCTCCAGTTCGGCGAGCGGCACGGTGTTGCGGATGCCCGCCACGACGTCCTCGCCCTGCGCGTTCTGCAGGTAGTCGCCGTAGACGCCCTGCTGGCCGGTTGCCGGGTCGCGGGTGAAGGCCACTCCGGTGCCCGAGTCGGGGCCGAGGTTGCCGAAGACCATGGAGCAGATGTTGACGGCGGTGCCCAGGTCGTGGGGGATGCGTTCCTGGCGGCGGTAGAGCTTGGCGCGTTCGCCGTTCCACGATTCGAAGACCGCGCACACGGCGAGGTCCATCTGCTCGCGCGGGTCCTGCGGGAAGTCGCGGCCGGCCTGCTCCTGCACGATCTGCTTGAACTTGCCGACGAGGGTGCGCAGGTCGTCGGCGTCCAGGCCGAGGTCCGTGGTGGCGCCCTTGGCCTGCTTGGCCTCTTCCAGCGCCTCCTCGAACAGGTCGCCGTCCACGCCGAGGACGGTCTTGCCGAACATCTGGATGAGACGCCGGTAGGAGTCCCAGGCGAAGCGCTCGTCGCCGGCCTGGGTGGCGAGGCCCTCGACCGAGGCGTCCGACAGTCCGATGTTCAGAACGGTGTCCATCATGCCGGGCATGGAGAACTTCGCCCCGGAACGCACGGAGACCAGGAGAGGGTTGTCGTGCTGGCCGAGCTTCTTGCCCATCCGCCGCTCCAGCGCGTCGAGGTGCGCACTCACCTCGTCGCGCAGCTGCGCGGGCTCACTGCCGGTGTCCAGGTAGACCTTGCATGCCTCCGTGGTGATGGTGAAGCCCGGAGGGACCGGCAGGCCGAGGTTGGTCATCTCGGCGAGATTCGCACCCTTCCCACCGAGCAGGTCCTTCAGGTCTTTGTTGCCCTCGGTGAAGTCGTAGACGAACTTCCGGGGTGTTTGCTGTGCCGACACGGGACCGACTCCTCGCGTACGGGGTGTGCCCTGACGGCGGGGAGCGTACCCATCTCCAAGGCAGAGAAGTACGTCCACGGGCATGACACATGGCCGTAACCACCCGTCTGCCAGGAGATCGAAAGCGGATCCGGGCCTGCCGCCTGCGATTGGGGAGGGTACGAGCCCCGTTCAGATGATGAACGCACGATGGCATCAAGGTGACGTTCGGGCGCCGAAGGAATCACGTTCGGTAGCCGATGCGTTGAGGAGTCGAAGGATTCCATTGTGGCACTCAGTGCCACCCGTTGGAGAGGTGTCGGCACTCCCCAACCGGAGGCGAGGTGCTCATTTGAGCGGGAGCCCGATCAGACGTGGCGAGAATCACGCGCTCCGGACGGGTGCCGTCTTAGCATCCGGACGCGGTGATGGGCGTTTGATCCGCTTTTCACCCGGCGGATATCGGCCTACTTCTCATCCGG
>JBEHXI010000432.1:0-3371 GCA_048498775.1 Actinomycetota bacterium | reverse complement strand
TGCGGCCGGCTTCGACGCCGCGGCCGGCTTCGACGCGGCAGCCGGCTTCGCCGTCGACTGCTTCGCCGCGGCCTGCTTGGCCGCCGACTGCTTCCCCGCGGTGGACTTCCCGTTGCCGCGGCCCGCCGGACGCTGGGTCTTGGCGGAACCCGCCGCGGCACCCGCGGTGGTGCCGCGCTTGCGGCTCGGAGCGGCCTTCTTGCGGGTGGCGGACTTGCCCTCCACCGCGCGCGGCGCGGGAACGGCCGCCTTGCGACGGCTCTCCGCGGCCGCGGGCTTGGGGGCCGCGTCGCCGTCCTGCGCGGCGGGCTCCGTCACCTGGGCGGCGGGCTGCTCGGCCGTGGGCTCGGCGGCCGGCTTCTCGTCGGCGGTGGCGGGCGCCGCCGGCCGTGCGGCCGGTGCCGGGGACAACGCCTGCAGACTGCGCAGGGCGGTGCGGACAGCCTCCAGCCGGGTGGTGACCGCGGCGAGTTCCTTCTCCAGCGTCTGCTGCTGGGTCTCCAGGCCGGGGAGTTCCGTCTGCAGCACCTCGATCGTCGAGCCGATGCCGTCGTGTGTGCCGATCGTCGTTGTCACTGTCTGTACCACCTCTCTCTGACAGGCGCAGTCGTGGTTGCCGCGCCCACTGATGTGAACGGGCGATGCGGCCTGTTGGTTTTCCGCGTTCCAGGGTGGTGTCGCGGCGAAGTCTTCTTCACCGTCGTACCGGTGACGGGTTTCGGGTGTGCCCGGTGCCGTCACACCGTGTCCGCGGTCTGGGATCCCGACATGATAGACACGCCCGTCACCGTCTGGTGTGGCAACCGCGGGTGTGATGTCCGCGGCCGGTGCGCCGGTGCCCGGTCCGTGACGGCGCGGCGCCGGGCGTGACCCGTGCTTGGAAACGGCGTTGAACGGCCGAAACAGTTCGCGCCGTGGCATGTGCGGTGATTGGTGGGCGCCTCGAAGGGAACCCGCACCACTTCGGAATCCACCACGATCCACCACTCGAAAGAGGTCGCCATGAAGGCACTGGTGTACAGGGGCCCGCGCGAGGTCGCCGTCGAGCAGGTCCCCGACGCGCGCATCGAGGAGCCCACCGACGTGCTGGTCCGCATCACCAGCACCAACATCTGCGGTTCCGACCTGCACATGTACGAAGGACGCACCGACGTCGAGGAAGGCAAGGTCCTCGGGCACGAGAACCTCGGCGAGGTCATCGAAGTGGGATCCGCGGTGCGGCGGGTCAAGGTCGGCGACTGGGTCTGCCTGCCGTTCAACATCGCCTGCGGGTTCTGCAAGAACTGCGAGCGGGGCTTCACGGGTGCGTGCCTGAGCGTCAACCCCGGCTTCGCCGGCGGCGCCTACGGATACGCGGACATGGGCCCGTACAACGGCGGGCAGGCGGAGTTGCTGCGGGTCCCCTACGGTGACTTCAACTGCCTGCGGCTGCCGCCGGACGCGCAGGAGAAGCAGGACGACTATGTGATGCTCGCCGACATCTGGCCGACCGGTCACCACGCCACCCGGCTCGCGCAGCTGGAGCCGGGCGATTCCGTCGTGATCTACGGCGGCGGACCGGTCGGGCTGATGGCCGCCTACTCCGCAACGCTGTTCGGGGCGAGCAAGGTGATGGTGGTCGACCGCCGGCCGGACCGGCTGCGCCTGGCCGGGAAGATCGGGGCGATCCCGGTGGACGACAGCCAGGGCGACGCCGTCGAACAGGTGCTGGAACTCACCGGCGGCGAGGGCGCGGACAAGGGCTGCGAGTGCGTGGGCTGGCAGGCACACGACCCGTCCGGCGCGGAACACCCGGAGATGACGATGAACAACCTCGTGGACTCGGTCCGGGCCACCGGGGCGATCGGTGTCGTCGGTGTGTTCGTCCCGCAGGACCCCGGCGCCCCCGACGACCTCGCCAAGGAGGGCCGCATCGCCTTCGACATGGGCAAGTTCTTCCAGAAGGGGCTGCGGATGGGCTCGGGGCAGGCCCACGTCAAGCGGTACAACCGGCAGTTGCGGGACCTGATCGCGGCGGGCCGCGCCACACCGTCGTTCCTGGTGTCCCACCATGTGGGGCTGGACGACGCCCCGGACGCCTACCGCAACTTCGACAACCGCGAGCCCGGCTGGACGAAGGTGATCCTGCGCCCGTAGTGGAGCCCCGCCGCAGGCCCGCCCCCTCACCAGGGCCGGTGCGGGGGCGGGCCCGGCCGCGGCGACCGTGCCTCAGGGCGTCGTGCCTCAGGGCGTCGTGCCTCAGGGCGTGAGGACGACCTTGTTGCACTCGTTCTGCTTGTCCCGGAACATCTCGTAGGCGCGCGGGGCGTCCTCCAGCCGCATCCGGTGCGAGATGACGAAGCCGGGGTCGATCTCGCCGGCCCGGATGCGTTCCAGCAGCGGGCCGAGGTAGCGCTGGACGTGGCACTGGCCCGCCCGCAGGGTCAGCGAGCGGTTCATCAGGGAACCCATCGGGAACTTGTCCATCAGTCCGCCGTAGACGCCGACCACGGACACCGTGCCGCCGTTGCGGCAGGCCATGATGGCCTCGCGCAGGGCGTGGGGGCGCTCGGTCTCCGTCCGGGTCGCCTGCTTGACGCGGTCGTAGGCGTGGATGACGCCGGTGGGGTGGTGCGCCTCCATCCCGACGGCGTCGATGCACGCGTCGGGCCCGCGTCCGGCGGTCATCTCCCGCAGGGCGTCGAGGACGTCGGTCTCCTCGTAGTCGATGGTCTCCGCGCCCGAGCCGTCGGCCGCGATGCGCAGCCGGTAGGGGAAGCGGTCGATGACGATGACCCGTTCGGCGCCCAGCAGGCGCGCGCTCGCGGCGGCGAACTGGCCGACCGGGCCGGCTCCCCACACCGCGACGGTGTCGCCCGGGGTGATGTCGCACATCTCCGCGCCCATCCAGCCGGTGGGCAGGATGTCGGAGAGGAACAGCACCTGTTCGTCCGTGAGGTCGTCGTCGATCCTGATCGGCCCGGTGTCGGCGAACGGCACCCGCGCGTACTCGGCCTGCCCGCCGGCGTATCCGCCGAGCATGTGGGAGTAGCCGAAGATGCCGGCCGGGGAGTGCCCGAGCAGCTTCTCGGCCATGTCCGCGTTGGGGTTGGAGTTCTCGCACACCGAGTACAGCTGGTGCTCGCACGCCCAGCAGCGGCCGCAGGCGATGGGGAACGGCACGACGACCCGGTCGCCCACCACCAGGTTGTCCACCTCCGGGCCCACCTCGACCACCTCGCCCATGAACTCGTGACCGAGGATGTCGCCCTTCTCCATGGTGGGGATGTACCCGTCGTACAGGTGCAGGTCGGATCCGCAGATCGCGGTGGAGGTGACGCGGATGATGGCGTCGCGGGCGTTGAGTATCGCCGGGTCGGGGACCTCCTCGA
>JBEHXI010000431.1:0-3431 GCA_048498775.1 Actinomycetota bacterium | reverse complement strand
GGGGCCCCGGCCCCGCGCGCCGTCGCCGTACCGTCCCCGGGCGGTCAGGCCCGCTCGCGCCACCGGTTGGTGATGGGCAGGCGGCGGTCCTTGCCGAAGCCCTTGGACGTGATCTTGGTGCCCGGCGGGTACTGGCGGCGCTTGTACTCGGCGGTGTCCACCAGCCGCAGGATCCGCGTCACCAGCGCCTCGTCGTAGCCGGCCGCGACGATCGCCGCGTGCCCCTGGTCCTGCTCCACGTACAGGTCCAGGATCCGGTCGAGCAGGTCGTAGTCCGGCAGCGAGTCGGTGTCGACCTGGCCCGGCCGCAGCTCCGCGCTCGGCGGCTTGGCGATGGAGTTCTCCGGGATCGGCGGGACCTGGCCGCGCTCGACGGCGGCCGCGTTGCGCCACCGGGCCAGCTCCCACACCTTCGTCTTGAAGACGTCCTTGATCGGCGCGAAGCCGCCCACCGCGTCCCCGTAGAGCGTGGAGTAGCCGCAGGCCAGCTCCGACTTGTTGCCCGGGGCGAGGACCAGGTGGCCCTCCTGGTTCGACAGCGCCATCAGGGTGGTGCCGCGCAGCCGGGCCTGGAGGTTCTCCTCGGCCAGCCCGGTCAGGTTCAGGGCGCCCATGTAGGTGTCGAACATCGGGCCGATCGGCACGGTGCGGAAGTGCAGGCCGGTGCGCCGGGCGAGCTCGGCCGCGTCGCCCCTGGAGTGCTCCGAGGAGTAGCGCGACGGCATCGAGACGCCGTGGACGTTCTGCGCCCCGATCGCGTCGCAGGCGATCGCCGCCACCAGGGCCGAGTCGATGCCGCCGGACAGGCCGATCAGCACACTGCGGAAGCCGTTCTTCGCCAGGTAGGCGCGCAGGCCCACCACCAGGGCGGTGTAGATCTCCTCGTCGTCGCCGAGCCGGGGCGCCTGCTCGCCGGTGACCTGCGGCTCGTACGCGGGCACCGGCTCGGCCGAGATGATCCGGTGGTCGAACTCCAGGCCGTCGTCGGCGGTGCCGGTGGGCACCTCCCCGGCCGCCGGCAGCTCCAGGTCCACCAGCACGCAGCCCTCCTCGAACTGCGGCGCCCGGGTGACGCACTCGCCCTCGGAGTCGACGACGATGGAGTCGCCGTCGAAGACCAGCTCGTCCTGCCCGCCGATCATGGCCAGGTAGGCCAGGGTGCAGCCGGCCTCCTGGGCCCGCTTGCGGACCAGTTCCAGCCGGGTGTCGTCCTTGGCGACCTCGTACGGCGAGGCGTTGATCGACAGCAGCAGCCCGGCCCCGGCGGCGCGCGCCGCGGGCACCCGGCCGCCGTCCTGCCACAGGTCCTCGCAGATGGCCAGCGCCACGTCGACACCGCGGACCCGGATGACCGGCAGGGTGTCGCCGGGCACGAAGTAGCGGAACTCGTCGAAGACGCCGTAGTTCGGCAGGTGGTGCTTGGCGAAGGTCAGCACCACCTCGCCGCCGTGCAGCACGGCGGCCGCGTTCTGCGGCGCGCCGGCCGGCTGGCCGTAGCGGGGCTGGGCCTTCTCGCTGCGGTCGAGGTACCCGACGACGACCGGCACCTCGCCGAGCCCCTCGCCGGCGAGCCGGGCCGCCAGCGCGACCAGCGAGGCCCGCGAGGCCTCGACGAAGGAGGACCGCAGTGCGAGGTCCTCCACGGGATACCCGGTCAGCGCCATCTCGGGGAACGCGATCAGATGCGCGCCCTGCTCCGCCGCGTGGCGGGTCCAGCGCACGATCGAGTCGGAGTTCCCGGCGAGGTCACCGACACAGCTGTCGATCTGGTTGAGGGCGAGACGAAGTTGAGGCACGGGCACCAGCGTAATCGTCTGATCGACGCGATGACCCGCCCCGGTACCCCCCGGACCGGGCCCACCGGATCCGCCCAGGTCACCGGCGTGCGGTCCGGCCGCGCGCCAGGGCCGCCCGGCCCGCGGTACACCCACTGTTTCCGCAGGTCAACCATATGATGGAGGCGGCGGCGCAGGATGTGATAATTGCCATGGGCGAGCGACCGGCACGGCGCGAAACGCATGCGAAATCCCCCCGGGCGATACTGGGGAGCGCTCGTCTCTCCCACCCGGTGGCCAGCCGTCTGACCTGCAAGGATAGGGGATCATGGATAAGCAGCAGGAGTTCGTGCTCCGGACTCTCGAAGAGCGCGACATCCGCTTCGTGCGGTTGTGGTTCACCGACGTCCTGGGGTTCCTGAAGTCGGTCGCGGTCGCCCCTGCCGAGCTGGAGCAGGCGTTCGACGAGGGCATCGGCTTCGACGGCTCGGCCATCGAGGGCTTCGCCCGGGTCTACGAGTCCGACATGCTCGCCAAGCCGGACCCGAGCACCTTCCAGATCCTGCCGTGGCGCGCCGAGTCGCCCGGGACCGCCCGCATGTTCTGCGACATCCTGATGCCGGACGGCTCCCCGTCGTACGCCGACCCGCGCTACGTCCTCAAGCGGACCCTGTCGCGGACCTCGGACCTGGGCTTCACCTTCTACACCCACCCGGAGATCGAGTTCTTCCTGCTGAAGAGCAAGCCGCTGGACGGCACCCCGCCCACCGCGGCCGACAACTCCGGCTACTTCGACCACACCCCGACCCACATCGGCCAGGACTTCCGCCGCCAGGCGATCACGATGCTGGAGTCGATGGGCATCTCGGTGGAGTTCTCCCACCACGAGGGCGCGCCCGGCCAGCAGGAGATCGACCTGCGCTACGCCGACGCGCTGTCCACCGCCGACAACATCATGACGTTCCGCCTCGTGATGAAGCAGGTCGCGCTGGAGCAGGGCGTGCAGGCCACCTTCATGCCCAAGCCGTTCTCCGAGCACCCCGGCTCCGGCATGCACACCCACCTGTCGCTGTTCGAGGGCGACCGCAACGCCTTCCACGAGTCCGGCGCCGAGTACCAGCTGTCCAAGGTCGGCCGCTCGTTCATCGCCGGGCTGCTGCACCACGCCGGGGAGATCTCCGCGGTCACCAACCAGTGGGTGAACTCCTACAAGCGCATCTGGGGCGGCTCACAGCGCACCGCGGGCGCCGGCGGCGAGGCCCCCTCCTACATCTGCTGGGGCCACAACAACCGCTCCGCGCTGATCCGGGTCCCGATGTACAAGCCCGGCAAGACCGTCTCCACCCGCGTCGAGGTCCGCTCCCTGGACTCCGGCGCCAACCCGTACCTGGCCTACGCGGTCCTGCTCGCCGCGGGCCTGAAGGGCGTCGAGGAGGGCTACGAGCTCCCGGCCGGCGCCGACGACGACGTGTGGGCGCTGACCGACAGCGAGCGCCGCGCCCTGGGCATCGAGCCGCTGCCGCAGAACCTCGGCGAGGCCATCACCCTGATGGAGCGCAGCGAACTGGTCGCCGAGACCCTCGGCGAGCACGTCTACGACTTCTTCCTGCGCAACAAGAAGGCCGAGTGGGAGCAGTACCGCTCCGAGGTCACCCC
>JBEHXI010000430.1:0-3496 GCA_048498775.1 Actinomycetota bacterium | reverse complement strand
CGTACTGCGCGAAGGCGCTGCAGATGGTCTCGACACACGGTCGCGGGCGCCGTTTCGCGTAGGAGGCACATGCACACGTCCGCCGACCAGGCCCTGGACCGCGGGCCGGCAGGCCGCCCCCGCCGGCGCGCGACCCTGTCCGGGCAGGCCCCGGTGATCGCCGCGGTCGCCCTCGGCGGGGCGATCGGCGCCTGCGCCCGCTACGGCGCGGGGCTGCTCTGGCCGACCCCGCACGGGGCCTTCCCGTGGACCACCCTGCTGATCAACACCGTCGGCTGCGCGGTGATCGGGGTGTTCATGACCGTCATCACCGAGCTGCGGTCGGTGCACCGGCTGGTCCGGCCCTTCTTCGGCACCGGGGTGCTCGGGGGCTTCACCACCTTCTCCACCTACACCGTGGACATCCAGCGGCTGATCGCCGGCGGCCGGGCCGGCACCGCGCTGGCCTACCTGGCCGGGACGGCGCTCGCCGCGCTGCTGGCCGTCTGGATCGCCGCCGCCGCGGCACGGGCACTGATCTCCTGGAGGGCACGATGAGGCTGACCGGTCCCGCGCTGCGGGTGACGATCTTCATCGGCGAGAACGACACCTGGCACCACAAGCCCCTGTACAGCGAGATCGTGCACCGCGCGCACGCCGCCGGGCTGGCCGGCGCCTCCGTCTTCCGCGGGGTCGAGGGCTTCGGCGCCTCCTCCCTGATCCACACCACCCGGCTGCTCTCGCTCAGCGAGGACCTGCCGGTCGCGATCGTGATCGTCGACACCGCCGAACGCGTCCGGGCCTTCCTTCCGGAGCTGGACGAACTGGTCACCGAGGGCCTGGTGATCCTCGACGACTGCGAGGTCATCCGCTACGTCGGCCGCGAGGAGCCGCGGTGAACTGGCTGCTGGTCGTCCTCGGGGCCGCCGTCGGCGCGCCGCTGCGGTACCTCACCGACCGCGCGGTGCAGTCCCGGCACGACACCGTCTTCCCCTGGGGCACCTTCACCGTCAACGTCGTCGGCTGCCTGATCCTGGGCACCCTGACCGGCGCGGCCGCCGCGGGCGCCGCCTCCTCCCGGCTGCAACTGCTGCTCGGCACCGGCCTGTGCGGGGCGCTGACCACGTACTCCACGTTCAGCTACGAGACGCTGCGGCTGACCCAGCAGGGCGCGCGGTTCCTGGCCGCGGCGAACGTGACGGCCGGCGTGGTCGCCGGCCTGGGCGCCGCCTTCGCCGGGACCGCGCTCGCCCAGGCCGTGTGGGGCTGAGCCATGCGGCCCTGGCGGTTCCTGGTCGCGTTCGGCACCGTCAGCCTGCTGGCCGACGTCGTCTACGAGGGCGCCCGCTCGGTCACCGGGCCGCTGCTGGGCTCCCTGGGCGCCTCGGCGGCCGTCGTCGGGGTGGTCACCGGCGCCGGTGAGGCCGTGGCGCTCGGCCTGCGGCTGCTGTCCGGGCCGCTCGCGGACCGCACCGGCCGCTTCTGGGCCCTGGCCATCGCCGGGTACGCGCTCACCGTGATCGCCGTGCCGCCGCTGGGCTTGGCCGGCACCCTATGGGCGGCCTGCGCGCTGGTGATCGCCGAACGGGCCGGCAAGGCGGTGCGCAGCCCTGCCAAGGACACCCTGCTCTCGCACGCGGCGGCGGCCGTCGGGCGGGGCCGCGGCTTCGCCGTCCACGAGGCGATGGACCAGGTGGGAGCCCTGATCGGGCCGCTGGCGGTGGCCGGGATGCTGGCCGCGACCGGCGGCTCCTACGGCCCCGCCCTGCTGATCCTGGCCGTGCCCGGCGCCGCCGCGCTGGCCGTCCTGCTGTGGCTGCGCGTCCGCGTTCCCCGCCCGGCGGAGTACGAGCCGGGGGCGGCCGATCCCGAGCACCCGCTGCCGCGCCACCCGGCCCGGCTGCCGCGCCGCTTCTGGCTGTACGCGGCCTTCACCGCGGCCACCATGACCGGCTTCACCACCTTCGGGGTGCTCTCCTTCCACCTGGTGCGCGGCGGACTGCTCCCGGTCGCGGCCGTCCCGGTGGTCTACGCGGGCGCCATGCTCGCCGGCGGGCTCGCCTCGCTGGCCACCGGCTGGGCCTACGACCGGATCGGCCCCCGGGTGCTCGCCGTGCTGCCGCTCCTGGCCGCGGCCGTGCCACCGCTGGGCTTCACCGGGTCCGTGGCACCCGCGGTCGCCGGCGCGCTGCTGTGGGGCGCGGCCCTGGGCGTCCAGGAGTCCACGCTGCGGGCCACCATCGCCGACCTGGTCCCGGCACCCCGCCGGGCCACCGCCTACGGGGTCTTCGCGGGCGTCGTCGGCGCGGCGACACTGGCGGGCGGCGCACTGACCGGGGCGCTGTACTCGTACGCGCTCCCCGCCCTGATCGCGGCGGTGATCGCGGCGCAGGCGGTGGCCCTGGTGCTGCTGGTCGTGGTCACCCGTAGCCGAGGGCGTGCAGCCGCTCGTCGTCGATCCCGAAGTGGTGGGCGACCTCGTGCACCACGGTGACCTCCACCTCGGCGGCGACGTCCTCCCGGGTGCCGCATCTGCGCAGGGTCGGCCCCCGGTAGACGGTGATGCGGTCCGGCAGCACGCCCGCGTACCACTCACCGCGCTCGGTCAGCGGCAGTCCCTCGTACAGGCCCAGCACCTCGGGGCCGGACGGGTCGGGCTCGTCCTCGACGAAGACGGCGACGTTGTCCATCAGCCCGGCGAGCTCCGCCGGAATGCGGTCCAGGGCCTCGCCCACGAGTTCCTCGAACTCCTCGCGCGTCATCTCCACCACAGCGCCATTGTCCGGCACGGGGCGCTCGGATTGCGCGGGGCGCGGCGGTGCCGCGTTGTGGCGGCCCGAGGGTGCCGCCACGGCCGTCACCCGGGGAAAGCGTTTTGGCGATAGGTCATCGCATCCCATATGCTTCTCACGTCCCCGACGGCGGCAACACGCCAAGGCGGGCCATCAGCCCTCATCGTCTAGTGGCCCAGGACGCCGCCCTTTCAAGGCGGTAGCACGGGTTCGAATCCCGTTGGGGGCACGCAACACCATGTGCGAGACTAGTCCCGCACAGAGCTTGGTCCTGTGGAGCAGTTTGGAGTGCTCGCCACCCTGTCAAGGTGGAGGCCGCGGGTTCAAATCCCGTCAGGACCGCTGCGGCTGGGTAGCTCAGTTGGTACGAGCGACCGCCTGAAAAGCGGTAGGTCGCCGGTTCGACCCCGGCCCCAGCCACCGCACGACGAAGACCCCGCTCCGGCGGGGTCTTCGTCGTTTTCCGCTCGGGACGCCGTTGGTGCACGGGGTGCGGACGCTCCCTTTTTCTCCCCCTCCCCCCGAGCGGGCGCGCCCCGCGCACGGGGTGCGGGCTTTGCGCGGTGCGCGGTGCCGGGGTGCGTGGGTCGGGGCCGGGTCGGGGTGGGGCCTTGGGACAGCACATTTACGGCGCCCTGACTGGCCTCCGTTCGGGAACCCAGAGGTTCAAGGGCGCCACACATATGCTCCAGCGTCCTGCAACCCCACCCCGACCCGTCCCCTCC
>JBEHXI010000429.1:0-3527 GCA_048498775.1 Actinomycetota bacterium | reverse complement strand
CGTCCAGGCGGATGATCGCCGTCTCGGTGTCCCAGTGGTCGTCGCGGACCTCCGTCCGGCCGCCGACCACCCGCCCCACCGGCACCGAAACCACCTCGGCCGAGGCCGGCTCGTCCCCGGCCCACACGTCTCCCCGGATCAGCAGCTCACCCGGGACGGCCCGGCGCACCGCGAGATAGACCTCCTCTCCCGGCACCCCGGTCAGCGCTGCCAGTTCGTCGCGCAGCAGCCGCAGCAGCCGGCCCACCGTCTCCCGCGGATAGGTCTCCTTGCAGGTGACGAATCCGATCGGAGCACGCGGCGGGGCCGGGGCGTCCCCTTGCCCGGGCGCCGCCGCACGCTCCCATTCGGGGCGGTGCGCCGCGTCGGCGTCCAGCTGCTGCCAGGTCAGCCAGCAGTGCTGGGCCGGGATGCCCAGCAGCCCGGTGACCGATGCGGCGATCCGCGCCAGAGCCGGGGTGCCGGGGCTCGGGTCAGGGGACAGCAGGGTGATGACGGGCATGGCGGGGTGCCTTTCTCGCCGTGGGGGTGTCTGCGGGCACGGGACACGGGCGCGCCGCTCAGGCGGTGAGCGTGGCGAGCAACCGCGATCGGTCGATCTTGCCGTTGGCCGTGACCGGCAGCCGGTCCACGCGCCGTACGACGTCGGGCACCGCGTGCGCGGGCAGTCGCAGGCCCAGGGAACGGCGCAGCAGCCCCGGGTCGTCGGCGAGCTCGCCGGAGGCGGTGTAGAACAACGCGAGGCGGTCGTAGGTGCCCAGCAGGCCGGGTACCGGGACCGCGACACAGTGCGTGATCCCGGGCAGCCGGGCCGCGTGCGCCTCGATCTCCTCGGGTTCGATGCGATAGCCGCGGATCTTGACCTGCCGGTCGGTCCGCCCGGCGAAGTGGTGCACGCCGTCGGCGTCCACCAGAGCGCGGTCGCCGGTCCGGTACAGACGGGTGCCGGTCAGCAGGTCCTCGGTGAAGCGGGCGGCTGTCAGGACCGGGTCGCCGAGGTAGCCGTGGGCCAGGCCGGCGCCGCTGACCCACAGCTCGCCCACGACCCCGGGCGGGCACCGGCGGCCGTCGTCGTCCAGGACGTGGACACCGGTGCCCGGAACCGGGCGGCCGATGGGGATGCCGTGCTCCGCCCGGCAGTCGGCTGCCGTGATGGGATGCACGGTGGCGAACACACAACTCTCCACCGGACCGTAGCCGTTGAACAGCCCGACGTCCGGGTGGGCGGCGAGGAACTGGCCCACGTGCGCCGCCGACAGCCGCTCCCCGCCGATGTAGAGGCGCCGCAGGCCGCGGAAGCAGTCCGGGTCGATCTCGGTGAACAGGTTGAACAGGGAGGACGTGAGCCAGGCGTGGTCGACCGCGCAGGCGCCGATCAGGTGTCGCAGGGTGTCCGGCAGGAGGTAGTCCTCCGCGGCGGTGACACAGGTACCGCCGGTGGTCAGCGCTCCCCACAGCTCCAGGGAGAACGCGTCCCAGGCCGAGGGCGCCGCCTGCAACATGACCGTGCCGGGTCCGAACGCGAGGGGCCCGTCCGGCGCGAACAGGCGGGTGGTGGCCGCGTGCGGGGACACCACGCCCTTCGGTGTGCCGCTGGTGCCCGAGGTGAAGAACACCATGGCGGGCGCATCGGGCGGGCCGTCGTACGCGCGGAACGCGGCGGCGCCGGCCCGGGCGGCGAAGTCCGCCGGGGGCCGCCACACGGTGCGCTGCCCGGGCGGCTCGTCGGTGTCGGTCACCAGCACGGTGCCGCCCAGCTGCCGCAGCACGGCGTCGATCCGCTCCCGCGGCCACCTCGGGTCCAGCGCGGCGTATCCGGCACCGCACTTGAGGACCGCGAGCAGCGCGACGTACAGCCGGGCCGAACGCGGCAGCAGCACGGGGACCAGCGCCCCCGGGCCGATGCCGGCCGCCGCCAGCCGGGCGGCCCAGGCGTCCGCCGCCGCGTCGAGAGCGGCGTAGTCGAGCCGCGTGGCGCCGTCCACCACCGCCAGGGCTCCCGGCCGCGTCCGGGCCATGCGCGCGACGGCCTGGTGGATCAGTCCGGCTTCCATGGAAAACCCTCCAGTTCCGCCGACGGGGCGAGGACCGGGCCGACGGGAATTCCGGCAACCCCGGCACAGATACTCGGTCCTCTTCACTCCTGGTGTCACGTACCAGAATCCGGGGACAGCCACCGGCGTTGACTTCCCGCGCGGCGGAATCGGAGTCTGGGTGGGCCGGGCGGCCGTCCCGGCTTTCCGCAGCGGGTTTTCAGCGGGCACCCAGAAGGCTCCCAGCGGGCTTCCAGCGGGGTTTCAGAGGGTTTCAGAGGGGTTGATGTCAATGAGCTCTGCCGGACCGGAGGACCGCGTTCTTCCCGCACCGGCCCTGGCGGGAGACGGCAGCCGCGTCAGGCTGCTGGACTACGACGCCGTCCCCGGGCTCCGCGAGGCCGGCGGCGCCCCGGGCAACATGCTCCTGCTGCACGGATTCGGCGGCGACAAGCACCAGTTGCGGCCCATCGGCGACGCCCTGTGCCCGGCCGGCTCCGTCGCCGTCCACCCCTCGCTGCGGGCTCACGGCGAGAGCCACACGCCGGACTGGGGCTACTCGGTCCTGGACTTCTCCGCCGACCTCCACCGCATCGCCGACATCTTCCCGGACGAGCTGCATCTGGTCGGATACTCCTACGGCGGGCTGGTGGCGGCCGTCTCCGCGGTCACCTGGGGCGCGTCCCGGGTCCGCAGCCTGGTGGTGATCGACCAGTCCTTCGACGCCCACCCGTCGCTGCACGTGGCCGACGAGTGGGCCGAGGGCAGCCTGCTGCGCTGGACCTACGACTTCGGGCACCTCCCCGACCTGCTGGAGCGCCTCGGCATCCCGGTGCTGGTGCTGGCGGGCGCCGACAGCCGCAACATCCTGCCCGGCGAACGCGAACGCCTCGCGGGCCGCGGCGGTGGAGCGCTCCGGCTGGAGACCATCCGGGGATCGCATGCCGACTGCCATCGCAACACCGAGGAGATCACATCCCTGATGCGTGATTTCTATCGGGACCGCTTCGCCGTGTTCTCCGGAAACGGGAACGGCGGGGAAGGGAAAGTCGCATGAAGTCCCGCCTCATCGAGGAGGGCCCGGCCCGCACCCTCGTTCTGGGAACGCTCGTCAATTCCCTCGGAAACGGTGTCTTCCTGACCTGTTCCGCCCTCTATTTCACCCGGATCGTGGGCTTCAGCCCCTCCCGGCTCGGCCTGGGCCTGAGCATCGCCGGCATCGCCGGACTCTTCGCGGGCGTTCCCTTCGGGCATCTCGCCGACCGCAGGGGGCCACGCGGCACCGCGGCGGCGCTCCTCGCCCTCGCGGGGCTCGCCACCGCCGCCTACCTGACGACCGGCGCGTACCCGGCGTTCGTCGTGTTCGCCTTCCTGTACGCGCTGTTCGACCGCGGCGCCTACGCGGCCCGGCAGGCGCTGATCCCGGCCGTGCTGGACGCGGGCAACCTGGTACGGGTCCGCGCCAAGATCCGCGTCGTCACCAACGTGGGCGTC
>JBEHXI010000428.1:0-3555 GCA_048498775.1 Actinomycetota bacterium | reverse complement strand
GGCCGCCGGGCGGGGGCCACCTGGTGGGCGCACATGAGCCGCACCCTGATCCGCACCGTGAGCGCCCGCTTCCCGTTTCCCACCTTTGTTCGAACGGCCCGGCATCCGCGGGGTCTCCGCCGGCCCTTGCCGTCAAATCGCCCGATGGACCGGTTCACTGACGGTGTGTCACGGGTATCAGACCGGTAACGGGCGTATCCGCGGTGCTGGCACCGCGGATACCAGTGACGGGAGTTGACGCCTGTCACCGACTGTTGTCAGGGCAAGGAGCCGGTGATGTCGAGCTGGTACGAGGGTCCGCTGGCCTCGTTCGACACCGAGACCACGGGCGTGGACGTCGAGTCGGACCGCATCGTCTCGGCCGCCCTCGTGGTGGAGGACCGCCCGGGGGCCGAGCCGCGGACCACCCGCTGGCTGGTCGATCCCGGGGTGCGGGTGCCCGCGGAGGCGACGGCGGTGCACGGGCTGACGGAGGGCTTCCTGCACCGGTACGGCTCGGCGCCCGGGCCGGCCGTGGAGCAGATGGCGCGGGCGCTGGCCGCGCAGGCGGCGGCGGGCGTGCCGCTGGTGGTGATGAACGCGCCCTTCGACCTGACGCTGCTGGACCGGGAGTTGCGCCGGCACCGGGGCACCGGGCTGACGGGGTATCTGGCGCGGCGGGCGCTGTGCGTGCTCGATCCGCGGGTGCTCGACACGTACGCGGACCGCTGCCGGCCGGGCCGCCGGACGCTGACCGCCCTCTCCGGGCAGTACGGGGTCCCGCTCACCGAGGCGCACGACGCGACGGCCGACGCGCGTGCCGCGCTGCTGGTGACCCGGGAGATAGGACGCCGCAACGCGGACCGGGTGATAGGCCGGACGTCGCCGGCCGAACTGCACATCCGGCAGGCGCTGTGGCACGCGGCGCAGGCCCGGGGGCTGGAGTCGTGGTTCGCCCGCAACGGCCTTCCGGAGCGCTGCGATCCGGCGTGGCCGCTGCGATCGGAACTGCCCGAGGTCGCCTGACACCGGTGACACCGGCGGCGAACGGGGCGCGGGGACAACCCCGGTGGGTCATGCGGTGGGCGATACTGGGTTCGAACCAGTGACCTCTTCGGTGTGAACGAAGCGCTCTTCCACTGAGCTAATCGCCCGGAGTCCGCCGCGGTGGGCCGCGGCACGTGGTGAACCATACAGGGCTGGACACGTTCCGTTCAAACGCCGTACCGGCGGGCGAGCAGCCGGCGCAGCCCGCGCCGGCCGGCCCGCATCATCACGGCGTGGTTGGCGGTGAACAGCGGCCGGCCGGGCACGGCCAGCCGCCGCAGCAGGGGCTTGCGCACCTCGACGTACTGTTCGAAGAGGAGGCTGGTGCCGGTGCCGCGGGCCCGGACCGTCCAGCGCGCCCAGCCGTCCAGGTCGCCGCCCATGGCGATCTCCAGGCGGCCCGCGGCCGGGTCGGAGCGGGCCTGCCGGACGGTGATCCGCATCTCGTACGGCAGCAGGGAGCGGATCCGCAGCTCTCCGGAGTCGGCGTCCCGGCGGACCGCCTCGCGGACCTGGGGCCACCAGAGCGGGTACTCCTCGGCGCGCTCCAGGACGGCGTAGACCGCGTCGGGCGGGGCGTCGACGGTCCAGGTGCTGCGGAAGCGGTAGTGGTGCAGGCCCATGGCGGAGGTCTACCCGCGCGGGGTGATCCCCGCGCCCGGCGGGAGCGGACGGCGGGGAGGCGGTGTCGATCTGTCGGCCTGTCGCTTTGTCGCTTCAGCGACGGACGCGCGACGAACGGTGATGGGCGGTGCCGAAGGCCGGGACGGGGCGCCGGGAAGCCGTATCCGGGGAACGCGCAAGGGGCCCGGAGTGTCTGACCTCCGGGCCCCTTGATCGGGTGGGCGATACTGGGATCGAACCAGTGACCTCTTCGGTGTGAACGAAGCGCTCTCCCGCTGAGCTAATCGCCCGGGCTGCGCGGACAACATTACCGCATGTCAGCGAGGGCTCCGGACCATCGCCGCGGCGGCCGGAGCCGGTCCGCCACCGACCGCCACACGCCGCCACGCTCCGCAGCGGAGATATCTCCCCCCGTATCCGATTCGCCCGTCTCGTCGCGAGGGACGAGCCGGACGGAGGGTGAATGGTCCGAACGAAGTACCAGAACCCGCACAAACCAGTCAGAGGGGTTTACAACGTCCCCGCAGGTGGCATGTCGAATTCGCCGACGTGCGAATCCCCGAGCGCACACTGAGCGAAAGGCCTTGGCGCTTATGAACACCACGGTCAGCTGCGAGCTGCACCTGCGCCTCGTTGTGTCGAGCGAATCCTCACTGCCCGTACCCGCGGGCCTGCGGTACGACACGGCCGATCCCTACGCCGTGCACGCCACCTTCCACACCGGCGCCGAAGAGACGGTCGAATGGGTGTTCGCCCGCGATCTGCTCGCCGAGGGCCTGCACCGGCCCACGGGCACCGGTGACGTCCGTGTCTGGCCTTCCCGCAGTCATGGGCAGGGCGTCGTGTGCATCGCCCTCAGCTCCCCGGAAGGAGAGGCTCTGCTGGAGGCCCCGGCGCGGGCCCTGGAGTCGTTCCTGAAGAGAACGGACGCCGCCGTGCCGCCCGGCACCGAGCACCGTCACTTCGACCTGGACACGGAGCTCTCCCACATCCTCGCGGAGAGCTGAGCCCCCACCCACCGTCCGCGGCCGTCCTACTCGGGGGGACGGTGCGGCCCGAGCCACGCCCACAAGCCGCGCGCTGCGCGAGCCGCCGACCCGCACGTCCGGGCGGCGGCTTTCGCGTGCCCGCGCCCGCCGCGCGCGCCCTGCCGCCGGGCCCGCCGAGCGCCGGGAAACCGGTCACCGGCGCCGCCCCCACGGCCGTCCACCGCGCGCTAGAGTCACCCGTCAAACCGGCGGGCAGGCCCGCCGCACCCGCCTGGTGCCGCCGCCCGACCCCGCCAGGGAGCGAAGCCGTGCACATCAACCACGACACCCGGTGCGCCCTCGACCGCGTGGTGGAGCTGCTCAACACCGCCCCGCAGACCGAGGGCCGCGAGGGGCTTCCCGACCTGAGGGCGCTGCGCGACTTCGTCGGGCGCAACCGGGTCAGCGACGCCGGACGGCTCGCGGAGCCGGACGTGGCGGCGGTACGCGAGGTGCGGGACCGGTTCGCCCGGATCCTGGGCGCCACCGGCGACCGCAGCGCGGCGGCGCTGATCAACGCCATGGTCGCCGAGGCCGGGACCACGCCCCGGCTCACCGACCACGACGGCCATGACTGGCATATGCACTACTACGCGCCGGGCGCCTCGCTGGCCCACCATCTCGCCGCGGACGGCGGGATGGCCCTGGCCTTCCTGATCGTCGCCGGGGAACGCGACCGGCTGCGCCGGTGCGCCGCCCCGAACTGCCAGCGGGCCTTCGTCGACCTGTCCCGCAACCGCTCCCGCCGCTACTGCGACGGCCGCATCTGCGGGAACCGCCTCCATGTGGCCGCCTACCGGGCCCGCCGGCGCGACGCGAACGCCTGACCGGCCGATGGCGCCGGCCGCGATCCGCCCCGGTCAGGAGCCCCGGTCAG
>JBEHXI010000427.1:0-3560 GCA_048498775.1 Actinomycetota bacterium | reverse complement strand
GGTTGCGAGCCGAGAATAAAAAGCTCAAGGCCGCTAACGCCAAACTCTCCGGCGAGCCGGGAAAGACTAAGACCGCACTCGATATCGCGGGAAAAGCATTCGCGCTGCTTCAGGACGCCTTCGCCGGGTACGCGCGCATCGCCACGCTGGGTGAGGAGGTCCGCGACCCGCAACGGACGATCCCTCGCGCGATCCCGCTGGCTTTGGCCATCACCTTGGTGGTCTATGCGGTGGTCGCGGTGGCGGCGCTGAGCGTGCTGGGCAGCGGCGGGCTGGGCCGGGCGACCGCCCCGCTGGCCGAGGTCGTGCGCGCGGCCGGGCTGCCCGGCCTGGTGCCGGTGGTGCGGGCCGGGGCGGCGGTCACCGCGATCGGCTCGCTGCTCGCCCTGATCCTAGGCGTCTCGCGGACCACGCTGGCGATGGCCCGCGACCGGCACCTGCCGCATGCCCTAGCCGCGGTCCACCCGAAGTTCAAGGTGCCCCACCGCGCCGAACTCGTGGTCGGAACGGTGGTGGCGGTGCTCGCCGCGACGGCGGACGTGCGCGGCGCGATCGGCTTTTCCTCTTTCGGTGTCCTGGTGTACTACGCCGTCGCCAACGCCTCCGCGGCGACCCTGACCCCTGATGAGGGTCGCCCGGCCCGTGTGATTCCCGCCGTGGGCCTGGCCGGCTGCCTTGTTCTGGCGTTCGCCCTGCCGCTGGCCTCGGTGGTGAGCGGTGCCGGGGTCGTGGCCGTGGGCGCCGCCGCATACGGCATTCGCCGCGCGGTGGCTGCCCAGCACTGACCACCCGCTCGGTGACCAGCGGCGCGGGTCAGGAGCAGCGCAGCAGGGTCATGAAGCCGAAGTCCATGTGGAGTTGCTGGTGGCAGTGGAACAGGGACAGTCCGGGCTGGTCGGCGGTGAAGTCGAATTCGAGGCTCTGGTAGCCGCCGAGCATGACGACGTCCTTGTGCAGGCCGTGAATGGGGGTACCGGCGATGTGGGTGACGTCGAAGGTGTGGCGGTGCAGGTGGAGGGGGTGGATGTCATCGGTGGCGTTGCGGAACCGCAGCCGGTAGCGCTTGCCGTGGTCGATGTCCAGCACCGGCTTGTTGGCCTCCATGGAGAAGGAGACGCCGTTGAGGGTCCAGATGTTGAAGCCCTTGTCGGCGGCGTTGCGTTTTTCCACCAGGAAGTCGATCACCTGGTCGGGCCGCTGGGCGGCGGGACCGGGATGGGCGAAGGTGCGGTAGTCCCAGGTCGTCTTGGCGGGAGTGGTCCACTGCGGGGCGCCGCTGCGGCCGGCGTACTCTACAACGGTGCCCATGCCGGCCTTGCGGTCGTCGTCGGAGGTGTCCCCCAGCACCCACACGCCCGGATGGTTCATCTCCACCAGGGCCGAGACACGTTCGGCGGTGCCGATCCACAGCACCGGCACCTCGGCCGGGCGGGGCACCGGGTTGCCATCGAGCGCGACGACTTTGAAGGTGTGGCTGGGCAGGGCCAGGCTGCGGATCTCGGTGGCGCTGGCGTTCAGGACGTGGAACAGCACGCGCTGCCCGGACTTGACCCTGATCGGCTCACCGTGGCCCAGCTTGCGGCCGTTGATGCTGAAGGCGCGGTAGCCGACCTCGTAGCCGTGCGGCATCCCCCGGGCCAGTGAGCCGGCCATCGCCTTCTCGCCCCTGCGTTTGAGATCCGGCACCGCCGAGCCGGCCAGGAAGTCCTGAGGCATGTCCCCGCCGCGGCTGAAGGCGGGCTCGAACTCCTTCAGCACCAGGAACACCTCCTGGTCATACGCGCCGGGGTTGGCCTTCGGCTCGATGTAGACCGGGCCCGCCTGACCGGTGTAGGTGCCCCGGGCCAGGTCACCGCCCGCCGGTACATGGGTGTGGTAGAAGCGGAAGCCGGCCGGCCCGGGGGTGAATGCCAGACGCCGCATCCCGTGCGCGGGAATGTAGGGGGTGCCTTCCTCGGCAGCCCCGTCCACGCCGGCGGGAATCCGCTGGCCATGCCAGTGCACCAACTCGGGGGTGCCGGTGTCGTTATAGACGTCGACCACCACCGGGCGGCCCTCGGTGAACCGCAGCAGCGGACCGGGGAACCCTCCGTTGTACGTCGTGGTGGACACGATCGTGTCCGGGGCGAGCTCGACGTGTCCGGCCGCGATCCGCAGCGTGTAATCCGCCTTTCCTGGGGGAGCGGACCTGGCGGCCGGCGCCGTGGCGTGGCAGGCGGAGACCGCGCCGGCACCACCGGTGCCCAGCAACGCCAGGCCACCCAGCTTGAGGACATCGCGACGAGCGATCGGCACGGCCTGCTCCCTTCCCGCTCTCAGAGGCATGCCCAGCTGGTGCAGGACCGTCGCCACCCCGAGCAGCACTCCCTGTTAACATCATAGTCCGATAACGGAATCCGATACCGCTGGGCAGACCGGACAACCGCACTGCCCGACACGATCGGGGACATGGCCGACGGGGCCGCTGACCGTCAAGCTGCCGTTCCTGCGCCGTCTGGAACTTCTCCCGATCCCTTCCGCAGTCCCTTGCACGCAGATATCGTTATGAGACATCGGATACCGATATCTGAGTGCGAGTCCCCAATGGACAGCGAGCACTCCCTCGGCCACGTCATCGACCACCTCGCCGGCCGCTTCCCCCACCACGATCCCAAGACCATCGCCGAGACCGTCTACGCCACCCACGGCCGCCTGCTGGAGAACGCCACGGTCACCACGCACCTGGTAGCGCTCACCCAGCGCCAGGCCGGCGACGCGCTCGCCCGCACCACGCCCAAGCACACGACGGCAACGGCCTGAGGGCGCCTGCTGCCCCGGCTCACTCGTACTCGGAGCCGTCGACATCGGCGATGTGCGGTCGCGTAGGCCACCGCCGGCCGGGGCGTTGGTGCGGCCTGGTGCGGAAGCTGCAGCGGCCCGGGTAGGTGGTTCAGGCTCACGCGGCGGAGCGAGGACACCCGCTGGCCAGGGCCTCGTCCAAGAGGTCGTGCACGGGCTCGTCCGAGGCCGTGGACCATAGCGGGGTGACCGCGGCGTCCAGGTAGCGGGTCGTCCACAGCACGCGGCGTTCAGGACCTGGCCGAGCCTGCCGAACGCACCCGGCCGGATACCGCCTCCAGCGCGTTGAGGCGACGGCATACCGGCGGCAGCTCGGCCAGGCCACACGCCACCAGGGCCGCGCAAAGGGCGCTGAGCACGCCGCCGGCCACGTCCGGCGGATAATGCACCCCCAGGTAGAGGCGGGCGAAGGCCACCACCGCGGTGACGGCGATGCCGGCCAGTGTCACCGGTGCCCGCCACCGGCTCCGCACCACGAGCATCAGCGCCAGCGCGACAGCAGCGGCGACGGTAGTGTGCCCGCTGGGGAAGCTCTGCGCGTTATCCGGCGGGATCACCCACAGCCGGCTGGGCGGCCGGTGCTCTGCGACCGAGACCTTCGCCACAAAAGCGACGGCCAGGGCACCACCGAGGACCACCAGCGTGAGGGCGGCATCGCGCCGAAGCCGGCACCACCACAGCACTGCCGGGATCAGCACGGCCAAGGCCACGCCGACCGTGGC
>JBEHXI010000426.1:0-3580 GCA_048498775.1 Actinomycetota bacterium | reverse complement strand
CGGCCAGGACGACCGGACCGACCCGGTGACGGCGTGACCCAGACCACCGGCACTCCCCCCATCCACCACGACCGCGGCGGGGCCGGGAGCGGGCACGTCCTCGCGATCGACTTCGGGGGCACCAAGACCGCCCTGGCCACCGCCGCACCGGACGGCACCGTCCTGCACCGCGACACCCTCCCCACCCTCGCCGAGGCGGGGGCGCGGCAGGTCCTGCGGCGCGTCATCGACCGCGGCCGCCTGCTGCGGGACCGCACCACCGCGGAGGGGCACGGACCGCTCCGGGCGGTCGCCGCGTCCTCCCCCGGCATCGTCCTGGAGGACCGGATCCTCCTCGCGCCCAACAACCCCGGCTGGGACCGGCTCCCGCTGGCCGCGACCCTGCGCGCCGGCTTCGGCACCGACACAGTTCCCGTCGAGACCGACGTGAAGGCCGCGGCCCTGGCCGAGGCCCGCCGGGGCGCCCTGGCCGGCTCCGCCTGCGGCGTCTTCCTCAACCTCGGCACCGGCCTGTCCGCCGCCATCGTCGTCCACGGCACGGTGCTGCGCGGCGCCCACCACGCCGCCGGGGAGATCGGCTACCAACTGCTCGGCGAGCCCGGAGAGCCGGGCGCGGCCGAGGGACGGGCGCCACTGGAGGAGTTCGTCTCCGGCCGGGCCATCGCCGAGCGCGGCTCCGCCCTGCTCAAGCGGCCCGCCACCACCGCCGAGGTGCTCGCGCTCGCCGACCGCGACCCGGCACTGCGCCGCCTCGTCGACGAGTCCCTGGACACCCTCGGCACCCATCTGGCCAACCTGGCCATCGCCCTCGACCCGGACACCATCGCCGTCGGTGGCGGCCTGATGCGCGCCCAGCGGCTGATCCTGCCGCGCCTGCGGGCCGTCCTGGACCGCGCGGTCCCCTTCCCACCCGCCGTCGTCGCCGCCCACCACACCGAGAGCGCGCCCCTGACCGGAGCCATCATCCTCGCCCTGGACGCGGCCGCCGCCCAGGCACCCCGCTCCGCCCGCCCCTGACCCACCGGAGCACCCATGCCCGACACACCGGCCGCCTCCCCGGGCGGCCCCGGCCACCTGATGGCCGCGGAGATGGCCGAACAGCCCGCCGTACTGCGCCGCCTGCTCGACGAGGGCGCGCCCGCCATCCGCCGGGTGGCCGCCGAGATCGCCGCCCGCCGGCCCCGCCTCGTCCTGTTCACCGCCCGGGGCACCAGCGACAACGCCGCCCTGTACGCCAAGTACCTCACCGAGATCCGGCTCGGCAGGCCCGCCGGCCTCACCTCCATGTCGGCCGTCACCGCCTACCGGGCCCGGCAGGACCTCAGCGGCTGCCTGGTCGTCACCGTCAGCCAGTCCGGCGGCTCACCGGACCTGGTGGCGTCCGCCGAGGCGGCCCGCCAGGCGGGGGCGATCACCCTCGCCGTCACCAACACCCCCGCCTCGCCACTGGCCGAGGTCTGCGAACACCACATCGACGTCCTCGCCGGCCCGGAGCGGGCCCTGCCCGCGACCAAGACCTACACCGCCGAACTCCTCGCCCTCCACCTGCTCGTCCAGGGCCTGCGCGGCGAGGACGGCACCGCCGCCGCGGCCCTGCCGGACCTGGCCGAGCGGGTGCTCGCCCGCTCCGGGGCCGTCCGCCGGCTCGCCGAGCGCTACCGCTTCGCGCAGCGCCTGGTCGTCACCTCCCGCGGCTACGGCTATCCCACGGCCCGGGAGGCCGCGCTCAAGCTGATGGAGACCACCTACATCCCGGCCACCCCGTTCTCCGGGGCGGACCTGATGCACGGGCCGCTGGCCATGGTCGACAACGTCTCGCCGGTGATCGCCGTCGTCCCGGAAGGCCGCGGCGGAGACGCGCTGAAGCCGGTGCTCGACCGGCTGCGCGGCCGGGGCGCGGACCTGGTCGTGATCGGCGCGCAGGACGCGGTGGCCGGCGCGTCGGCCGGGTTCGCGCTCCCCGGCGGCGTGCCCGAGGAGCTCCAGCCGATCCTGCAGATCCTGCCGCTGCAACGGCTCGCCTACGAGGTCACCCTGGCCCGCGGCCAGGACCCGGACGCCCCGCGCGCCCTGGCCAAGGTCACCGAGACCCGCTGACCGACCGCCGGGAGCGGCGCCCGCCGCGAATCCGGTGCGGCACTAGAGTGGGTTGCGCGCATCTCGGCGTCGGGACCGGGCAGGTGATGGACGGGCCGCATGATGCACGAGAGCGGAGGGGGCCCATGGAAGTCGTCGGCAGACGAGAAGGGGACACCCCGCAGCTACGGGTCGACTTCGACGGCAGCTCCGGAACGACAGCCCTGGCCCGGGACGCCGCCGACGTCTTCCTGGCCACCTTCGCCCGGACCTGCCCGCCCAGCCGGGCCTCCGCGCGCGCGGACGTCCTGCTCGCCGTCTCCGAGCTTGTCACCAACGCCGTGCGGCACGCGCCCGGACCGCTCACCGTGTGCCTGACCGCCGTGCCGGACAGCATCCACATCAGCGTCCGCGACACCAGCCGCACGCACCCTGAGCCCCGGCCGCCCGAGATGACCGGTGCCGGCGGCTTCGGCTGGCCGATCCTGCAACGCCTCAGCCGCCGGCTGAACGTCCTGCCGCTCACGGACGGCAAGGAGATCCACGCGCTGCTGCCCTGGTGAGCCGCTGCGGGGCCGCGGGCGGGGCCGGTCAGGCGGCATGCGCGGCGCTGTAGGCCACCCACCCGAGCACCGCGGCCCCGGCCACGCTCAGCAGCAGCCCGGCACCCGGCGCGACCCGCTGCCGCGTCCGCTCCGCGACCGACGCCATCAGCCGCAGGCTCATGCCCAGTTGGAGGACGGTGAAGGCGGCCGGCACCGCCAGGGCCTCCAGATCATGCGGCATCCGGGAGCCGAGGGCGTGCCAGCTGATCGCGACGGCCGCGACGCCGGCCACGATGGAGGCGCACCCGCCCCGGCTCATCGGGGTGTCGATGCCGGGGAACAGGTCGGGGCGGGACGTGTAGGACGGAAACGCCCCCACCAGGAGAACGAGGCTGCCGAGCAGAGCGATGACGTACACCTGAGCCCCCAGGGACGGTGGATCGGCCGGCCGGTGGCCGCGCGCACGGGCCGCTGCGCCGCCTCGACGGCCCGAACGGCGGGCGTCCCGGGCGGCAGGTCCATGGTGGCCGCGGTCCCGGCCGGTCCGGCAGTCGTCGCGGTGCCCGCAGAAGTACCGGCGCGGCTCCACACACCACGCACCACACCGCCCTGTCGGGCGAATTGCCGACACGGGCGGGACTTTTTCGCGCGGACCGGCCTCGCCGACCATCGACACCGGGCCGGCCGCTCCGGCCGGGCCGATCGGATCGGCTGCCCGTGGGGGGCGATGGTGTTGTTCTTGCTCATCCGTTCACAGTCCGGGAACGGCGGCCCGGCCACCGCGGCGCCGCCCCCGTCCACCCGCCCCGCGGGCGTCTGGTGGACACCGCCGTCCGCGCGGCGCGCGCCCTATGTGTTCCTCGGCTTCCCGCCCGGGACGACGGTCGCACAGGTCCTCGCCTCGGTCCCCGCGGGGCTCGGTTCCGCGGCGGCCTGGCGGCCGGCCGGCGATCCGGCCG
>JBEHXI010000425.1:0-3618 GCA_048498775.1 Actinomycetota bacterium | reverse complement strand
TGAAAGCGCGTTCCCCCCCCCCCTGTCTTTCTCCCCCCCCCCCCCCCCGCGTGCGGTCAGCGGGCGGGCGGTGCCTCGGCGCCCTCGGCCTCGGCCTCGGCGGCCTCCCGTGCCTCCAGCTCCGCGATCACGTCGATCGGCGGCGGCGCCTTGGCCAGGAAGATCCAGGTCAGGTAGACGGCCAGCAGGAACGGCGGGATGCCCAGGGCCACCTTGACCCAGCCCAGCTGAGTGGCGTTGCCCCACCAGTACAGCGGGAAGAGCACCGCCGACTTGGCCAGCAGGATCAGCCCCCACGCCCAGCTCGCCTTGGTGTACGCGCGGAAGCGGCCCGGGTTGCGGGTGCGCCAGGAGAGGTTCTCGCGCAGGATCGGCCCGAGCAGCACCCCGATCAGCGGGAAGCGGAACACCGCCGAGAGCACATAGGCGATCGCCAGGCCCAGGGTGTAGAGCATGCCCGGCAGGTAGAAGTTCTTCGCGTCACCGGAGAGCATCGCGAAGAACGCGCCGAAGGCCACCCCGAAGACGCCGCTGAAGGCGTGCTTGAGGGTCTCCTTGCGGGCCAGCCGGGCGACGGCCAGCAGCACGCTCAGCCCCAGCGAGGCGAGCGCGGAGACCGTGATGTCGTGCCGGAGGGTGAAGACCAGCACGAAGACCAGGCCCGGCACGGTGGTGTCCACCATGCCGCGCACCCCGCCGAACGCCTCGAGCAGCGCGGCGTCGGCCGCCGCCCGCGACGCGTCGGCGTGGTCTGGTGCCTGCTGGGGGGTGTGTTTGTCGGTGGACGCCACCGGCTACTCCTGTCCGACGGGACGCAGCTCGTATCGGGGGTTGAACAGCACCGGGCGGCCGCGGTTGATCGCGATCCGCCCGGAAGCGATGATCCTGCGCCCCGGTTCTATACCGGCGATGTCGCGGCGGCCCAGCCACACCAGGTCCAGCGCGGCGGAGCCGTCGTACAGCTCCGCCTCCAGCGCCGGGACCCCGGCCCTGGGCCGCAGGGTGACGGCCCGCAGCGTGCCGGTGACGGAGACGACCTCACGGTCCTTGATGTCGCCGATGCGGGTACAGCCGGTCGCCTCCGTCTCCTGGAGCAGCTCCTCGGAGTGCAGCTCCTGGGCGGAGGAGGACAGGCGGTCGAGCATCCGGCGGAAGCGTCCGGCCGGTCGGTCCGAACGGGTGGCACCACTCATACCGGGAAGCGTACCCGGGCCGGGGCCCGGTGCTCCGCATGCCGCGGATCACGCCGCCGGCGCCCCGGACGCACGAGGGGCCGGATCCGTGCCCGGATCCGGCCCCTCGGCGCGTGCCTCAGCGGACCTCGCTGATCTCCGGCCCGCGGCGCATCGGGTCGATGCCGTCGGAGAACTTGCCGGGCTGGTCGCCCATGCCCTCCGGCATCATCTGGGCGTCGTCCGGCAGCTTCAGGACGATCGGGTCGCGCGGCGCCATCGGGGCCTGGCCGCGGGCGATCACGGTGTCCTTGAAGATCTGCTCCAGGACGCCGGCGGCCTGCGGCTGCACCGCGCCCTGCCCGGAGATCACCCCGCGCAGGAACCAGCGCGGCCCGTCGCAGCCGACGAAGCGCACCAGCTGCACGCCGTTGGTGCCGTCCGGCAGCTGGACGGGGACCTGCGCGCGCAGCTCCCAGCCGAGCGGGCCCTCCACCTCGTCGATGATGCCGCCCTGCTGGGTGATGCCGGACGCGATCTCGTCGCGCACCTCGCCCCAGATGCCCTCCGACTTGGGGGCGGCGAACGCCTGCAGCTGGATGGCGCTGTCCTGCAGGACCACGGTCGCGGCGACGATCGCGTCACCGGCGACCTCGACCCGCAGCTCCATGCCGTCCACCCCGGGCACGAACAGCCCGCCGAGGTTCACCCGTCCCTGGTCGGGCCGGCTGACCTCGCTGATGTCCCACGGGCCGTCCGGCCGCGGGGCGGGCGGCAGGTTGTAGCGGCGGGGTTCACCCGAGCCGGAGTCGTCCGGCTCCTCGACGTCCTCGCTCGTCTCGTCCCGGCCCGCCTCTTCGGCGAGCTCGTCGAGGGCGTCTTCGCGCTCCTTGCGGCGACGACGGAACACGGTCACTGTCCTTCCCGGTCTGAGGCGACCGAAGCGTATTCGTTACCGGTCGTGCGAGGGCCCGTCGCGGCATGGCCCCCGGTGGATCCGAAGCCACCCGCGGCCCGGGCGGACCCGGGCAGTTCCGCGACCTCGTGGAAGCGGACCGTCTCCACCTGCTGGACGACCAGCTGGGCGATCCGGTCGAACCGCTCGAACCGTACGCTCTCGCGGGGGTCCAGATTGACCACGATCACCTTGATCTCCCCACGGTACCCGGCATCCACCGTCCCGGGCGTATTCACCAGCGATACGCCGCAGCGCGCGGCCAGCCCGGAGCGGGGATGGACGAAGGCGGCGTGCCCCTCGGGCAGCGCGATGGCGATGCCGGTGGGCAGCACCGCCCGCTCCCCGGGCGCGAGTTCGGCGGCCCGGGTGGTCACCAGGTCCACGCCCGCGTCACCGGGGTGCGCGTACGCGGGGACGGGCGCCTGCGGGTCCAGCCGGCGCAGCAGGACGTCCACCGGCCGGCGCCCGCCGCCGGGGCCGGCGGTCACGGCAGCTCCGCCGGGGTGCGGCCGCTCACGGGTTCACCTCGAAGGCCCGCAGCACCTTGAGCTGGTCCGGGTCGGACTTGGCCGCCTCGATCTCCTCGGTCCGGCCGTGGGTGGTGAAGTGGTCCAGCTTCACCTCGATGAACAGCGCGTCGGCGCGCACCGCGACCGGCCCGTCCGGGCCGCCGATGCGGCCCTCGGCGCTGCCGTAGATCTTCCGCCCGGCGCGGCCGGTGCAGCGGGCCGTCAGGTACAGCGTCGTGTCGACGGGGACGGGGCGCAGGAAGTCGGTCTCCAGGCGGCCGGTGACCGCGATGGTCCGCAGCAGCCAGTTCAGCGCGCCGAGCGTCTCGTCCAGCGCCGAGACCAGCACTCCGCCGTGCGCCAGACCGGGCGCGCCCATGTGAGCGGCCTGCACGGTGAACTCGGCGGTGACCGACACGCCCTCCCCGGCGCGGGCCTGCAGGTGCAGTCCGTGCGGCTGGGCACCACCGCAGCCGAAGCACTGGTCGTAGTGCGGTCCCACGAGTTCCCCGGGCGCGGGCGCGTCCGGGTGGCGCACCGGCTGGTCGGCACCAGGCGGCGGCGTCAGCGCCGGCTTCGCGGCGCCCTCCGATGCAATAGCTCCACTCACGGCCCAGACCCTACCCTCCTGCGGGCGGGAGCCATCTCCGCCTCGGCCCGGGATCCATTCCGCGGGCACGTCCGTTGGTTTCTCCGGCTACTTCTTCCCCCACCGGAGCACTCATGAGCCCCAAATCCGTCGTCGTCACCGAAGCCGGCAGCGGGATCGGCCTGGCGACCACGCTGGAACTGGCCCACGCCGGCTTCGACGTGATCGCCACCGTCGCCACCGAGCAGCAGGCGGACACGCTGCGGGCCCGGGTGGCGGGCACCGGGGCGGGCGTGCGGACGGTCCTGCTGGACGTCGCGGACCCGACCTCGGCGGTGCGGTCCTTCACCGAGATCGCCACGATGACGGACGGCGGCCCGTGGGCGGTGG
>JBEHXI010000424.1:0-3650 GCA_048498775.1 Actinomycetota bacterium | reverse complement strand
ACGCCTCAGCGGTCACGTTCGCACCCGCCACCACCTCAGCCGGCGGAGCAAACCGACGCTCCTCCCGAAGCAAGTTAGCCAAACTCTCGTTGTTGCTCACGCCCGTTTCTCCCTTGAACAGCTGGCTTCCCGCGGAGGGCCCGGGTGTCCCGGCTCTTAGCTCATAGCTCATCAGCCCGGGGGAATACTGACAAGGGTTGCCGTCATATTGGTTTAGACCTGTGGCCCCGCCTCCGGGCGTACGGCCGAGAAGGCGCCCGTGACGGGATCGAGCAGATATGCCTGGGCCTCGGCCACATGGAAGTACAGCCCATTCAGCCGGAGCTTCCCGGAGGCGGCGCGCCGCGCCACCGACGGATGCCCCATCAGGTGACGAAGCTGCTGCACGATGTTGACCAGGCAGAGCCGCTCGGCGTCGTCGGCCGGCGCGCGGTCGGCGAGCAGGCCGTCGCCCGCCGTCGGGAGCCGTTCCAGGCTGGGCCGGGCGTGCCGCAACCAGCGCGCCAGCGGCGTCCGTTCTCCCGCCGGGCGGCCGGAGTCCAGAAGTGCCTGCATGGCCCCGCAGCCGGAGTGCCCGCAGACGGTGATGGAGCCGACCTCCAGGACCTCCACCGCGTACTCGATGGCCGCGGCGACCGAGTCGCAGGCCCCCTCGCTGCCCACCGGGGGCACCAGGTTGCCGACGTTGCGCACCGTGAAGAGGTCGCCGGGGCCGCTGGAGGTGATCATGCTGGTGACCAGGCGGGAGTCCGCGCAGGTAAGGAAGAGCTGGGGCGGGCGCTGACCCTCGCGGGCGAGTCGGGCCAGCTCCTCCCGCACCAGGGGTGCGGTGTCCCGCTGGAAGGCGCTGACGCCGCCCAGGAGGTGGAGGTCGTGGCCGGTGTGGCCGGTCTCGGCGGGCTCGGCGGGCTCGGCCGGGGCGGGGAGGGTGGTGTGGCGGTGGTGGACGCGGTCGTAGCGCCGCCAGGGGGCCCAGGGGTGGGATGTGTGGATCGCGTGGGACCCGATCGGGGCGGACGGAGGGTGCGGTGCGGACATGAGCGCTCCAGCAGGCCGGCGGGACGTCGGTCGCGGAGTGTGTTGACTCCGTTACTCCAAGCTTCGGTAAATGGAGAGTAATGGAGGGCAAAGCGGTGTGGAAGAGGGGAACGAGTGATCGCCTGGTAATTACCCCGATCGGGTGAGGGTGGGGGCGGGGCACATGGTTCAGGGCGCGTGACGGCTCAGGGCGCGCGACGGCTCGGGGCGCGGGCTCAGGACACCGGCTCGGCGACCGGGGGGTGCCCGGCCGGCTCCGGGTGCCTCGCGTCCTCCCGGAGCACGAACCCCGGGTCGACCTGGCCGGCGAGGTCCGTTCCCGTCCGGTCGTTGCCCCAGCTCTCCGCGTTCCGCAGATGGAAGTGGACCATCTGGCGGGTGTACCGGTCCCAGTCGCGCCGTTCGTAGGAGGCGTCGGCGGCCCGGTGCAGGGTCTCCAGGGTGCGCCGGTTCGGCTCCTCCAGCCGTTCGAAGGGCGGCGGGCAGCCCTTCTCCATGGAACGGACCCAGTCCGAGTGCCCCACCGTCGCCAGCAGGTCGTCCCCCACCTGCTCGCGCAGGAAGGCCAGGTCGTCCTGGCCCTGCACCTTGTTGCCCACCACCCGCAGGGCGACGTCGTAGTCCTGGGCGTACTCCTTGTACTGGCGGTAGACGGCGACGCCCTTGCGGGTCGGCTCGGCCACCAGGAAGGTCATGTCGAAGCGGGTGAACATCCCGGAAGCGAACGAGTCGCTGCCCGCCGTCATGTCGACGACGACATACTCGTCCCGCCCGTCCACCAGGTGGTTCAGGTAGAGCTCCACCGCGCCGACCTTGGAGTGGTAGCAGGCGACGCCGAGATCGGACTCGTTGAACGGGCCGGTGGCCATCAGGCGTACCGTGCCGTCGTCCAGGCTGATGGTCCTGGCGCAGGCGGCGTACACCGGGTTGTCCTCGGTGACCCGCAGCAGGCGCGACCCCCGGCCCGGCGGCGTCGTCTTGATCATGGTCTCCGCGGAGGCGATCCGCGGATTGGTGCCGCGCAGGTACTCCTTGATCGACGGAAGGTGCGCACCCATGGCCGGCAGCGCCGCGGCCTCCGCCTCCTCCAGGCCGAGCGCGGGGCCGAGATGCTGGTTGATGTCCGCGTCCACGGCGACCACGGGCAGGCGGACGGCGGCCAGGTGACGGATGAACAGAGAGGACAGCGTGGTCTTGCCACTGCCGCCCTTGCCGACGAATGCGATCTTCATGTTCACCTAGCGTAGTGGCACATGGACGCTGAGTGATTCACCCGAGTGAAGAACACCACTCCTTCGAGGGGTGCGACCGCAGGGTGCGTAGGGTCATGGGTATGACTGCGTTCTCCCGGGGGCCGGCCCCCGGACACCCGGTGGCCCCGGACCCCCTCGCCGTACTGGGCGCGCTGCCCGGAGTGCCCGAGTCCGTCGAGTCCGTGCGGCAGGCGGTGGACCGTGTCTACGGGCACCGAGTGATGCGCCGGCGCTCCAACGAGGTCGCCTCGGAGGCGGCCCTGCGCGGAGCGCGTGCGTCCGCCGCGCTCGCCGGAGCCGACTGGCCGCTGGAGGAGGTGCGGCGGCGCAGCGACTTCAGCGCGGACCCGGAGGCCCGGACCGTCGGCGCGGCGCTTCGGCTGACCGCCGAGGCCGGCCAGCTGCTGAGCGTCTGGCGGCAGTCACCGCTCCAGGCCCTGGCCCGGCTGCACCTGGTGGCCGCGGGCGGAGCGGTCCCCGACGAGACGGTCGGGCGCCCCCGGCTGCCGGGCGAGGCCGTCGACGAGGAGCTGGCCGGCGTGGAGCTGCCCGGCGCCGCGGAGGTCAACGCCCGGCTGGACGGCCTCGCGGACCTGCTGCGGGCCGGAAGCGAGGCGCCCGCCCTGGTGGTGGCGGCCGTCGTGCACGGCGAGCTGCTGGCGCTGCGGCCGTTCGGTTCGTACAACGGCCAGGTCGCCAGGGCCGCGCAGCGCATCGTGCTGGTCGGCAGCGGGCTGGACCCCAAGTCGATCTGCCCGGCGGAGGTCGGCCACGCGGAGATCGGCCGCGCCGAGTACCTCAAGGCGCTCCAGGCCTACACCACGGGGACGCCGGAGGGCCTGGCGTACTGGATCGGGCACTGCGCCGAAGCGGTGCGGCTCGGCGCTCGCGAGAGCACCGCGGTCTGCGAGGCGCTCCAGCGCGGCGCCGCCTGACGCCCGCCGCGGAACCCGGCGAGGAACCCGGCGAGGAGTTGCCGGGGCCCGGCGCGGGGGGCCGGGGCCGGTCGCGCCGGACGTCCGGAGCCGGCGGCCTCACGAGATGCGGCGGCACCCGCAGGTGCCGCCGCTGGCACGTCCGCCGGGTGACCATGCGTGCACTCTTCTGCCCATCAGGTCGGGGGCTTTGCCCGACTCTGGTGCGGCAACCCGGTCAGCGGGCTGGCTTCGCGTGGGTGCCCGGTGTTCGTGCGCGGTCCGTGGGGCCTGATTGACGGGGTTCCTCTCGGATGTCCGTGGTCTCGCGGGCCGTTAAGTCCTTTGTACTCCCCTCGTCGATGAAGCGGAACCCTTCGTTTCTCTTCGCTGCCCGCGCCCCTGCCGACCTGCGACGGAGGCCCCGACGTCCGACCCTGGCCCC
>JBEHXI010000423.1:0-3671 GCA_048498775.1 Actinomycetota bacterium | reverse complement strand
GCCTGGCCTGGGCGCTGATGGGGTGTCGTCGCCGGAGTCGGCGGTGGGTGAGCCCCTGGGTGAGCCCGGCATGCCGATGATGCCGATGGGCGGCATGGGTGCGGGTGGTCTGGGTGGGGCGGGTTCGGAGGGGACTCCGTCCGATGCGTCGGGTCTGCTGGGTGGGGACGCGGCGCCGTGGAAGGGGTCGTCGGCGTTGTCGGATGTGCCGGGTGAGGTGACCGGTGGTGTGGGGAAGGGTGGTCCTGGTCTGAGTCTGCCGCAGGATGGGGTGGCGGCGGACGGGCTGCCTGGCCTGGGCGCTGATGGGGTGTCGTCGCCGGAGTCGGCGGTGGGTGAGCCCCTGGGTGAGCCCGGCATGCCGATGATGCCGATGGGCGGCATGGGCGCCGGCGCGGGCAGTGGGGAGCGGGAACACCAGCGCTCCGACGCCTCCGGCCTGCTGTTCGGGACCACCGAGCCGTGGTCGGGCGCCACACCGGAGGAGGGGGCCGAGATCGGGTCCCCGCACGGTGCGGCACCCGCCGAGGGACACCTGCGGCTTCCCGCCGACGACGGGGAGTCCGGCGCGTACTTCCCGTGGCTGTCGGAACCGGAACCGCAGCCGGGAGCGGAACCGGCGCCGGAGGTGTCCGGCTCGGAGCCCGCGGTCTTCCCGGCGGCCGAGGCGTTCGCCGCCGGCCTGGTGGAGGGCCTGCCGTTCGCCGCGGCGGCGGGAGCGGCCGCGGCCACCGCGGGGCAGGCCCCCGGAGAAGGAACCGGCGGCGAGCACCCCCGTCCGCCCCAGGTCGCCGCCGCGTCGGCGTGGGGCGAACCGGAATGGGGGACAGCCGAACTCTCCCCGCCGGCGCCCGCGGACGCGCGGCCCAGGAGGACGACCGGGGCCCCGGACGAGCCGGCCACGTCACCCGAGCACCGTGGCGAGCCGGACGTCCCGGCGGAGCCCGAGCCCGTCCACCGGCCCGCGGCTCCCGAGGCCGGACAGGTCCCGGGGGAGCCGGAGGTTCCGGAGGCCGCCGACGACGCCGCCACCTGGGACTCCGCGCCCGACTCGCTCTTCCCGCTGTTCGGCGTGCCCGCACCGGGAACCGGCGGCGACCCGGGAGCGGCGGACGAGGGCGCCCGGCAGGATGCCGCCGCCGCGACGGCCGTCGCCGCCGGTGCCTACGCGATCGCCCACGCCGTCGCCGCCGACCAGACCCTGGGCGAACCCGCCCGGCCCGCCTGGCGGCCGAAGGCGTCCGGCCCCGGCCCGATGGAGCTGACCTGCGCGTTCGACGAGCCCGATGACGAGTCGGACGCGTCCGGCGAACAGGACGACTCCGAGGCCCCGGCGGAGGCCACCACCCGTGGCAAGGGCAGGCGGCGGGAGGAGGATGAGGGGCAGAGCAGCATCGCCGACCTGCTGCGCCAGGGCGAGGACGTGTGGGGCGGCGGCACCGGCGGCGCCGGGGTCTTCGGCTGACGGCACGGGCGGGCAGCCGCCGGACGGGCGGTCCGCCGCCTGCGGCTGCCCAGGCAGGCAGATGCGGCTGTACGGGAGTCCATCGACGGCTGCCCGGACTTGGCCGGTCCCGCCCCCTCGGGTTGACTCGGGGGTGTCCGGTAGCGGCGCGGCGTTGAGGAGAACCGGAATGTCGTCACCGTACGACGAGCAGATCGAGGAGTTGCTGGCCGAGTACCGCGATGCGCGGGAGCAGGCGGCCGAGACCCGTCGTCGGATCAACGAGGTCCAGGCGACGGTGACCGCCCCGCGGCAGGTCGTCAAGATCACCGTGGGGGCGCAGGGCCAGGTGACGGCGTTGGACTTCCCCACGGCCGCCTACCGCAACCTGCCGCCGAAGGAGCTGTCGAAGGTCATCATGGCGACTCTGGAACAGGCGCGCGCGCAGGCGCTGTCGAAGGTCTCCGAGGTGACGCTCGGCCGTATGCTCGGCGGGGTCTCGCCGGCCGACCTGTTGCAGGGCCGGTTCGACCCGCGGTCGCTGCTGCCGGACGACCTGGAACTGCCGGACGCGGTACGGGCCTACGTGGAGCACGGGCTGAGCAGGACGGACGGAGGCGGCAGCCATGAGTGAGCAGCAGGCGTCCTCGAACGAACCCCTGCGCGTCGACACGGACCTGATGCGGCTGGCGATCGGCAGGCTGGAGAAGCTCGCCGACCGGCTCCAGTCGGCGGGCAAGCAGCTCCAGGACGCCAGCGACGCCGCCGGCGAGTGCTGGGGCAACGACAAGACGGGCAAGCAGTTCTACTCCCAGTACCAGCAGCCCCACGACCAGGTCATCCAGGCCGCCGAGGGCGGCGGCAAGGTGTTGTACGACTCGACGGAGCAGGTGGCCGCCATGGTGAGGGCCTTCGAGTCGAGTGAGCACGACGCGGCGGCGACCGGCAACTCGCTGAGCTCGGGTATGCAGCCCGGTTGACGGCCGCGCCCGTGGACACCGGACCGCCGCGTGCGGTCCGGACCGATATCCGGCACGAGTGGACGGTGGAAGCAGAGATGAGCAGCGCGTCGGACGGCCAGGCGCCCTCGCCGCAGGAGCAGGCCCACGCGGAAGGGGCAGCGGAGCCGGGCGCCGAGGCAGCCGCTTCGCAGGGCGAGAGCGCCGGGGACGAGATGCCGCCCGTTCCCGACCACATCCGGGAGGCGGCCCGGCAGGCCCCCGACCACTGGTTCGGGATGGTCGACCCGACCTGGTCGGGGGAGGGCGTGCCCCCGGAGTGGGCCATGGTCGGCCAGTGGCGCTCCGACCAGGACGGCGAGATCGTGGAGTGGCGGGACAACGAGGAGTACCGTCCTTCCCCCACGGCGCTCGGCTGGCCGGAGCCGACCGACCCGGTGGACGCCGCGGTGCAGCTCGCGGCGACGGGCTACGGCCCCGCCGAGGACGTCACGCGCGCTCTGGCCACGGCCGAGGTCGCGGTGTTCGTCGCCCCGGGCGGCGGACTGCTGACCGCCGTGGCGCCGGACGACGAGACCCCCGTGGTGCCCGTCTTCACCTCCCCGGACCATCTGCACGCCGCGGGACGCCTCTCGTTCCGTCCCGTCAAGGTCCCCGAGCTGCTCGACCAGATCCCCGAGGGCTATCTGCTCTACCTCAACGCCTCCGGGCCGGTGAGCATGACCGTCGAATCCGATGTGCTGCGGCAGGCGGTGGAGACCGCAGGCGACGCGGACGGGGAGAACAGCTGGCTGGGCGACCTGGACGACATCCTGCCCGCCGCCTCCGGGACGCCCGGCGGCGACGGTGCCACCGACGCCCCGGCCGGTGACGCACCCTGACGTCCTCTGAACAACAGGGGGAGGGGGCCGCCGTCCGGTGAGCGGGCGCGGCCCCTTCGTCATGCCCGCCCCGGCCGCCCCCGCCCGTCCCGGTGCGGATGGGCGGGCAGACCCTGATGTACACGAGGCCAAGATCAGCCCGGAGCGGTTGGGCTCCCGGCGGCCGGGCGGTTGACTCAAAGCCTTGAGGGTGTCCCACACGTACTGCCGCTGGAATGGATGACATGGTGCCGGTCAACGCGACTGCCGATGGGCCGCTGACGGCCGCCGGCGAGCGGCCGGCCCCGGGCACGGCCCGTTGCGGCGCCCCCAATCCTCCTTCGGCCCCGGCCATCTGACACAGCGACGGGTGGTTGCGCATGAGCATTATGTTGCCGTCCGGTCTGC
>JBEHXI010000422.1:0-3675 GCA_048498775.1 Actinomycetota bacterium | reverse complement strand
CTCCTCCTCGGCGCCCGCACCGACCAGCCCCTGTGGAGCCAGTACCTGTCCTACCTGGACCACATGGCCCACGGCGACCTCGGGGTCTCGGTGAGCGCCTTCCCGGCGAAGGTCTCCGACGTCATCGCCCAGTCGCTGCCCTGGACGATCGCCCTGGTGGGCATGGCGACGCTGATCTCCTTCACGCTCGGCATCCTGCTCGGCACCGTCGCCGGCTGGAAGCGCGGCTCCTGGCTGGACTCGGTGGTGCCCGGCACCACCGTGCTGGCCGCGGTGCCGTACTTCTGGCTGGCGCTGATCCTGGCGGCGCTGCTCTCCTCGACGCTGCACTGGCTGCCGCTGATGGGCGGCTACGACGTGACGCTCGACCCCGGGTGGAACCTGCCGTTCGTCTCCTCCGCCGCCTACTACGGCATCCTGCCGGCGCTGACCATCGTGGTCTCCTCCATCGGCGGCTGGCTGCTGGGGATGCGCAACATGATGGTGGCCACCGGCGCCGAGGACTACATCCTCACCGCCCAGGCCAAGGGGCTGCGCACCAGCCGCATCATGCTGCGCTACGCCGCGCGCAACGCGGTGCTGCCGTCGATCGCCGGCTTCGCGACCTCGCTCGGCTTCGTGGTCTCCGGTTCGGTCGTGACCGAGCAGGTCTTCTCCTATCCCGGCATCGGCTCCAAGCTCCTGCAGGCCGTGCAGAACGACGACTACGCCCTGATGCAGGGGATCTTCCTCGTGATCACGGTGGCCGTGCTGGGCGCCAACCTCATCGTCGACCTGCTCTACGGCGTCATCGACCCCCGTACCCGGTCCGGCGCGTGACCGGTCCCGCCTCAGCCAGGGTCCGCAGCACCAGGAAGGACACCCCACGGTGACGAACATCAGCCCAGGACCGGGGACCCTCGACCCGGCCGCCCCGCCGGGCGCCGCCCCCCAGGACGCGGTGGCGGGCGCCCGCCCCAGGACCGGCTGGCGCGCGGTGCTGCCCCGCTGGTCGCCCAGGCTGGGCGTCGGGCTCGCACTCGTCGGGGTGATCGCCGCGTTCGGCGTCCTGGGACCGTTCCTCGTCGGCGACCCGGCGGCCGTCAGCGACATCGGGCTGGCACCGCCGGGCGGCGGGCACCTCCTCGGCACCACCCAGACCGGCCAGGACGTGCTGGCCCAACTCGCCTACGCCACCCGCGGATCGCTGGCCATCGGCCTGCTGGTGGGGGTCATGGCCACCGTGCTGTCCGCCCTGTTCGGCATCGTCGGCGGCTACTTCGGCAGCGCGGTGGACGAACTCTTCTCGCTGGTCTCCAACGTCATGCTGGTCATTCCCGGTCTGCCGCTGGTCATCGTGATCTCCGGCTTCGTCCCCGTCACCGAGCGCGGCACCTGGACGATCGCCGCGGTCCTGGCCATCACCGGCTGGGCCGCCTCGGCCCGGGTGCTGCGCGCCCAGACCCTCTCGCTGCGGAACCGCGACTACGTGGCGGCCGCCCGGGTCGCCGGGGAGCGGCCGTGGCGGATCATCTGCGTGGAGATCCTGCCCAACCTGCTGCCGGTGCTGGCCTCGCAGTTCGTCTTCGCGGTCATCGCGGCCATCCTCAGCGAGGCGGGACTGTCCTTCCTCGGGCTGGGCGCGGCCAACTCCACCACGCTGGGCACCATGCTGTACTTCGCGCAGAACGGCTTCGCGCTCCAGCGGCAGGCGTGGTGGTGGTTCGTGCCGCCCGGCCTGGTGATCGCGCTGTTCGGGTGCGGACTGTCGCTGATCAACTTCAGCCTCGACGAGATCATCAACCCCCGGCTGCGGACCGCCGCGCGGCCGCGCCGCCGACGCGCCGGACGTGCCCGGGCCACCGCGAGGAGCACGGCATCATGACCGAGACCACCGCGCCGCGCCCGCCGTCCGGACGGGTGCTGACCATCGACTCGCTCAACGTGGTCTACCAGGGCGAGACTCCGGTGCACGCCGTCCGCGACGTCTCCCTGACGCTGGACCGGGGCGAGATCCTCGGCCTGGCGGGCGAGTCGGGCTGCGGCAAGACCACCCTGGCGTACGCGGTGGGCCGGTTGCACAAGCCGCCCGCCGAGATCACGTCGGGCTCGGTGACGTTCCACGACCGCGACGGCGGCGATCTCGACCTGCTCGCCCTGGGGAAGGAGGAGTTGCGCCGCTTCCGCTGGGCGAAGCTGTCGATGGTCTTCCAGGGCGCGATGAACGCGCTCAACCCGGTGATCAGTATCCGGGCGCAGCTGGAGGACGTGCTGCGCACCCATGAGCCGTCGCTGTCGAGGCGGGAGCGGCGGGCGCGGTGCGCGGAGACGCTGCGGCTGGTCGGCGTCGATCCGCGGCGGATGGACGCCTACCCGCACGAGTTCTCCGGCGGCATGCGGCAGCGCGTCATGATCGCCATGGCGCTCCTGCTCGACCCGCAGGTCATGATCATGGACGAGCCCACCACCGCCCTGGACGTCCTGGTGCAGCGCGGCATCCTCCAGGAGATCCTGCGGCTCCGCGACGAACTCGGGTTCGCCGTCGTCTTCATCACCCACGACCTGCCGCTGCTGCTGGAACTCAGCGACCACATCGCGGTGATGCTGCGCGGCGAGGTCGTCGAGTACGGCACCGCGGAGGACATCCACACCCGGCCCCGCCACCCCTACACCCGCACCCTGCTCGGCTCGTTCCCCAGCCTCACCGGTGAGCGCGGCGCGTTCCTGCGCGGCCCGGGGCCGGACGCGGCCGGGCCGGCCGACGGCGGCGAGGCCCACCCGATCGAGGAGCCCGCCCGATGACCACCCTCGAAGTGCGCGACCTGGTCAAGGACTTCCGGCTGCGCTCCGGGCTGCACCGCGCGACGCTACGCGCCGTCGACCGGGTCTCCTTCACGCTGGTGCCCGGGCGCACGGTGGCCCTGGTGGGCGCCTCCGGTTCGGGGAAGTCCACGGTCGCGCGGATGATCGCCCGTCTGGAGCGGCCCTCCGGCGGCGAGATCGCCCTGACCGGCGAGGAGGGCCGGCCGGTCGGCGCCCGGCACTACCGCGACCATGTGCAGATGGTCTTCCAGGACCCGTTCGCCTCGCTGAACCCGTTCCACACCATCGAGCACCACCTCGCGCGGCCGCTGCTGCTGCACGGCCGCACCAGGGGGACCGAGGAGACCCGGCGCGAGGTGCTCCACCTGCTGGAGCGGGTGAGCCTGTCACCGGCCGCCGACGTCGCCCGGCGCCGGCCGCACGAACTCTCCGGCGGGCAGCGGCAGCGGGTGGCCATCGCCCGGGCCCTCGCGCCCGGCGCCCAGGTGGTCGTCGCCGACGAACCGGTGTCCATGCTGGACGTCTCCAGCCGGCTCGGGGTGCTGAACCTGCTGGCCCGGCTCCAGCGGGAGGACGACCTCGCGGTGCTGTACATCACCCACGACCTGGCCACCGCGCGCCACTTCTCCGACGAGATCCTGGTGATGAACCGCGGCCGGATCGTCGAGCGTGGACCGTCCGACGAGGTGATCCTGCGCCCCCGGCACCCCTACACCCAGGCGCTGGCCGCGGCCTCGCCCGATCCGGAGCGGCGCGGCCCGCGGCGGCCGGTCCCGCAGCAGGCCGCCGCCTCCTTCGGCGACGAGGACCGTACCTACGACCACTACCGGCAGGGCTGGGTGCGGGCCGACGGCACGCTGGAGGCGGCCCCGG
>JBEHXI010000421.1:0-3721 GCA_048498775.1 Actinomycetota bacterium | reverse complement strand
CCCGGCGCAGGGCCGGGGATGACGCGGGGCGAGTCGATGCGGAGACTGACATCAGGTCTCAGGTCCTCGTGGGCGACGAGTGGAGTGCGGCACGGCTCGCACCGAGCCGGGCTTTCTGCCACGTGGCGGGACGGGTCAACGCGGACATCACAAGGGGAAACACAGGGGGCCGGGGGTCGTACGGGCGCGGCGGCGGCAATGCGGGGGTGCCGGGGTACAGCTGTGACGCAAGAGGTTGATGCGTCACAGCAGCCGCGATGGCGCTCATGGTACCCATGGGACAAGGCCGTTGATGACCCCTCATCGGACTGGATCTCACCAGGTGGGCGGCGGTTCGCGGATGTTGTCCGGCAACGGGTGATACCTACCCGTCGGCGGCCTTGGCTGACGGCATATGCCGTCGCGGAACATGGCCCCGGGGGTGCCGGAAACCAGGTGGTCAGGGCCCGCACGGTGGACGGCCGGGCAGCCTCGACCGGACGACCGGGCAAAGTTTCCACAGACGTGAACCGGCGCGGGGACGCCCGCGGGATGCCCCGCGGGATGCCCGGGGAGCGAGGAGAGTGCGAGGGGATGCGCGGGGCGATGGCGGAGGAGGAGATGCCGGAGGAGATGCGGGAGGAGATGCGGGAGATGCCTCACTCGATGTCTGTTGTCGACCGTATACTCAAACCAATCGATGGAATGGCTGTCGATGGAATGGCTTGGGCGCGGCGCCCAGGCCGGTGCACTGCACACCGACCCGGGGAGCTCTCATGGTGGACCGCGGTCCCATGCCGGTAGCCGGGCGCGGCACGTCCGAGGCGCCCCCGACGCGTCGCGCGGTGCGCGCCGTCGAACGGCCCGTGCCGCTGCGGCAGGCCGTCTACGACGCCATCGCCGAGATGATCATCACCCGGGTCCTCCAGCCCGGCGAGCACCTGGTGGAGACGGAACTGGCCACCCAGCTCGGGGTGAGCCGCCAGCCGGTGCGCGAGGCGCTCCAGCGGTTGCAGACCGAGGGCTGGGTGGACCTGCGGCCGGCGCAGGGGGCCTTCGTCCACGTCCCCACCGACGAGGAGGCCGACCAACTGCTGGCGGTGCGCGCCCTGCTGGAGGGCGAGTCGGCGCTGCTGGCCGCGCACCGGGCCGGGCCGGAGGACGCCGAGCGCCTGTGGGAGTTGCAGCGGGCCGGCGAGGAGGCCCTGCGCACGGACGACCGCGAGGCCCTGGTCGCCGCGAACGCCAACCTGCACGCCTACATCGTGCAGATGTCGGGGAACAAGGTGCTGGCCGAGCACATCGCCATGGTCGACCGCCGGGTGCGCTGGTACTACACCCCCATCGCCCGGCTGCGCGGCGGCAAGGCGTGGGAGGAGCACGCCGCCATCATCAAGGCGGTCGCCGAGGGCAACGCGAAGCGGGCCGGTGATCTGATGCGGCGTCACGCCGAGCGCACCCGGAGCATGTACGCGTCCCAGCAGGGCGAGGGCCGGCGCTCCTGACCGCCGCCGACCGGGCGCTCGGGGCCGCCTCGGGCGCCTTTTTACCGCGCGAGCATTGCATACAGTATTCTGTCTGCCCTACGCTGGCGTCCAGGCCTCGCACGCTTCACAGGCTTTCGCCGCACGCGGCCGGGAGACGCCCATGGATCTGTTCGAGTACCAGGCACGAGACCTCTTCGCCGCCCACGGGGTCCCGGTACCGCCCGGCACCGTGGCCGGCACCCCCGAGCAGGCGCGCGCCGCCGCCGAGCGGTTCGGCGGGCCCGTCGTCGTCAAGGCGCAGGTCACCACGGGGGGACGCGGCAAGGCCGGCGGCGTCGCGTTCGCCCGCACCCCCGCCGAGGCGGCCGCGCGCGCCGCGGCGATCCTGGGCATGGACATCCGCGGGCACCTGGTGCGCCGGGTGCTGGTGGTCCCGGCCTGCGACATCGCCGAGGAGTACTACGTCTCCTTCACGCTGGACCGGGCGGCCCGCACCTTCCTGGCGATGGCCTCGGTGGCCGGCGGCATGGAGATCGAGCGGATCGCCGCCGAGAAACCGGAGGCCCTGGCCAGGATCCCGGTCGATCCGGTGCGCGGCGTGGACGCCGCCGTGGCACGGCGGATCACCACCGCGGCCGGCTTCCCCGCCGCGGTGGCCGACGAGGTGGCCGCCGCGCTGACGCGGCTGTGGGAGGTCTTCGTCGCCGAGGACGCCCTGCTGGTCGAGGTCAACCCGCTGGTCCGGGACGGCCGGGACCGGATCGTCGCGCTGGACGGCAAGGTGACCGTCGACGACAACGCGCGCTTCCGCCACCCCGGCCATGTCCGCCTCTCCGGCACCGGGCATGAGGACCCGCTGGAGGACAGGGCCCGGCGCGCGGGCCTGACCTATGTACGGCTCGGCGGCCAGGTCGGCGTCATCGGCAACGGCGCGGGCCTGGTGATGTCCACCCTGGACGTGGTGGCCCGGGCCGGCGAGCGGCACCGCGGGGTGCGCCCGGCGAACTTCCTCGACCTGGGGGGCGGCGCCTCCGCCGAGGTGATGGCGGCGGGCCTGGAGACCGTGCTGGCCGACCGGGAGGTCCGCAGCGTGCTGGTGAACGTCTTCGGCGGCATCACCGCCTGCGACGCGGTGGCGCACGGCATCGTGCGGGCGTTCGGCCTGCTCGCCGAACACGGCGAGCCGGTGGACCGGCCGGTGGTGGTCCGGCTCGACGGCAACAACGCCGAACGCGGCCGGCGCATCCTCACCGACGCCCGGCTGCCCGGCATCCACCAGGTGGCGACCATGGACGGCGCCGCCGAGACGGCCGCCCGGTTCGCCGCGGCGGGGGTGTGAGCGATGGCCGTCTTCCTCGACGAGCACAGCAGGGTCGTCGTCCAGGGCGTCACCGGCGCCGAAGGCCGCAAGCACACCGCGAAGATGCTGGCCGCCGGGACCCGGGTGGTCGGCGGGGTCAACCCGCGCAAGGCGGGGCTGCGGGTGGACGTCGACGGCACCCGGGTCCCGGTGTTCGGCGGGGTGGCCGAGGCGATGGAGGCCACCGGCGCCGACGTCTCCGTGGTGTTCGTGCCCGCGCCGTTCACCCGGGACGCGGTGACCGAGGCGATCGACGCGGGGATCGGCCTGTGCGTGGTGATCACCGAGGGCGTGCCGGTGCACGACGCGGCGGCGTGGTGGGGGTACGCGCGGGCCCGGGGCGGCCGGACCCGCCTGGTCGGCCCCAACTGCCCGGGGCTGATCAGCCCGGGCCGCTCCAGCGCCGGGATCATCCCGGCCGGCATCACCGGTCCCGGGCCGATCGGCCTGGTCTCCAAGTCGGGGACGCTGACCTACCAGTTGATGCACGAACTGCGCGACATCGGCTTCTCCACCTGTGTGGGCATCGGCGGCGACCCGGTGGTCGGCACCACCCACACCGACGTCCTCACCGCGTTCGAGGACGACCCGCAGACCGAGGTGATCGTGCTGATCGGGGAGATCGGCGGGGACGCGGAGGAGCGCGCCGCGCGCCACATCCGCGACCGCGTCGGCAAACCGGTGGTCGGTTACGTCGCCGGGTTCACCGCGCCGGAGGGCCGGACCATGGGGCACGCCGGGGCCATCGTCTCCGGTTCGTCGGGCACCGCCGCGGCGAAACGGGAGGCGCTGGAGGCGGCGGGCGTGCGGGTCGGCAGAACGCCCGCCGAGACCGCCGCCGAGGTCCGCGCGGTGGTGCGCGCGCTGCGCTGAGCGCCGTGCCGGGCCGGGCCGG
>JBEHXI010000420.1:0-3774 GCA_048498775.1 Actinomycetota bacterium | reverse complement strand
CAACCCGGACACCGGCTTCGTGCCGGCGACCATCTTCGCCACCATCACCGAGGGCCTGGACCGGATGGCCGAAGCGGCCCAGGACCTGTGGCTGTCCGGTGTGATCGGCGAGTCCCTGACCTTCAAACGGGCCTGACGGCGGCGGAGGGGGAACGGGCGCCTCGGCCCCGTTCCCCCCTCCGCCATGAGGTGACGGTGCGTCAGCCGCGCGGCCCGACCGGCTCGGCGGTGACGGTGCCCTCGGCGGCCAGCGCCTCGAAGAGCGCGTGACAGGCCCGCAGCACCAGGGCGTCGGCGTGCCGGGCCGCGACCAGCTGCACGCCGACCGGCAGCCCCTGCGCGGTGGTCCCGCAGGGCACGGTGGCGGCGGGCTGCTGGGTCAGGTTGAACGGGTAGGTGAACGGCGTCCAGCCGGTCCACCGGCGGTGGCCGCCGCCCTCCGGGACCTCCCGGCCGGCCTCGAACGCGGGGATCGGCAGCGTCGGCGTCACCAGCAGGTCGTACCTCTCGTGGAAGGCCCCCATCCGCACGCCCAGCGCCATCCGTGTGCCGACCGCGCCGAGGTAGTCCAGGGCGCTCATCGCCGCGCCCTCTTCGCAGACCTCCCGCAGCCCCGGGTCGAGTTGCCCCATCTGATGGGTGGTCAGATGCTCGACGACCTTGGCGGCCCCGGAGAACCACAGGGTGTGGTAGGCGTCCACCGGGTCGGTGAATCCCGGGTCCGCCTCCTCCACGTGGGCGCCCAGCGCGGCGAGCACCTCCACCGCCCGGCGCACCCGCGCCGCCACCTCCGGGTCGACCGGGGCGCCGGCCAGGGTGGGGCTGTAGGCCACCCGCACCCCCCGCACCCCGCCGCCGTCCGCGGCCAGGGCGGCGCGGAAACCGCCCGGCGGGGACGGCAGGGCGGACCAGTCGCGGCTGTCCGGCCCGCAGAGCACGTCCATCATCAGCGCGGCGTCGGCGACGGTACGGGTCATGGGCCCGGCGTGCGCCAGCGTCCCGAACGGGCTCGCCGGATACAGCGGGATCCGCCCGTACGTCGGCTTCAGTCCGAAGATCCCGCAGAACGCGGCGGGGATGCGCACCGAACCGCCCCCGTCGGTGCCGACCGACAGCGGCGCGAGCCCCAGCGCCACCGCCGCCGCGCTGCCCCCGCTGGACCCGCCGGAGGTCTTCGACGGATCCCACGGGTTGCGGGTCACTCCCGTCAGCGGGCTGTCGGTGACCCCCTTCCAGCCGAACTCCGGTGTCGTGGTCTTGCCGACGAGGACGGCGCCGTGCTCCCGCAGCCGCGCCACGCACGGCGCGTCCTCGGTCCACGGGCCGGCCGGGTCGATGCTCAGCGAACCCCGCAGCGTGGGGCGGCCGTTGGTGAGCAGCAGGTCCTTGATGGAGACCGGCACGCCGTCCAGCAGTCCGCGCGGCTCCCCGCGCCGCCAGCGGTCCTCGGACGCGCGGGCCTGGGCGCGCGCCTCCTCGGCGTCCACCAGGCAGAAGGCGTTGACCAGCGGGTCGAGCCGCTCGATGCGCGCGAGGACCGCGTCGGTCACCTCCACCGGGGACAGGCTCCCCGACCGGTAGTCCTGGAGCAGTTCCGTCGCGGTGCGCGAGCACAGGTCGTCGGTGTCGCCGGCCCCGCCCGTCCCGGAGACTTCCGGGTGCGCGGTGCGGTCGCCCGTCTCGGTCATCGGGTCCCCTCCTCGGTTGCCGGGGTGCTCGCGGCGGCCGGGTCCACGGGCACGTATCCCAGTGTCTTGTCCACGACGTTGCGCAGCGGGCGGCCGGCCGTCCAGCGCTCGAAGTTGTCCAGGAAGACCTCGGCGAGGTCCTCGTGCCAGCCGTACGTGTCCGCGGACATGTGGGGGGAGACCAGCAGCCCCGGCGCGTCCCACAGCGGGCTGGAGGCCGGCAGCGGCTCGGTGTGGAAGACGTCCAGCGCCGCCCCGGCGAGCCGGCCGCCGCGCAGCGCCGCCAGCAGGTCCTCCTCGACGACCAGCGGGCCCCGGCCGACGTTGACGAACCGGGCGCCCGGCCTCATCCGGCCGAACGCGGCCGCGTCGAACATCCCCTCGGTCTCCTCGGTCAGCGGCGCGGCGCAGACCACCCAGTCCGCGTCCGGGAGCAGCGCGGGCAGGCCGGTGAAGGGATGCACCCGGCCGAACTCGGCGTCGACGTCCCGGGCGGTCCGCGCCACCAGGGTGGGGCGGATCCCCAGGGCGGCCAGCAACCGCGCGACGGCCCGCCCGATCGGGCCCGCGCCGACGACCAGGGCGCGGGTGCCGCCGACGCGCTCGGTGTCCCGGTGCCGCCACACCCGCTCGCGTTGCAGGGCGAGGGTGCCGGGGAGGTCCTTGGCCATGGCCAGCACCAGCCCCGCCACGTACTCGGCGATGGGCTGCTCGAAGACGCCCCGGGAGTTGGTGACCACCGCGTCGGAGTCCCGCAGCGCCGGGAACATCAGCCGGTCGACGCCGGCGCTCGCGGTGTGCACCCAGCGCGGCCCGCCCTGGCGGGGCCAGCACCGGGGCAGCGCGTCGGTGAGGAAGTCCCACACCAGCAGGGCGTCGGCGCGGGTCAGCGCGTCGGCGAGCCCGTCCTCGGTGACCTGCCGTACCCGCGCGGCGCCGGAGATCCGCTCCAGGAGCGGAGGGGTCCGGTCCGCCAGTACCACGACGACAGGGAGTGGGGTCCCGCTCATCAGCAGCCCTTCGAGTCGAGCCGGTCACGGCCGGCGTCCCGCGCCGCGGGAGGCCGCTCCCCGGGCGCCGTCCGCGCCCGCCGACCAGGGATTGACACGCTAGGAGGCCATTCCTAGCATTGTCAACAATCTACTTCTCTACAGTGGCGCCCCGCGCGGACGCTCCCCTCATTGTTCTCGTCGAGAGGCAACGACGCATGGCAGACCGGACCGCGACCGTGGGCTTCCTCTACCCCGGCCACTCGGCGGAGGACGACTATCCGCTGCTGGAGAGCCTGATCGGCGACGGCACCCGGCTGCCGCTGGTCCACACCGACATCGGCGAGGACGCGCACCGGGTGGACGCCCTGCTGGAGATGGGCGCCGTCCACCGGCTCGCCGAGGGGCTGCGGCTGCTCGACGGCGTCGACGCGGTGGTGTGGGCCTGCACCAGCGCCAGCTTCGTCTACGGCTGGGACGGCGCCCGGGAGCAGACCGCGGAGCTCGCCCGGCTGAGCGGAGTCCCGTCCTCCAGCACCTCGTTCGCGTTCGCCAACGCGGTGCGGGCCGTGGGCGCCCGCCGCCTCGCGGTGGCCGCCACCTATCCCGACGACGTCGCCGGCCACTTCGTGCGCTTCCTGACGGCCTCGGGGGCCGAGGTCGTCCGGGTCTCCGGCCGCGGCATCATCACCGCGGCCGAGGTCGGCACCCTCGGGCGCGAGCAGGTGCTGGAACTGGCCCGCTCGGGCGACCACCCCGACGCCGACGCCGTCCTGCTGCCGGACACCGCGCTGCACACCGCCGCCTGGCTGGACGAACTCGAAGCGGCCGTCGGCAAGCCGGTCCTGACGGCCAATCAGGTCAGCGCGTGGGAGGGACTGCGGCTGGCGGGCGCCGGCCGGCCGCGCGACGGACTCGGCACCCTCTTCCGCCGTGCCGCGCCCTTCACGCCCGCCCCCAGCGGCGCCTGACCCGGGATCCGCGTCCCCACCATGCCCGAACCGAGAAGGCTGAGACCGGTCAAGCGGGAACCGGCCGCCATCGTGATCGCCGCCCAGCTCACCGAGGCGATCATGGACGGCACCCTCGCCCCCGGC
>JBEHXI010000419.1:0-3805 GCA_048498775.1 Actinomycetota bacterium | reverse complement strand
CGCCGTCAGCCGCCGTCAGCCGCCGTCAGCCGCCGTCAGCCGCCGGCGGCGGCCGGGGCGGGCTCCGAGGCGCCGAGGTTGCCGGGCAGGCGCAGCCCCTCGCGCAGCGGCACGAGTTCGGCCTGCAACACCAGTGCGGCGGCGCCGATGGCGGGCGCGGTCGCCGCGGAGGTGGACAGCTGCACCGCCACCGGGTGGGTCGCCCGGGCGAAGAACGCGCTGTCGAGCTCGTCGCGGACGACCGGCAGGTAGATGGAGCCCGCGTAGGCCAGGCTGGGTCCGGTGAGCACCAGCAGCTCCAGGTCCATGATGGTGGCCAGGGTGCGGGTGGCCACCGCGAGATGACGGGCCGAGCGCTCCAGCAGACCGCGTGCGGTGCTGTCGCCGCGCCGGGCCGCCCGGGTGACCGCCGCGAAGTCGGCCACCACCGAGGCGCGTTGGCGCTCCTCCGCGGTCCCGGCGAGGCCGGCGGCGCGCGCGAGCCGGCTGTCCGCGCGGGCGGCGGCGACCACGGCGGCCGGGCCCGCCAGCACCTCGGTGCAGCCGCGGGCCCCGCACCAGCACTCGGGGCCGGCGATGTCGAGGCAGATGTGGCCGATCTCGCCCGCGTTGCCGCTGGTCCCGCGGTAGGGCACCCCGTCGATCATCAGCCCGGTGCCGATACCGGTGCCCATGTAGACGGCGGCGAAGGTGGGGTTGACGCCCGCGACCCCGGACCAGTGCTCACCGAGGGCCGCCGCGGTGGCGTCGTTGTCGAGCACCACCGGGAGGCGGACGGCCTCGGCCAGCGCCTGGTCGAGGGGGAAGTCCTCCCAGTGGCGCATCAGCGGCGGGGTCAGGCGCATGCCGCCGGCCGGGCCGAGCGGTCCGGGGGAGACCAGGCCGAGGCCCAGGACGCGGCCGGCGTCCACCCCGGCGCTGTCGATGAGCGAACGCACCTCGCGCGCCATCCGGGCCACCACCGCCGGGGGGTCCTCGGCGCCCGCGCCGGGCCGGGCGATCCGGGCCACCACGGCACCGGCCAGGTCGGTGAGGACGTACATGATCCCGGCGTGGTCCAGGTGGACGCCCACCGCGTACCGGGAGGTGTGGTTGAGCCGCAGCAGGACACGCGGCTTGCCGCCGGTGGACTCGGCGCGCCCGACCTCCACCACCAGGCCGTCCTCGATCAGGCGCCGGACGACGGTGGAGATGGTGGCGCCGGTGAAGCCGGTCGCCTGGATCAGGCCGACCCGGCTGATCGTGCCGGCGGCGCGGATGACGTCGAGCACCGCGGATCTGCTGGTGGCGTGCGGTGTGCCCCGGGCCGGACCGGTCACAGTGTCCTCCAGGTGTTCCGGTGGCCCGCGGGTCCGCGGCCGGACGCTTCGGCGGGGGATCTTCCCCCGCCACTTTGTTAGGGCCCCAAACATAGCCGAGTCCGGGGCGGGGTGCAGCGGTCGCGGGACGACTGGTTGCGGCCGGTCCGCCGCGAGGTGTCCCGCCCGCCCCGGTGTCGCCGCCCGGCCCTGGTGCCGGTCCCGGACGGGCGGCCCTGCGCTTGGCCAAAGCGGTATCCGGCGCCGCATCGTAGCGGTTCGGCCGCCCACTCGTGAGCCGCCCCGCCGCCGGGCCCGGGGAGCGGTGCCGATGGCTGTGCATGCTGCCGCACCCCTTGACTTTCTTTTTTCGGCGGCTTAACAATCCGTCAATCGCGCACGCTGCCGGGCCGCTGCCGGGACACCCCGAAGGCCGGCTCGCCCAACCTCCGCCAGCGCCGGAAGGATTGACGATGTCCCTGAGAAGAAGGGCCGGCCGTGCCCGCCGTGCCGCCGTGGTGGGCCTGGCCGCGGTCGCGCTCGCCGCCGCCGGATGCAGCGGATCGGCGGGCGGCGGCTCGGGTTCCGCCGACACCCTGATCGCGTACACCGGTCAGGCGGGCGACTACCAGTACAACTTCAACCCGTACGCCCCCGCCCTCATCGGCGGGCCGGGCACCATCTTCGAGCCGCTCTTCTACTTCAACGTCGCGCGCAAGCAGGCGCCCGTGCCGATGCTCGGCACCGCCTACAGCTGGAACAAGGACGGCACCCGGCTGACCATCACCACCCGGCAGGGCGTCAAGTGGTCCGACGGCACGCCCTTCAGCGCCGCCGACGTGGCGTTCACCCTCAACATGGTGGCCGGCCACAAGACCCTCAACACCACCGACTACCAGGGCAAGGCCACCGCCACCGACGCCGACCACGTGGTGGTGACGTTCCCCGCCCCGTCCTTCATGGACGGCGCCCAGGTGCTCGGCAAGATGTACGTCGTCCCGCAGCACCTGTGGAAGAACATCTCCGACCCGGCCACCGACACCGTCAAGCACCCGGTCGGCACCGGCCCGTACACGCTCACCGACTTCAAGCCCCAGGCCTTCACCCTCACCGCCAACCCCACCTACTGGGGCGGCGCGCCGAAGGTGAAGAAGGTCCGCTACATCGCCCTGTCCGGCAACCAGTCCAGCGCCGACGCCCTCAAGGCCGGCCAGATCGACTGGCAGACCGGGCCCGTGCCCGACATCCAGCACGTCGCGAGCAGCTACCCCGGCTACCAGTCCATCACCGTGCCGATGAACCAGGCCGCGCTGTTCACCTGCTCCAACGCGGCACTGGGCTGCAAGGGCCCGCAGACCGACCTCGCGGTGCGCAAGGCGATCTACTACGGCATCAACCGCGACCAGCTCAACGCCCTGGCCTTCGACGGCACCGCCAGCGCCATCTCCCCGGGCGCCGCGCTGCCCGGCCGGGACGCCGCGATCGTCTCCAAGCGGCTGGGGGAGCGGACCGCGCCGATGAAGCCCGACGCGGCCCGGGCCCGCGCCCTGCTGGAGAGCGCCGGATACACCAAGGGCCCGGACGGCATCTACGCCAAGAACGGCCGGAAGCTGTCCCTGACCGTCAAGGTGGTCTCCGGCTGGACGGACTACATCACCGCCGTCACCACCATGGCCCAGCAGCTCAAGCAGGTCGGCATCCAGCTGAGCGCGGAGCAGGTCTCCTGGAACGAGTGGGCCGACGCCCGCGGCCAGGGCCAGTTCCAGCTGCTGATCGACTCGCTGCTGCCCGGCCCGGCGCCCGACCCGTTCTACACCTACGAGTACTTCTTCGACAGCGCGAACACCGGCCCCGTCGGCCAGAGCGTGTACATGAACTACGCCCGCTTCAAGGACCCGACCGTGGACGCGGCGCTCAAGGCGCTCAAGGGCATCGACCCGTCCGACACGGCCGCCCGGCAGGCGCAGTACGACACCATCCAGACCGAGATCGAGAAGTCGCTGCCGTACATCCCCGTCCTGACCGGCGGTACCACCAGCGAGTTCAACGTCCGCAAGTTCAGCGGCTGGCCGACCCGGTCGGACCTGTACGCCTTCCCCGCGGTGTGGTCCCGGCCCGACGACTCGCAGATCTTCCTGCACCTGAAGCCCACCGGAAAGTGACCCCGCGACAGTGACCGGGACAGTGACGGGGACAGTGAGCGAGACAAGGAGCCCGATGGTGACCGGCGGCAGCCGATGAGGTACTACGGCCGCAAACTCGCGTTCTATCTGGTGGCCCTGTGGGGAGCCCTCACGCTCAACTTCGTCATCCCGCGGATGATGCCGGGCGACCCGGTGGACATCCTGATGGCGAAGCTCCAGCAGCGCGGCGGCTCCGTCGACCCGGCGACCCGCAGATCCTTCGAACTCCTCCTCGGCGCCCGCACCGACCAGCCCCTGTGGAGCCAGTACCTGTCCTACCTGGACCACATGGCCCACGGCGACCTCGGGGTCTCGGTGAGCGCC
>JBEHXI010000418.1:0-3809 GCA_048498775.1 Actinomycetota bacterium | reverse complement strand
GCCGGGCAACTCCCCGGTCAGCCGGCCGCGTTCTCCAGATGCGCCTTGAGGCGGTGCAGTGTCGTGCCGATGTTGGCGTTGTTGGTGCCGATCCGGTCGAAGACGCCGGTGATCGCCATGGCGAAGGGGATGAACCACGCCGGCACGCGCAGCCAGTTGGTCTCGGTGACGGTGCAGCCTTCCGCGGTGGCCTCGATGTCGTACTGCCAGCGGGAGATGGGGATGCCCGGCGGTGCCGTCACCTCGTAGGCGAAGCGCCGGCCGGGGTCGGCGTCCGTGATCCGGCAGATGGTGAACCAGCGGCGCAGGCCGTTGCGGTTGTAGCCGATGAACCGCGCCCCCACCGCCGCGGCGGTGGCGCCCCTCAGCCAGCGGGCCCGGTGCGCCTCCTCGGCGAAAGTGATCATGACGGGCGGGTCGCTGATGACGCGGTATGTCTGCGCCGGGGTCGCCCGGACGGTCACCGTTCCGGTGGCCGCGGGCACCGGGAATCGCGGTATGCGCATCGAGCGCTCCTCCCACTGATGTAAGCGGCGATTACATCAGGGGGAGGAGGGCTGGTCAAGGCTTTCGGGCCCCTGGGGGGCGAGCAGTCCGAGACCGAAGGCGTCCAGGACCTTCCCGGCCAGCCGGTCGGCGTGCTCCGGCGGGAGGTACCCGTCGACGATCATCTGCGACAGGCCGTAGACCAGTGCCTGCCCGGCCAGGCCCAGGACGGCGGGATCACCGTCGCGCAGCACCCCGGCCCGCTGGCCGGCCACGATCACGTCCGTGAGCATCCGCTCGATGGCGGACAGCCGCTGGTGCAGCTCGGCCGGCTGCGCCGCACCGAACACCCTCGACCTGATCAGCTCGAAGCGGTGCGGGTGCCGGATGGCGTAGCGGACGAACCCGAGGCCGAACGCACGCATCGGCAGACCGCCGCCCGCCGCGACCGCGGCGATCTGCCACTGCTCGAAGTCCGCCAGGATGCGGTCGGCGACCGCCGTCAGCAGCGCCTGCCGGTCCGCGAAGTGCCGGAACGGCGCCCCCGGCGACACGCCCGCCCGGCGGGCCACTTCGCGCACGGTCACCCCGTCCGGCCCACGCTCGTCCAGCAGTTCCAGCGCCGCGGCGATCAGGGCCGCGGGCAGGGATCCGTGGTGGTATCCGGATCGTTCGGCGGGCTTGTCGTCCATGCGTGCAGTGCTACCACACCCATGCCGCACGGCCCTTCCGACTTCCCGCGCGGCCGATCCGATGCGGGACCACCGCGGAGGGCCGTCCGCCCCGCCGAGACAAGGCGGGGGCAGGCAGTCCTCAGGGGTGCGGTTCGCGCCGGAGCAGCACCCTCAGCACCTCCATCGCGCAACGGCGTCGCTGCGGGCTCCGGCTGAGCACGGCGCAGCAGGCGGCCCCGACCACGGTGACGGTGTACATCAGGCTCGCGGCGGCGAGCAGGGTTGAGCCGTTCCGGGCCAACGACGCTACAACGATCAAGACGGCCACCCCCGTAATGCGATTCTGTCGGCTGATCGAGGTGTCACCGTCCATGGTCGGCCGTGTACCGCGGGCACGCGTTCACGCAGGGCCTTTCCGCACGGCCGCCGCTCCCGCCGCGTGCGGCTGAACGTGCACCGGACGCAGCGGGCACGGGAATGCACGCGCCGCGTGCATCATCCCGAACCGTGGTGGCATGTTCCTCCCCCCACGCTTACCTTGGCTGCAATGGTTACCGCGGACCGGTGCCCCGGGCCGCAGGGCCGTACGCCGGCAAGGGGGCAGCCATGGTGAGCGAGGCATCCCAACCGCACTCCGTCAGGTGTGCGGGGGCGATTCGAACGCAGTGCCGGGCCGCACAGTTGAGCGAGGAGCAAACCGCTCAGCGGATCCGGACGCACTGCGGAGTGTCGGCACTGCGAGCGTGGCGGCTGGCATGCGGGCTGACCTTGCAGGAGACGGCGGCCTTGATCAGGCGTCAGGCCACCGAGGCGGGGGAACCGGTGCCGCTCGTGACCCACCAGCGGGTCTCGGCTTGGGAACGCGGAGAGGACGTTCCGTCGCTTCGTTATCTGAACGCGTTATGCCGGGCATTCGGTACGCGCCCGGATCTGCTGGGGTTCGGCAGTGACTACGGCACCACGCACCCCACGGCTCGCACCGCGCCGGTGCGATCTCCTTGCCGGCCGCTCACCGCACACCCGGCGACACGGGAGGACGACTCCGACATGAAACGCCGCAACCTGCTGCGGAGTGCAGCGGCCATCGGGGTTGCCCCGATGGTCTTCGACCGCATCACCGACATCCGGGAGCGGATGAGTGACCTGTTCGGCGTCAGCGGTCTCAGCCGTGAGGCCCTGGAGTGCTGGGAGGAGACAGCGGAACAGCACGGTCTGGATTACCGTGCGATACCGGCGGGCCAGCATCTGCTGCGCGTGGCGGAGGACTTCGAGCAGGTCGGAGCGGCCCTGGCCGCGCCGCAGGGACTCATGGCCCGCAACCGGTTGCATCGCGTCGCCGCCCAGTTGGCCTGCGTCGCCGGTGTCCTCCTCATCGATCTGGAGAAGGAGCACGAGGCGCGGGCGTGGTTCCGCACAGCCGCCCTGGCCGCGGCGGAGACCGGGGACCGGCCCCTGCAGGCGTGGATCCGTACCCGTGAGGCTCTCGTCGCCTTCTATTACGGCAGTCCTCAGGCAGCCGTTCGTCTTGCCGAGTCTGCCGTCACCCTGTCGGAGGGGACCAGGAAGACCGCCGCTGCCATGGCGCCGGCCGTCCTGGCGCGCGCCAGGGCCCTGTCCGGCGACCGGGCCGGCGCGATCACCGCCTTGCGGCAGGCCCGCGACAGGTACCAGATGACTCGCACCGGCGCATCAGGGCTCTACGTCTTCGCCGACCGCAAACTCGCCTTCTACGAAGGCGAGGTACTCGGGCGCGTCGGTGACGCCCGCGTGGCGGTGGCCGCCCAGCAGGAGGCTCTCCGTCTGTACGGCAGGAGTGAGCGGATCGATCCCGCGCTCGTCTGGATCTCCCGCGGCAACACCCTGATCCGCATGGGCGAGGTCGATGAGGGCATGCGGGTGCTGCTACAGGCGACCCAACCGCTGAGCACGGAAGAACTGCACGGCACCGTGCTTGCCGCCGTCCACGATGTGATGGCCTGCGTACCGCACGGTCAGACCGCGCGGTACTCCGTGCAGGAGGTGCGCGACTTCCTCCACTCGGCAGCGAGTGGATCATGAACCCTTCACGGTCGCGCCTGCGCCGTCGAGGTGGGCAATCGTCGCCCGCCGTACGCAGACGCCGAAGCGCCCGCTCAGGCGGCGTGGGTCCGCGCTGTTCCGGCGAGCAGTTCCGCCGGGCGAGGACGACCAGGTCGGTGCCGCTGCGGAACATCTCCGTCAGGCGGGTGAGGCTGCCCGCCGGGGTCAGGGATGACGCGGCCGAATCCGCCACGACGGGCGGCTTCGACTCCCCGGGGCATCCCTGCACCACCGCGGTGTCCTGCGGGGCGGCCCGCAGCGTCCGTGCGGCGTGCAGCAGCAGGGCCGGGGCGGCAGGCCGAGGCGGGCCCGCTCGTCGCCCAGTATGGCGAGGTCGGTGAGCGAGGTGACGGGATGCCGTCGGGCAGATGCCGCGCGGCACAGGTGGCCGGCACGGCGGCGGAGGCGATCCGGTGACGGCGCAGAGCACGCAGGAGCTCCAGGGCGCCAGGGCGGATGCCGGCGCCGTAGCGTTCCAGGTAGGCGTCGACCATCTGGTGGTGACGCGCCGGGAGTTCGTCCGTGATGGCTGTGATCGGCCGCGTCCCGCACCGGGGACGCCACGGGTGG
>JBEHXI010000417.1:0-3841 GCA_048498775.1 Actinomycetota bacterium | reverse complement strand
CCGAGCCCCCAGAAAGGGCGCACCCGGAGGCGAGCCGAGCCCCAAAAACTCAGCGCCCCCCGAAGCCGATCGCCAGGGGCATCCGCAGCCCGAGCGGCGGGGGCGCCGCCAGGGCGTCGATCACCGGGCGGGCCAGGGGCCGCCCGCACAGGGTGCCCAGGGCGAAGTCCGCGGTCAGCGAGCGCACCTCGGCGCGGTGGCCGCGGAAGCCGTGGCCGACCGAGTGCACCTCGAAGCGGCACACGTCCGGGTTGATCTTCTTGGCCCGCTGGGCGTACCGGTAGGACAGCTCCGGATCGCAGGCGTGGTCGTCGGTGCCGTGCACGATCAGCGCCTGCCGCCCGATGAGCTGCTTGACCGGCTCGGCGTCCGGCGCGTGCCGGTTCTCCGGCAGCCAGGGCGCCAGGGCCACGACGGAGGCCACGGCCGGGTGGTCCGCCGCCCACAGCGCGGCGCGCCCGCCCATCCCGTAGCCGACCAGGCAGACCGGCACGTCCCCGTACCGCCGCACGACCTCCTCGGCGGCCCACCGCACGTCCTCGACGGGGTGCGCGTGCCCGCCGTTCCAGCCCCGGAAGCGGTACTGGACGGTGTGCGCGACCAGCCCGTCGGTGCGTCCGGCGCGGACCAGCCGGCGGGCGAGGGGCCAGGTGGAGGCCGCGGCCAGGGAGGAGCCGCGGCGCGTGCTGACCGGGCAGCCCGAGGGCAGCAGCAGGACGGCGGCGCGCACGGTCTGTCCCGCCGCACCACCGATCGCCCGGCCCAAGCGCGCCCCACGCACCGGTAAAGCTTGCGAAGCCATGGCAAAACCTTGGCAGACGGATTGGTGTGCTCCACCTGGCGGGAAGGTCAATCTTCGGTATCGGAACGGTACGGCTGCCGTTCTACGCGCGTAGGAGTACGATCGGCCAATGCAGAGCCCGCACAGTCAGATCCAGAGCCAGAGCACCCCGACCCCGGACCGGATCCGCCGGGCGCCCAAGGTGCTGCTGCACGACCACCTCGACGGGGGACTGCGCCCCGCCACCGTCGTGGAACTCGCCGACGCGGCCGGGTACCGCGGCCTGCCCACCACCGATCCCGGCGAGCTCGCCGTGTGGTTCCGGGAGGCCGCCGACGCGCCCGCCCTGGAGGGCGGCGCCGGCCTGGAGCGCTACCTGGAGACGTTCACCCACACCTGCGCCGTGATGCAGACCCGTGACGCGCTGCACCGGGTCGCCGCCGAGTGCGCGGAGGACCTGGCCGCCGACGGCGTGGTCTACGCGGAGGTCCGCTACGCCCCCGAGCAGCACCTGGAGGGCGGTCTGACCCTGGAGCAGGTCGTCGAGGCCGTCAACGAGGGCTTCCGGGAGGGGGAGCGGCGGGCGCTGGCGGCCGGCCGGCGCATCCGGGTCGGCGCGCTGCTGACCGCGATGCGGCACGCGGCCCGCTCCCTGGAGATCGCCGAACTGGCCAACCGCTACCGCGACCTGGGCGTCGTCGGCTTCGACATCGCCGGAGCGGAGGCCGGTTACCCGCCCACCCGCCACCTGGACGCCTTCGAGTACCTCAAGCGGGAGAACAACCACTTCACCATCCACGCCGGCGAGGCGTTCGGCCTGCCGTCGATCTGGCAGGCGCTCCAGTGGTGCGGCGCGGACCGGCTCGGCCACGGGGTCCGGCTGATCGACGACATCCACACCGCCGCGGACGGGACGGTCAAGCTCGGCCGCCTGGCCGCGTACGTCCGCGACAAGCGCATCCCGCTGGAGATGTGCCCCACCTCCAACCTCCAGACCGGGGCGGCCCCCTCGTACGCCGAGCACCCCATCGGCCTGCTGCGGCGGCTCCAGTTCCGGGTGACGGTCAACACCGACAACCGGCTGATGAGCGACACCACCCTGAGCCGCGAGTTCCAGCATCTGGTGGAGGCGTTCGGATACACGCTGGACGATCTGCAGTGGTTCACCGTCAATGCGATGAAATCGGCGTTCATTCCTTTTGATGAACGGCTGGCGATGATCAATGACGTCATCAAGCCGGGGTACGCGGAGCTGAAGGCCGAGTGGCTGTTCCCGCAGACGGGTGCCGGCACCGCCGTGAACAGCGGTTCCCCGTCCGATCGGCCCTGAGCGAGGGGTGCCGCGCGCCGTCCGGGGGGCCCGCGGCCGGTCCGTCGCGACCGGCTCGCGGGTGTTTGCGCCGTGCCGTATGGCGTGGCTAGCGTGAGCGGTCGGTGATCGCGCCATTACGACATGTGTGCGGATCGCGGGCCGACATCAAGCCACCCTGAGGATGTATGCGATGAAGACGGGAACCATCAAGACGCTCGGTGCCGCCGCGCTCGGTGTGGCCTTCGCGGCCGCCGCCGCGGGTTCGGCGAACGCCGCGGAGACGGTGTCCGCCCCGGCGCTGCCGACCGCGCTGCCCGCGGCCGACCCGGCCGCCGCGCTGAGCCGGCTCACCACCCAGCTTCCGGTCGACCAGGTGGCCAGGGCGGTGCCGGGCGGCCAGCAGGCCGCCGACGCGATCAAGGGTGCGGCCGGCACCGTCTCCGGTGTCACGCCGAGCCTGACCCACGCCGTGCCGGGCGGCACGGGCCACGGCCTGCTCGGCGGCCTGCCGCTGGCCGGCAACGGCATCGGCAACGGCACCGGCACCGGCCTGAACGGGCTGCCGCTGGGCTGACGCCGCGGCCACCCCGCCGCGAAGGGGAACGTGAGGTGAGAGACGGGCCGTGCCCCCGCCGGGGCGCGGCCCGTTTCGCCTGTTCCGGCGGCCTGTCCGGGACAGGCGCGGGTCAGGGGGTGGCGCCGACCCGGGGCAGTGAAGGCGCCGGGGCGGCCGCGACGGCCCCGCGCCCGTAGCCGCGGCGGCGCAGCGCGGCCCGCACCCCGGGCACCAGCAGCAGGTGCGCGAGCGCCACCCCCGCCGTGTTCAGCAGCAGCGTGTCCACGTCGAAGACCTGCCCGGCGAAGCCGGTGCGGACCACCTCGACGCCGAAGGCCACCATGAACCCGGCGAAGACGGTACGGGAGAACGACGCCAGCGGCCGCACATCGACCCGGCCGCCGGCCAGCGGCAGCAGCAGCCCCAGCGGCGCCAGCAGCAGCAGCGCCCCGCCGAGGTGTTCCACCGCCGGCATCGCTCCCAGCGCCAGGTCGGCCCGGATGGTCCGCAGCGGCATGGTGTTGCCCGCCACCACCCAGGGCGCCGACACCGAGCGCAGGGTCAGCCAGGCGGCCAGCGCCAGGTGCAGTGCGGTGAGCAGGACGCCCACCGGGCGCGCCCAGAGGATGGTCCGTTGACGCTGCACACCGTGGAGGACGCGCTTCCCCGCGGTGCGGTTCCCGGGGGGCCGCGCCTACGGCACCTTCGTTCCGGCGGTCGCGCCCGCGTCCGGCGCGGTGCGCAACTCGTCGTCGCAGCGGTACCGGCGGGGCGGCTCGGTGTTCGACGGCCCGCCGAGCACCACCGACTGGTCGGGGTCGCCCGCGGCCGTGCCGGCGAAGGTGCACACCAGTTGCGCGAGCGCGTAGGACGGCAGTTCCTGCGGGTCCTGGTCGAGCCGCAGCGTCTGCGGCGGATCGCCGGCGGCCGGTCCGCCGATCGCCAGGCCGCCGGGTACCTCGGAGACGAAGCCGGCCCGGTCCTCCACCGGGGCGGGCTGCCGCTCCAGCTCGCCGAGGAGCGCGTTGGCCGTGATCAGGCGGTCGGTGAGCGGTCCGGGCAGGGTGCGCGGCACGGGGGTGACCCGCTGGCTGCACACCAGGTAGACCTGCACGGTGACCGTCGTGGCGGCGGGGGAGGCGGACCCGGACGCCGAAAGAGACGCCGAAAGAGACGCCGAAAGAGACGCCGA
>JBEHXI010000416.1:0-3875 GCA_048498775.1 Actinomycetota bacterium | reverse complement strand
GGCGGCCCCGGGGACACGACGGGCAACTCCGCACCCGGGCCGGGCAGTTCCTCCGGCGGGGGAGAGGAGCTGTTCCCGAACGTCCCCCTGGAGGAGCCGGGACCCGGCGGCACCGGGGCGCCCACCCCCTACCAGGACGGCCGGTTCCCGCTCGAAGGCGGTGACGGCACCTACCGCCCCGGCCAAGGCCAGGATGTCCACCTCCCCGGCGGCGAGAGCGGCCTGTCGCCGGACGGCACGGAGGCCTTCTCGTCTCCGCCGCCTGGCAGCGTCACCGGCGGTGACCACGTCGGCGTCTCCCACGACAGCGGCAACGGCCCCACCGGGTGGGTGAACGGTGCCGGAAGCGACCAGACGCCGGGCGGCACGCGGAACGGGGACGGCGAGTACCGGGCGCCGTCCGTGTCGACGCTGTCGGAGCCTGCGCCCTCGGACTGGGCACCTTCCGAGGTCAGCGCGGAGGACGCGCCTCCCCCGGTGATCCGGACGGTGTCCGGGCACGGCACGGACGGGGCGTCCGCCCCGGGCGATGCCGGGGGAGCGGCCCTCCCCGGCGGCGGCCCGCGCACCGGCGTCTCGGAGGTCTCCGGTCCGCCGTCGCTGAACCGGGACGCGCTGGACCAGGTCCCCGAGGTGCGGAACCCGGTCAGGAACTGGCTCGACGGCGTGGACGCGCCGGCGCCCGCGGCCCCGGACACCACCGCACTCGGCGAGCACGCCGCGCCGCCGGCGGCCGAGGGACTGCCGGGGTTCGAGACCACCCTCGCCCGGCCCGGGGGCTCCGCCGAGGCGTTCCACGAGCCACCCGCCGTACCGGAGACGACCGTTCAGCACGCGCCCGGCGGCGTGCAGGAGCACCCGCAGGAGACGCCATCCGCCGGGCCGCAGACGCCGGCGTCCTCGGTGCGGGGCGTCGAGCCGCCCACCACCATCCGCCCGGCCGCCGAGGGCGAGCCGCCCGCCGTCACCAGGGAGGGCGGCTCCTCCGACGCGCTCAGCCTGCCGGATGTGCCGCGCACCGAGGTGTCGTCCGGCGCGCTCAGCCTGCCGGATGTGCCGCGCACCGAGGTGTCGTCCGGCGGCGCGGCCGGGCATGAGCCACCGCTGGTGGAGGAGCAGGCTCCGGCCGGCGGGCTGACGCTGCCCGACGTGCCGCGGACCGCCCCGGCCGGCGAACAGCCGCACCCCGGCCCCGAGGTGCTCGGCGGACAGTCCACCCGGGGCCCGGACGGCGCCCAGGAGACCGCCACCCCGGCGCCCGGCACCCCGGGCCGGACCGACACCGGCATGCCGCAGCTGACGGGCCATCAGGAACGTACCGCGCCACCCACCGTCACCCGGGAGACCACACCCGCCGCCCCCGCCCCGGAGGACGCGGTGCCCGCCGCGCCCGGCCCCGCCGGGTACCGGCCGCTCACCGCCGCCGCGGGAGGGGACGGTCCGCCGCCGGGGCCCGGCGAGCGTCCGCCCGCCGGACCCGGCCCCGCGCGCCCCGGGCGCGTCTCCGACCTGGAAGGGCTGAACGTCCCGCGCCGCGCGCTGCCCGGTGACGCCCCCGCCGCCCCCGACACCCCGCTGGTGTCACCTCGGACGCGGGTGGACGAGCGGCTCGCCGAACTCGACCGGATCGCACGGCAGTCGGGCCTGCCCGAGGCCGACCGCCGGGAACTGTCCGAACGCGTCGGCACCGCCGCCGACGCGAACGACTGGAGCCAGGTCACCCGGCACCTGGGCGAGTTCCGCGAGCGGATCGACATGCGGGTGCTGAACCAGCGCATGGACGCGTTCCGGACTCACACCGCGGACGGCTTCGACCAGCGGCTCGGTGACCTGGGCGCGACCGAGGAGGCGTGGCAGGAGAAGGCCGACGCCGTCGAGCACGCCTGGACCAGCCGTGACCCGGACCTGCTGGACGGCGCGTTGCGCGAGTACACCGCGTACGTCGAGCAGCACGTCCCGGACGAGGTGCTGACCGGCGAGGACGCGGCGCGGCCGTTCGACCCGGACCTGGAGCGGGTGCGCCGGCAACTGGCCGAGGCGGGCAGCGCCGCGGAGGCCGACCGGCTGCGCGCGGAGCTGCGCGACCTGCTCACCACCGCGGCGCTGCGCGACCGGCTGGCCCGGCTGGCGTCCTCGGACCCGTCCTGGCAGGACGAGGCGGTGCTGCGGCGGCAGGTCGACGAGGCGCCCGGCCCGCAGGAGGCGGCGCGTGCCCTGGACGAGTTGCAGGCGTACCGGGACATGCGCGCCCGGCTGGACCGGCTGCAGTCCGGAGACACCTCGCAGACGGAACAGGGCCTGCGGGAACGGTTCGACGCCCTCCGGGACACCTCCGACGAGCACGAACTCGAACTGCGGGCGCGGGTGGACGAGGCGGCCGACCCGCAGGCGGCCGACGAGGCACTGCGGGAGCTGCAGGACTACCGGGAGACCCGCGACCTCCAGGACCGCCTGGACCGGTTGAACTCCGAGGACCACGGCGACGGCACCGATCACGGCGAGGTCCCGGGCGAGCAGGAGCTGCGCGACCGGCTCGCCGCCCTCGACGACGGTTCCGACCCGGCCGCCACCCGGCTGCGGCAGCGCGTCGGCGAGGCCACGTCCGTCGCGGAGGCCGACCGGGCCCTGGCCGACTACCAGCGGCACCTGGACCGGCAGCAGCGGCAGCGGCAGGCCGAGGCGGACACGCTGCGCAGCCGCATCGACGAGCTCCAGGCGCAACGCACCGAGCAGTTGCTGAGCGGCCGGTCGGACGAGGCGGCGCGCACCGGTGAGCGGATAGCGGACCTCGAACAGCGGCTGGACGCGGCCGTGCCGTTCGACGAGAAGATGGCCGCCCTGCGCCAGGAGTCGCTCCGCGGCACCGACCAGCCGGTGGACCCGGAGCGACTGGACCGGATCATCGGCGCCGGCACGACCCCGGCGGACGGTTCCGGCCACACCGGCTTCGGCGGGGACGAGGCCCCCGGGCACGACGCCGCACCCTCGGAAGCCTCAGCACCTTCAGTATTTTCGGGCGAGTCCGCCGGCACGGGCCCGGACCACGCTGCCGCAACCGGCCACCCGGGAACGGACCACACGGCACCGGACGAGACGGCACCGGACCCGACCCCCGCGCCGCACCCGACCACGACCACCACGACCACCACGACCACCACCACCGGCGACCACCAGCCGCCCGCCCCGCCGCACCCCGCCCCGCACGGCTCGGACCTGGCGGAAGTCCAGGCCGAGCACCACCCCGCGACCGCCGAGGACCTCACCGACCCGGCCCGGCACCCCCTCCCCACCGTCGACGACCTGGAGAGCCTCACCCATCAGCCCGAGGCGGAACACCCCGCCGCGGAAGCCGCCGCGCTGCCCCACCTGACCGAGGTGAACGACGCCCTCCCGGCCCGCGACCAGGCGTACGCGGACTTCGAGACCCGGCTGAACGACTTCCCCGGTCTGTGGGCCTCGGAGCACGCCGGGCAGGTCGGGCCGCTCCGCGAGTGGTACGCCGACGCCCGGACCGGTCACCCGGCCGAGGACGACCGGCAGCTCCACGAGCAGTTGGAGGAGCGCCTGCGCCGGCTCGACGACGACATCGTCGCGCGGCAGCGCACCCGCACGCTGTTCGACGAGGAGGTCGCCGCCCCGCACCAGGACGTCCTGCTGTCCGACGAGTTCGCGACCTCCCCCCGCGTCACCCGCCTCGCGGACGGCTTCCACCAGGCGATGACGGACGCCACCGATCCGCGGACCCTCGCCGCCGCCCCGGACCTCCAGGCCCCGCCCGACGTCGTCGAGCGGTTCCGCCAGGAGTACCGCCAGGCCCGCGACGCGTGGAACGAGGAGGCCAGGCCCTTCGCGGAGGCCCTGCGCACCGGCACCGC
>JBEHXI010000415.1:0-3875 GCA_048498775.1 Actinomycetota bacterium | reverse complement strand
CCCGGGCCCGGAGCGCGAGGACCGCGCACAGCGCGGCGAGCGGCAGTTCGGCGAAGGCGGCCATCGCCAGCGCCGAGACCAGGTCGCCGCCCCGGGCCGCGGTCATGGTGTCGAACCAGGCGTCCACCACCAGCAGCGTCGCCGTCGCGGCGGCCGCCACCCCCAACCGGGCGTCCCCGCGCACCGCGAGCAGCCCCGTGGTGATCAGTCCGGCCGCCTCGGCCGCGTCCAGACCCACCCAGGCCGCCGGCCAGTGCGCCGCGGTGGCCGTCGCGGGCAGGTCCGTCGCCAGCACCACCAGCCACGGCAGCAACGCCAGGCCGCACAGCACCAGGCAGCTCCCCAGTCCGCGCAGCCACCGCGGCCGCGGCCCGGACCCGCCCCCCGGCCGGCCGGCCTCCGGGTCCTCCCCGAACAGCCAGATGACCTCCGCGTCCGCCGGACCGTCCCCCGAGCCGTCCGCCGAGCCGTCCGCCGGGCCTGCCCCGTCCGGGCCGCCGGGCGGCGGCACCATGGCCGTCCCGCTGGACCGCGACGGCCCACCGGACGGCGTCATCACCCCGTTGGTTCTCATGCCGTCAAGCCTCCGCGTCCGGCGCCCTCCGGTCAGTCACCCGGGCGACCGTCCTGGGGGTGGTGCTGGGTACACCCCCGGCCGGGCAGCCACACCATGGCCGTCCCGCCGCCGCCCCGCCTACCGTGTGGCCATGCGAACCCCCGGCCCGCTGTGGCGGCTTGTGCGGCGTCCCTTCCACGGAGCGGGCCGGAGCACCGCGTTCCTCACCACCGGCATCGTGATCCAGCTCGCCGTGCTGCTGTTCCTGTCCCTGCCGTGGATCCTGCTGACGCCGATGAAGACGGTGGCCGTGACGGCCGCCTCGCTGCTGCCGCTCACCGCCGTCGTCCTGGCCGCGCCGCTGCTCACCCGCGAGCAGCGCCACCGCTTCCGCGCCCGCCTCGGGGTGGACATCCCGCCCGCGCCCGGACCGCCGCGGCGACCGGGCGCGCTCGGCGTCCCCGCCCGGCTGGGCATCCCCGCGGGCCGCCGCCAGGTGCTCTACCACCTGCTCGCCGGGCCGCTGTTCGCGCTGGGCGGCACGGTGGTGCTGGCGCTGTGGACGGTGGGCGCGGCGGCGGTGTCGGTCTACCTGTGGGTGTGGCTGCTGCCGATGGAGTGGCGGCTGGGCCACATGTTCTACTCCAAGGCCGCCGGCGTCGTGACCGCCGGCGGAATCGCCCTGCTGTACGCCACCGCCCTGCTGTCCCGGCTGCTCGCCGACCGCGAGGCCGCCGTGGCGATGACCCTGCTCGGCCCCAGCCGCGAGGAGCGGCTGGCCCGCCGGGTGGAGGACCTCACCGAGAGCCGCGCCGGCATGGTCGACGCGGCCGACGCCGAACGCCGCCGGATCGAACGGGACCTGCACGACGGCGCCCAGCAGCGCCTGGTCTCGCTCGCCGTCAACCTCGGCCTGGCCAGGGCGACGCTCACCGACCTGCCCGAGGACGCCCGCCGGGTGCTCGACGAGGCGCACCGCGAGGCCAAGGAGGCCATCGACGAACTGGGCAACCTGGTGCGGGGTCTACACCCGGCCGTCCTGGAGGACCGCGGCCTGGACGCCGCCCTGTCCGGGATCGCGGCCCGCGCGCCGCTGCCCGTGCGGCTCAGCGTCGACCTGCCCGTCCGCCCCTCCCCCACCGTGGAGGCCGTCGCCTACTTCGTCGTCTCCGAGGCCCTGGCCAACGTCGTCAAGCACGCGCAGGCGTCCCGGGCCGACGTCACCGTCGAGCGGTCCGGCGGGCTGCTGCGGGTCGTCATCCGGGACGACGGAGTGGGCGGCGCCGACCCGGCCCACGGCACCGGGCTGACCGGACTGGCCAAGCGCGTGGCCTCCGTTGATGGCACGCTGTCGCTGGCCAGCCCCGCCGGGGGGCCGACCACCGTCACCGTGGAGCTGCCGTGCGCGCTGTGATAGCCGAGGACTCGGTCCTGCTGAGGATCGGCGTGGTCAAGGTCCTGCAGATGGCCGGTTTCGAGGTGGCCGCCGAGGTCGCCGACGCGGAGGCGCTGCTGGCCGCGGTGGAGGAGCACCGGCCGGACATCGCGGTGGTGGACGTGCGCATGCCGCCCGGCTTCCGCGACGAGGGGGTGCGGGCGGCCCTCGTCATCCGCCGGCAGTGGCCGGACACCGCCGTGCTGCTGCTCTCCCAGTACGTGGAGGAGCGGTACGCGGCCGAGCTGCTGGCCGCCAACACCTCGGGCGTCGGCTATCTGCTCAAGCAACGCGTCGCGGACGTCGAGGAGTTCGCCGAGACGCTGCGCCGGGTGGCGGGCGGCGGCACCGCGCTGGACCCGCAGGTCGTCGCCCAGTTGCTGGTCCGGCGCCACAGCGATCCGCTGGACCGCCTCACCCCGCGCGAGCACGAGGTGCTGGAGCTGATGGCGGGCGGCCGGTCCAACGCGGGCATCGCGGCCCAGCTGGTCGTCAGCGAGAGCGCCGTCGCCAAGCACATCAACAGCATCTTCACGAAGCTGGATCTGCCGCCGGCCGACTCCGGGCACCGCCGGGTGCTGGCGGTGCTGCGCTTCCTGGGGGTGGGGTGACCGGAACGGTCCGCGGCAGGCCGGACAGCCGGACCCGCACCACCGCCCGGTGTCCTCGGCCCCGGTCCAGGAGGAGCGTGAAGTCGGTCCGCAGCGGCCGCAGGACCAGCCCGGCCGTCCGGCCGTCCCGGGTCTTCGCCTCCGTGACGACCTCGGCCGCGCCCGGCGGCCGGTACGCCACCGTCACCCCCGTGTCGCAGCCGCCGCTGACCCGCAGGAACAGCGGTCCGCCGGCCGACTCGGAGCGGACCGTGCCGCCGTCGGCCACGTCCTGGACGATCGCCCCGGCCGCCGCGTTCCACACCGTCTGCCCGCAGATCCTGGACGGCGGCGGCGGACCGCCCAGCGTCGTGTACACGCACGACCCGCGGCACAGCGCGGCCACGGCCGCCAGTACCGCGCCGCGCGGCAGGCCGGGGACCGCGGCCATCAGGCCATCAGTCCGAGGTGCGGCGCAGCACCAGGCAGAGGAAGCCGAAGCAGTCCCGGTAGGCGCGCAGCCACTCGGAGCGGTGGGTGGTGGCCGCCTCAAGGGCCTGGAGCGCGTCCGGATCCGCCGGGTGGTCCAGCGCCCAGGACGCCAGTGCTCCGGTCCAGGACCACTCGTAGTCGTCCAGTTCCCGGCGGGTGCTGATGTGTCCGTGGACGGGAGTCCAGCCGTCGGCGACCACCCGGTCCACGGTCCCCGCCAGGTCCGCGAAGTCCCCGAGCATCCCGGCCGCCTCCCGGGACGGCTCCCGCTCCCAGAACCCGTCACCGGCCAGCACCCGTCCGTCCGGCGCCAGGTGCCCGCGCGCCGCCGCCAGGGTGGCCGCCAGGCCGCCGAAGGCGTGCGCGGCGCCGACGCTGAGCACCAGGTCGAACGGGTGCGGGGAGGTGAACTCCGCGGCGTCGGCGTGGTGGAGGTCGAGCCGGCCGGCGACCCCGGCCCGCTCCGCCGCCGCCCGTGCCCGGGCGAGGGCGTCCTCGGAGACGTCCACGCCCTCCGCCCGCAGGTCCGGCCGTGCCGTCAGTGCCCGCACCAGCCACTCGCCGCCGCCGCAGCCGAGGTCGAGCAGCCGTCCCGCGCCGTCCGGCAGGGCGTGGTCCAGCAGTCGGCGCACCGACGTGTCGTCCAGCGGCGCGGCCACGGGGTGGCCGGTGTGGGCGATGGCGGAGATCTCCGTACGGTCCATCGCCGCAGCCTCGCAGCATCCCGCCGCCGGCGCACCGGATTTCCCGGCCCGCCGGGCGGGACGCGGCGGGATACGGCCATGTGCGGGACGGGGCTAGG
>JBEHXI010000414.1:0-3904 GCA_048498775.1 Actinomycetota bacterium | reverse complement strand
GGTCTTCTTCGCGGGCGCCTTCCTCGCGGGCGCGGCCTTCTTCGCCGCGGCGGCGCCCTCGCCCTCCGCCGTACCCGCCCGCTTGGCCGCCGCCCGGGCCGCGGGCGCCAGGCCACCCGGCGTCTCGGGAGCGGCCGCCCGCCGGGTGGTGGTCCGCTTCGCCACCGCGCCCTTCTCCGGCTTCGCCTCGCCACCCGCGGTAGCACCGGTCCGCGGACCGACCGTCGTCACCGGCACGACCCGCTTGCCCTCGCCCGCAGCACCGCCGCGATCCGCCTCGTCCGCGTCCACCCGCACCCGCTCACGCGGCGGGGCCTTCGCGGCGGCCGGGGCCGCGGCCGGCTCCTCCGCACCGCCCTCCAGGTTGCGCACCCGGCGCTCCAGCGCCTCCAGGATCACGCCGACCTTCGTCACCTCGTCGGCGACCCGGCCCACCCGGTCCTTCGTCTTGTCGACCTCCTCGCGGATCAGGCCGACCAGCAGATCACGGTTGGCGCGGCCCGCGGCGACCAGTTCGTCCGCCAGTGCCTGCACCTCCGGCGGAATGCTCTCGCCGACCTTCCGCCGTACCGCCTCCACATCCACCCCGGTCTGGTCCAGCAGCTCGCGGGCCGCCCCGACCGCCCGTCGCCGGGTGGCCTCGGTCAGGCCGCCCGCGATCTGCAGACAGGTGCGCAGCGCGTCACGCAATGCCCTCACTCCTCGCCTCGCCATGGACGCCGATGGTCACGACGCTACCGCGTACCCCTCCACCAGCGTTGTACGGCTGTGGCGGCGGATCGGGTCACGGCCCGCGGTGTACGGTCGAGCGGTACGCGCGACCACCGCCGGCCGCGCGCCACACCGCACGGCCGAACGGAAGCAGCCCACCGATGGCGACCATCAGGGAGTGCCGCAAGGCACTGGACCGGTTCTCGGAGAACCTCGCGCGGGCCCAGGGCGACGTACGCAACGCCGCCGCCCTGGAACGCTCGTTGAGCTGCCGCATCACCGACCTGGACGTCACCTTCGTCGGGCGGCTGGCCGACAGCCGCATCCACGACGTCACCCTCGTCGACGGCACACCCGCGGAACGCGCCCAGATCCGCCTGGCGATGGCCGGCGACGACCTGGTGGCCCTGGTCGAGGGCCGCCTGAACTTCGCCAAGGCATGGGCGAGCGGCCGCGTCAGACTGGAGGCCGGCCTGCGCGACCTGCTGCGCCTGCGCTCCCTGCTGTGACGCCGTGACGCCGTGACGCTGTGACGCTGTGACCGACACCACCGCCGTGACGCCCACCACCGCCGCGCCGGCCTAGCGGACCGGGAGCCCCAGCCGCCCCAGCGCCTTGCCGGCGTCCAGCCCGCACGACCCGTCCCCCGCCGCCGACCACGCGGCCGCGCACAGCGCCCGCAGCCCGTCGTACGGATCCCCGTCGCCCTCCAGCCGCACTACGTCCTCGTCCGCCGCGGCCGTCCACCCGCCGCAGGCGAAACCGCCGCCGTCCCGGGTCACCACCGGGTGCGCGACCAGCATCCCGCGCAGATCCGCCGCCACATAGGTGGGCCGGTGCCGCGGCTCCGCGGCGAGCAGCTGCGCCGCGTCCGTCACCCCGGTCAGCACCAGCAGCGAGTCCACGCCACCCGCGTACGCCCCCTCGATGTCCGTATCCAGCCGGTCGCCGACCACCAGGGGCCGTCGCGCGCCGGTGCGCAGGATCGTCTCGCGGTGCATCGGCGGCTTCGGCTTGCCCGCCACCTGCGGCTCGCCGCCCCCGGTGGCCATGGCCACCACCCGCACCGCCGCTCCGTTCCCGGGAGCGATACCGCGTGCCGTGGGCAGCGTCAGATCCGTGTTGGAAGCGAACCACGGCACCCCGCGCGCCACCGCGTAGGCGGCCTCGGCCAGCCGCCCCCACGGCATCTCCGGACCGCCGTAGCCCTGCACCACGGCCGCCGGGTCGTCGTCGGCGGAGTCCACCGGGACCAGGCCGCGTTCCCGCAGCGCCACCCGCAGCCCCTCGCCGCCGATCACCAGCACCCGCGCCCCGGACGGCACCTGGTCGGCGATCAGCCGCGCCACCGCCTGCGCCGAGGTGATCACATCGTCCGCGGCGGCCGGTATCCCCAGCTCGGTGAGGTGGTCGGCGACCATCCGCGGGGTGCGCAACGCGTTGTTGGTGACATACGCCAGGTGCATTCCGGCCTCACGGGCCCGGCCCAGCGAGTCGACGGCGTGCTCGATGGCGTGCCCTCCCGCGTACACCACCCCGTCGAGGTCCAGCAGCGCCGTGTCGTACGCCTCGTGCAACGGCCGCTCACTGCCCTCGGGCCGAGTCCGCTGGGTCATGCCGTCCTGCTCCCTACCGTCGTCACCGTCATACAAACCACCCGTCCTGCTGATCGTCCGCGGCCTGCCGCCGCATAGCATGCTCTGATGAGCACCCCACGGCCCGCCTCACCCCAGCAGGGTCTCCGGCTCTCACCGTTCCGCGGCCTGCGCTACGCCCCCGACCGGGTCGGCAGCCTCTCCGCGGTCACCTCGCCACCGTACGACGTCGTGGTGCGCCCCGACGGACTCGTCGAGTTGGAGAGCGCCGACCCGTACAACGTCGTACGGCTGATCCTGCCACGCGACGGCGACCCGGCCACCCGCTACGTCCGGGCTGCCGCGACACTGCGCCGCTGGCAGCAGGACGGAATCCTCGTCCCCGATCCTCTGCCCGCCCTGTACGTCTACGAACAGCGGCTCCCCGACGGCGAGGTGCAGCGCGGACTGATCGGCGCCCTGCGGCTGAGCGACCCGCCGGAGGGCACGGTCCTGCCGCACGAGGAGGTCATGCCCGCGCCGGTGGCCGACCGTGCCGGGCTGATGCGCGCCACCGCCGCCAACCTCGAACCGCTGCTGCTCACCTACCGCGGCGACGGCAGCGGCGCCACCGCCGCCCTGATCGAGCGCACCGCCGTGACCCCGCCGCTGTTCTCCCTGGTCGGCGAGGACGGCAGACGGCATCGGTTGTGGGCGCTGAGCGCCCCCGAGGACATCGCCGCGATCGACGCGGACCTGGCGCCCCGGCAGGCACTCATCGCCGACGGCCACCACCGGTGGGCCACCTATCTGCGCCTCCGGGACGAGCGCCCGGCGCCCGGCCCATGGGACCGCGGCCTGGTGCTGCTGGTGGACAGCACCCGCTATCCACTGCGGGTACGGGCCATCCACCGCGTCCTGCACCGGCTGCCGGTCGCCGACGCGCTGGCCGCCGCCCGCGACGCGTTCCGCGTCGAGGAGGTCGAAGGGCCGCTGGAGTCCGCCCTCGCGACGCTCGCCACCGCCGCCAAGGAGACCGGCAACGCCTTTCTCCTGGCCGGCGACGGCGCCTTCCACCTGCTGTCCGCCCCCGACCAGCGGCTCGTGGAGCGGACCGTGCGCCGGGATCGCCCTGAGGCGTGGCGCCGGCTCGACGCCGCCATCCTGCACGGCACGCTCATCGACCACCTGTGGCGGGTGCCCGACGAACCCGACCGGATCGGCTACGTCCACGACGCCCCGGCCGCCGTCGCCCAGGCGGAACGCCTCGGGGGCACCGCGGTGCTGATGCACCCGGTCCCCGAGGCCACCGTCCTCGAACTGGCCAGGAACGGCGTGATGATGCCGCACAAGTCGACGTCCTTCGGACCCAAGCCGGCCTCCGGGCTGGTGCTGCGCAGCCTGGAACTGGAATGACAAGGGGTGGTGGTGCCCGGTCCTCGGGCACCACCACCCCTGCGTGTCCGCCCGGTCAGCTCTCCGTGGGCCGGCCCGGCTCCTTGAACGGGTCGTCGAGGAACGCCCCCGAAGCCGTCTCCGGCTCCTCTCGCTCCTCCGACTTCTCGTCCTCCGTCGCGGGCTTCGCGGCCTCGTCGGCGGCTTCCTTCGTCTCGTCCCCG
>JBEHXI010000413.1:0-3942 GCA_048498775.1 Actinomycetota bacterium | reverse complement strand
TCGCGGCCCGCGCGGTCGCCGCACTGCCGGCCGGGCTGCGGGCCCGCCACCGCGGCGCACCGGCGGGCGGGGTCAGCCCTCGTCGCGTGGCGCGGTGATCAGCCGGCGCAGCGCGGCGGTCAGCCGTTCCCGCTCGACGGGTGTGAGCGGGGCCATCAACTCCTCGTTGGCCTGATCGCCGAGCTTCTCCAGCCGGGTCAGCAGCGTCCGGCCGGCGGGCGTCAGGGCGAGGGCGTTCTTGCGGGCGTCGCGCGGGTCGCGTTCCCGGGTGATGAGCTCCTTGGACTGCAGGTCGTTGAGCACGGTGACCATGTCCTTGGGGTCGATCCGCACGATGCGTGACAACTCGGCCTGGGCCAGCGGTCCGTGCTCGGCGATGCCGCACAGCACCGCGTGGTGCGGCATCCGCATGCCCGCCCGCGCGAGGTGCTCGGCGACCAGGCGGTGCCCGAGCGCGGCGGCACGGCCGAGCAGCCAGCTGGGCAGGGTCTGCAGACGGGTCAGCGGTGCGGGGGAGTCGGCCACGGGGCAAGCCTATCCGGGAAAATCGTTGGGGCTCCCCATGGTTTCAGGCTTATCGTTGGGCCACCCAATGGATTCCGTGGAGGGGAGCGGGCCGTGCGCGCAGTCAGGTTCGGACGGCGGGGAGCCGTGGAGCCGTATGGCGTCGAGGAGGTACCGGAACCGGTGCCCGGCCCCGGCCGGTTGCTGGTGCGCACCGAGTGCGTCGGGGTGAGTCTGGGCCTGGTGCGCATGCTGCGGGACGGCACGGTGCCGGCGGGCGGGCCCGGCGGCGAGATGGTCGGACGGGTGGCCGCGCTGGGGCCGGGCGTGACGGGATACCGGGTCGGCGAGCGGGTCGGCGGGGTCGTCTTCGAAGGCGTCCACGCCGAGGCGGTGCTCGCCGCACCGGAGTTGATCGGCCCGGTGCCGGAGGACGTGCCGGCCACCGAGGCGCTGGCAGTGGTACGCGGCGGTCTGGTCGCCCTCGGCGCGTTGCGTGCCGCTCGGCCGGTCGCCGGGGAGTCGGTGCTGGTCACGGCGGCGGCGAGCGGCGTGGGTCATCTGGCCGTGCAACTGGCCAGGGCCTTCGGCGCGTCCCGGGTGGTCGCCGCGGTCGGCTCGGCGGACAAGGCGGACTTCGTCCGGAGGTGCGGCGCCGACGAGGTGGTGACCTACGTGCTGGACTCCTGGGGTGACCCGGTGGACGTCGTACTGGAGGCGATCGGCGGGGAGTTGGTGCAGCGGGGAGTGGATGCCCTGGCGCCGCACGGGCGGCTGGTCGCGTTCGGGGCGGGCGGCGGCACCGTGGACGCGGGGAGCCTGCTGGGCGGCCTGAAGTCCGTCACCGGCTTCTCGATGGGCCTGATGAGCCGTCAGGAACCAGAGCGCCTCGCCGCCCACCGCGCCGAGTTGTGGGGCCTGCTGGACGCCGGACGGGTGCGCCCGGCGGTGACGGCGCTGCCGCTGGAGCGGTTCGGCCAGGCCGTCGACCTGATCGCGTCACGCCGCAGCACGGGGCGGGTCCTGCTGGACACCACAGCTGCGTCCTGACGCCGGAGAGCGGGGGCGTCGCCCGCCGTATATCGCAGCCGCGGGTGAGGGCGTCTGCGTACACTGCCGCGCATGGCATGCCGCATCAGCGAGTTGGTCATCGACGTCGCCGACCCGGAGCGGCTCGCCGCGTTCTGGAGCGAGGTCCTCGGCTATGTCGAAATCGGCCGGGAGGATGACGGGAGCATCGAGATCGGGCCGCCCGGCACCGGCTTCGGCGGACCGCAGCCCACCCTCGTCCTCAGCCCCGGCAACTCCCCGCGGACCGGCAAGCTCCGGCTGCACATCGACGTCAGCGCCACCGACCGCGACCAGGACGCCGAGCTGGAGCGGTTGCTCGCGCTCGGCGCCCGGCCCGTCGACGTCGGCCAGACCGGCGACGAGAGCTGGCACGTCCTGGCCGACCCGGAAGGCAACGAGTTCTGCCTCCTGCGCGCCCGGCTCCAGCCCCTCTGAGCACCGGACCCTTGACGAAACCGCCGGTACGGAGTGCGGGCCCTGGGCCGGTTCGCCGCCTGGTACTCCAGACGTAGATCGTGATCACGGATGGGAAGGTCAGGCCCGGGACGCTCCGAGGAACCGCAGTACGGCCAGGACGCGGCGGTGGTCCGCGTCGACCACGGGCAGGTCAAGCTTGGCGAAGATGTTGTTGATGTGCTTCGCCACGGCGCTCTCGCTGACCACCAGCGCCTGCGCGATGCCGGCATTGGAGCGCCCCTCGGCCATCAGGCCGAGCACCTCCCGTTCGCGGGGGGTCAGCCGCGCGAGCGGGTCGCTGTCGCGCCGCAGCAGCAACTGGGCGACGACCTGCGGGTCCAGGGCCGTGCCCCCGTCCGCCACTCGCCGGACCGCCGCCACGAAGTCGGCGACATCGGCAACCCGCTGCTTGAGCAGGTAGCCCACACCGCTGGTGTTCGCAGACAGCAGGTCAGCCGCGTACCGCTCCTCCACGTACTGCGAAAGCAGCACCACCGGCGTCCCCGGCCAGCGCCGACGGATCTCCATCGCCGCCCGCACCCCCTCGTCGGTGAAGCCGGGCGGCATCCGGACGTCGATCAAGGCAAGTTCGGGCCGGTGCTCCGCCACTGCCGCCAACAGCCCCTCCGCGTCGCCGGCTTCCGCGGCGACCTGGAACCCGCCCATCTCCAGCACCTTGATCAGGCCGACCCGCAACAACACCGAATCCTCGGCGATCACCGCGCGCACGGCAGCTCCGCGGTGATGGTGGTGGGCCCGCCAACGGGGCTGCTGACGTGGAAGGTCCCGTCGAGGGAGCCGACCCGCTTGGCCAGCCCGGTCAGCCCCGTGCCGGCGGCGGCGTCGGCACCGCCCAGCCCGTCGTCGGTAACGCGCACTCGCAGCACCTCGCCGACCTGACGGACTAGCACCTCTGCGCGCATCGCGTTGGCGTGCTTCGTTGCATTGGTCAGCGCCTCGGAGATCACGAAGTACGCGACTGACTCCACGTCGGGCGCCACCCGCTCCTCCAGATTGACCCGCAGCCGCACCGGCAGGGGCGTGCGGGCAGCCAGCCCGGACAACGCCGCGTCCAGACCCCGGTCTTCGAGCACGGCCGGGTGCAGCCCCCGCACCAGGTCATTGAGTTCGGCGATCGCCTCCTTCGCCTCCAGGTGCGCTCTCGCGATCACCTCGTGGGCATCACTCGGCAGGTCCGGGCGGGTGGCAATGGCCAGACCCAGGTTGACCGCGAGAGACACCAACCGCTGCTGGGTGCCGTCGTGCAGGTCGCGCTCGATCCGGCGGCGCTCCGCGTCGACGGCCTCGATCAAGTCGGTCCGGCTCACGGCCAGCTGATCGACCCGCTCCTGGAGCCGCTGCGCCCGGCTGGGCCCGAGCAGGCCCAACGCCAGCCGCGCCTCGGCCCGGGCTACTGCCCGCGCGGTCCAGGGCAGGGCGCACAGGAGGAGGAGTCCAGCCGCTGTGTAAGCCGGCAGCTGGGTCAGGTAGCCGAACCAGTCCTGGCGGATTCCGGTTGGCAGCGCCCGTGACCAGGCGTAGGCGACGACGCCCGCCAGGCACGCCGCTGCCACCGCGAGCACCAGCAGCTCCAGCAGCGCGAGCAGCGGGCCCAGCAGGAGGTGGTAGCCGATCTTGCGCCAAGGCCGCTTCGCCGCGAGCCACCGGGCGGTCGAGGCCCACGTCCATCGTTCCGGCGCGGTGGGGGTGAGCCGGGGGACGTCCACACCGATGAGCACCCGGTAGCGAGCCCGCTGAACGGCCGTCAGCACCGGGGTGCCGAGCAGGACCAGGGCGGCCGACACGGAAACCGTAAGGAGCCAGTTCCCCGTCCTGGCGGTAGTCGTCGCCGCCCAGGCCCACACGGGCACCAGCGCCAGGTGCGGCAGCACACCAGCGGCAAGAAAGCCG
>JBEHXI010000412.1:0-3990 GCA_048498775.1 Actinomycetota bacterium | reverse complement strand
CCCATGGAACGGCGACCGTTCCGGTTAGGCGTCAATCTCCTCCAGGCGGCATCGGCCGAGCAGTGGGCGGCCAAGAGCCGTCGCGCGGAGGAACTCGGCTACGACGTGGTGCTGGTCCCCGACCATCTCGGCTGGCCGGCGCCGTTCCCCTCGCTGGTCGCGGCAGCGCGGGCCACCGAGCGCGTACGGCTGGGGACGTTCGTGCTCAACGCGGCGTTCTGGAACCCGGCGCTGCTGGCCCGGGAGGTGGCGACGACCGACCGGCTCACCGGCGGGCGTCTCGAACTGGGGCTGGGCACCGGTTACGTCCGCGCCGAGTTCGAGGACGCGGGGCTGGATTTCGGCACTCCGGGCGAACGGGTCGCCCACCTGGAGCGCATGGTGCGGGAACTGGACCGGCGCTTCGCCGACCCGGACGCCGAACCCCGCCCCGAGCAGCGGCCCCGCCCCACCCTGCTGCTCGGCGGGAACGGCCCTCGGATGCTGCGGCTGGCCGCCCGGCACGCCGACATCGTGGCGTTCACCGGCGCGGAGCAGTCCCCCGGCGCCCCGGACGGGACGCTGCGCCTGATGGACGCCGAGACGGTGGCCGACCGGGTCGCCCTGTGCCGGGCCGCGCTCGAACCGGGCGCGCCGGAGCCGGAGTTGAACATCCTGGTGCAGCGGGTGGTGGTGACCGACGACCCGGAGAAGGCGGCGCACGAGTTGCAACCCGTCGCTCCGCACCTGTCCACCGAGCAGATCCTGCGGGTGCCCACCCTGCTGATCGGCACGGTCACCGAGATCGCCGAGCGGCTGCGCGCCAACCGGGACCGCTTCGGCTTCACGTACGTCACGGTGCTGGAGCCCGCCATGGAGGCGATAGGCCCGGTCATCGAGGAGCTGCGGCGCGGCGAGGGCTGAGGCCGAGCCCCCGGCCCGGGCGGGCGGCGGCCGAAAAGCGGTGGCCCGCCGCGGCCCGGGCCGCTTGGCTGTCGGCCATGGACGATCTCGTACTGCGCACCGCGGTCCCCTCCGACGCCGACGCCCTGCTCGCCTTCTGGCGCACGGCGGCGGAGGGGACCAGCATCAGCGACGACCCGGCGGGGGTGGCCCGGCTGATCGAGCACGACGCCGCGGCCGTGCTGATCGCGGAACGCGACGGCACCCTGCTGGGCACGGTGATCGCCGGGTTCGACGGCTGGCGCTGCCACCTGTACCGGCTCGCGGTCCACCCCGCGGCCCGGCGCCAGGGCATCGCCGCCCTGCTGCTGCGGGCGGCCGAACGGCGGTTCACGGCCCTGGGCGGCCGCCGCGGCGACGCCATGGTGCTCGACGACAACGACCGCGCCCACCACGCCTGGCGGGCCGCCGGGTACGCCCCGGAACCGCAGTGGAGCCGCTGGACCAAGCCGCTCACCGTCCCCAGCTGACTTTGCTCGCGCTTTACCCGATGCCGGCCGGCCCGGCCGAGCGGGTGACGGGCGGTCCGGCGGCCCGCGTGCAACTTCCCCCGCGCGATCCGCCTTGCGCTGGCCGATCATGGGAAGGAGGTGTCCCGATGACCGAAGTCCTGCTCCTCCTGCTCGCCCTGGCGCTCGCGGTGGTCTGCGGCGTCTTCGTGGCGGCGGAGTTCTCCCTGACCACCGTCCAGCGCCCGGAGCTGGAACGGGCGGCCAGGGACGGCGAACGCGGGGCCGCCGGTGCCCTCAGGGCGGTGCGGGCCCTGAGCTTCCAGTTGTCCGGAGCCCAGCTGGGCATCACGGTGACCGGCCTGGTCATCGGCATGATCACCGAACCGTCGCTGGCCCGGCTGCTGACCGGCCCGCTCACGGCGGCAGGCCTGGGCGCGGCAGCCCCCGGGGGCGCGCTGGTGCTCGGCACAGTGGTGTCCAGCGTGGTGCTGATGGTGGTCGGCGAGCTGGTCCCGAAGAACTGGGCGATCTCCCGGCCCCTCGCGGTCGCCAGGACCGTCGCCGCCCCGCTGCGCGCCTTCACCGCCGTCTTCCGCCCGATCATCACCCATCTGAACCGCACCGCCAACCGGGTGCTGCGCAGGGCCGGCCTGGAGCCCGCCGAGGAGCTGGCCTCCGCCCGCGGCCGCCAGGAACTGGAGGCGCTCGCCCGGCACTCCGCCCGGCTCGGCGCGCTGGAGCCGGACACCGCCGAACTGTTCGTCCGCACCCTGAACCTGGCCGACCTGACCGCGGAGAACGTCATGACCCCCCGGGTGCGGGTCACCGCCCTCGACGAGCGCGCGACCGCCCAGGACGTCGCCAACGCCACGCGCGCCACCGGCCTGTCCCGCTTCCCCGTCTACCGCGAGACCCTGGACGACGTGGTCGGCGTCGTCCACATCAAGGACCTGCTGGCGCTGCCCGCCGAGCGGCGCGCGGACTGCCCGGTCACCGAGCTGATGCGCGAGCCGCTGCTCGTCCCCGAGTCGCTGACCGTCGAGCGCCTGCTGGACCGGCTCTCCGGCGAGCGGAGCATGGCCGTGGTGATCGACGAGTACGGCGGCACCGCCGGGGTGGCGACCATGGAGGACATCGTCGAGGAGGTCGTCGGCGAGGTGCGCGACGAGCACGACCGGCAGCAGATCCCCGACCTGGTCTTCGTCTCGGCCGACGCCGAGGGTCGCCGGACGTACGACGCGGACGGCGCCACCCGCGTCGACCAGGCGGAGGAGATCGGCCTGCGGATACCGCCGGGGCCCTACGAGACGCTGGCCGGCGTGGTCGCCCGCGAACTGGGGCGCATCCCGGCCGTCGGGGACACGGTGGACACCGCGGGCTGGCGGCTGACCGTCAGCCGGGCCAGCGGGCACCGGGCCGCCCGGCTGCGGCTGCTGTCTCCCCCGCCCGGCGCCCGCGCGGACGGCGACGGCCCGGACAGTCATGACGGGGAGGACGGCCGGTGACCGCGCTGCAGCTTGTCGTCGGCCTGCTGACGCTGGTGGGCAACGCCTTCTTCGTCGGCGGCGAGTTCTCCATGGTCTCGGTGCGGCGCAGCCAGATCGACCCCCTGGTGGAGGAGGGGGACCGGCGGGCCCGGCGGGTGGTGTGGGGGCTGGAGCACATCTCGGCGCTGATGGCCACCGCCCAGCTGGGGATCACCGTGTGCACCCTGGTGCTGGGCGCGGTCGCCGAGCCGGCCTTCGCCCATCTGCTGGAGCCGGCCTTCGACGCCGCCGGGGTGTCGCCCGGCGTCGTGCAGCCGGTGGCCTTCGTGATCGCCCTGACCGCCGCCACCTACCTGCACATGGTCTTCGGCGAGATGGTGCCCAAGAACGTGGCCCTGGCCGATCCGGTCCGCGCCGCCCTGGCCCTCGGGCCGCCGCTGATCACCCTCAACCACGGGCTGCGCCCCGTGGTGCTCGCGATCAACGCGCTGGCCAACGGGCTGTTGCGGCTGCTGTGCGTCGAGCCCAGGGGTGAGGTGGCCGCCGCCTTCTCCGAATCCGAACTCGCCCGGATCGTCACCGACTCCGGCGAGGCCGGGTTGCTGGACGAGCGGGCCACCGAACGGCTGCAGGACGCTCTGGAACTCGGGCGGCGACCGGTCGGCGAGGTCGCCCTGCCGACCACACGGGTGGTCTCCGCGCCGCTGGGCATCACCCCCGAAGGGCTGGAGCACCTGTCCGCCACCACCGGCTTCTCCCGCTTCCCGGTGACCGGCGAGGACGGGCGGGTGCGGGGATATCTGCACGTCAAGGATGCTCTGGACGCCTCACCACGGGACCGTCCGTTCCCCGCGTCCGCGCTGCGGCCGATTCCGCGGCTGCGTACGACGACACCGCTGGACGACGCGCTGACCGCGATGCGGGCGCGCCGGGCGCACCTGGCGGCGGTGGTCGGCGAGGACGAGCGTCCGGTGGGGCTGGTCACCATGGAGGACGTGCTGCGCGAGCTGGTCGGGCAGGGGCCGCATACCCCTGCCGGGGCCTGAGGACGGACCCACCGGGGCCTGAAGACTGACTCGTCAGGGCTTGAGGACGAACCCGCCAGGGCC
>JBEHXI010000411.1:0-4013 GCA_048498775.1 Actinomycetota bacterium | reverse complement strand
CTGCCGGGGCGCCTGCTGCTGGGTTCCGGTTCCGCCCCAGCCGACGTAGTCCTCGCCGTAGGCGCCCTTGGAGGGGCGGCGGCGGCGCATCGGCGGCTCCACGCCGTCGGCGAGGCGGCGGGCGGTCAGCAGGAAGCCGGTGTGGCCGATCATCCGGTGGTCCGGGCGCACCGCGAGGCCCTCGATGTGCCAGGTGCGGACCATGGTCTCCCAGGCCGCCGGCTCGTTGAAGGTGCCGTGCTCGCGGATCTCCTCCACCGTGCGGGCCAGCTGGGTGGTGGTGGCGACGTAGGCGCACAGCAGACCGCCGGGGACCAGCGCCTTGGAGACGGCGTCCAGGCACTCCCAGGGGGCGAGCATGTCGAGGATGACCCGGTCGACGTCGGTGTCGGACAGGTGGTCCTGGAGGTCGCCCACGGTCAGCTGCCAGGCGGGGTGCTCCCCGCCGAAGTAGCGGCGGACGTTCTTCGCGGCGATGTCGGCGAAGTCGGCCCGGCGCTCGTAGGAGTGCAGCATGCCCTGGTCGCCGACGGCCCGCAGCAGGAAGCAGCTCAGCGAGCCGGACCCGACGCCCGCCTCGACGACGCGCGCGCCGGGGAAGATGTCGGCCATCGCCAGGATCTGCCCCGCGTCCTTGGGGTAGACCACGGCGGCCCCGCGGGGCATGGACAGGACGTAGTCGGGGAGCAGGGGACGCAGCGCGAGATACGCGATGTTCCCCGTGGTACGCACAACAGTGCCCTCGGGAGCGCCGATCAGCTCGTCGTGCGGGAAAGAGCCCTTGTGGGTGTGGAAGCTCTTGCCTGCCTCGAGCGTGAAGGTGTGGTGGCGTCCCTTGGGGTCGGTGAGCTGGACCTGGTCCCCGACCTGGAAGGGCCCGCGACGGCGGGCGGCACCGGTCGGTTCGGACATGTGCACCAGGGTATCGGAGCCGCGGGGCCGCCCGGGCACGGCCGGGGCCGGACGGCCTTCGCCGGGGCCGCTCAGCGAGCCGCGGGCCCCGCCATCGCCGCCACGAAGGCCCGCTCCACGTCGGAGGTGGCCAGCACCCCGTAGATCTCCCCGGTGGGCTCCACCACCAGGTACTCGGTGGCCGGGGTCGCGCGCAGCGCCTCCAGCAGGTCCTCCCCGGCCAGCTCGGCCGACACCCGCATGCCGGGGCGCAGGTCCTGGCTCAGGCCGCTGACGGCCACCCAGGGGCGGCGGTGCTCGGGGACGGAGACGATGGCGGCCTCGCGGACCAGGCCCGTGGCGTCGCCGTGGCCGTCGACGACCACCAGGGCGCGGGCGCCCGCCTCGTTGGCCCGCCGCAGCGCCTCCGACAGCGGGGTCTCGGCGCTGACCGGCACCGCCCGGCGGGTCAGCGTCCTGGCCCGCAGGTCCGGCAGCCGCTCGCGCAGCCGGGCCATCCGCAGGCTGTTGCCGGCGCCCGTCCAGATGATGGCGGCCAGGATCGCCGCGAGCAGGGCGTCGGTGAGGGAGTCGGCGCCGGTGGCGGTGGACTGCCCGCCGGCGTAGGACAGCAGCGGCAGACCGATCAGGACGGCGATGGCCAGGGCGCGGCCGGTCCAGGCGGCGGCGGTGGTGCCGGTCATCGCGTTGCCGCTGAGCTTCCACACCACCGCGCGCAGCATCCGCCCGCCGTCCAGGGGGAGGCCGGGCAGCAGGTTGAAGATCGCGACGATGAGGTTGCTGACCATCAGCCCGGCCAGCAGCACCCCGGGCACCGTGCCGGGGGTGACGACCCGCAGGGCCAGATAGAACACCCCGGACAGCACCAGGGACAGCAGCGGCCCGACGAAGGCCAGGACGAACTCGCGGCCCGGGCTCTCCGACTCCCGCTCGATCTCCGAGACACCGCCGAAGAACTGCAGCTGGATGCGGCGCACCGGCAGTCTGAAGCGCAGCGCGGCCACCGTGTGGGCGAGCTCGTGCACCAGCACGGAGGCGTAGAAGGCGACGGCGAAGAACAGCGAGACGAGATAGCGGGCCGCGCCGAGCTGGGGCAGCACCCGGTCGAGCTGGCCGCCGAACACCCAGGTGATCAGCGCGGCCACCAGGAACCAGCTGGGGGCGACGTAGACGGGGACGCCGAACGGCCGGCCCATCAGGATGCCGCCGCCCGCCTCCCGGGGCCGCCTGCCCCGGCGCCGCTCACCGGGGTCGTCTCCACGGCCTGACCCACCGGTACCGGACTGCGGCCGCCCGCTCTCGTTCACGAAGTCCCCTCGCTGGATGTACCCGCCGAACCGATCATGCGGTGCGGGGGCGCCTGCCGTCGATGGTACGCATGACCGGTGGTGGACGGCGTTGTCGGTGGCAGGCCGTAAGGTCTCCTGCCATGGGCTCCAGCACCGAACCGAAACCCGCCAGGCCGCCCGCGTCCCTGTCGCCGTCGCGGGCCGGCGACTTCATGCAGTGCCCGCTGCTCTACCGCTTCCGGGTCATCGACAGACTCCCGGAGAAGCCGAGCGAGGCGGCCACCCGGGGCACGGTGGTCCACGCGGTGCTGGAACGCCTCTTCGACGCGCCGGCGACGGAGCGCACCGCGCCGCGGGCCCGCGCCATGGTCGCCGGGGAGTGGGAGCGGCTGCTGGCGGCCCGGCCGGAGCTCGCGGAGCTGTTCGCGGACGACGCCGGGGGCGAGCGGCTGGCGGGCTGGCTGGAGGGCGCCGAGCGGCTGGTGGAGCAGTGGTTCCGGCTGGAGGACCCCACGCGCCTGGAGCCGGCCGAGCGTGAGCTGTACGTGGAGACGGCCCTGGAGTCGGGGCTGGTGCTGCGCGGCTATGTGGACCGGCTGGACGTGGCGCCCACCGGGGACCTGCGGGTGGTCGACTACAAGACCGGCAAGGCGCCGCGCCCGGAGTACGCGGCCGAGGCGCTGTTCCAGATGAAGTTCTACGCGCTGGTGCTGTGGCGGCTGCGGGGTGTCGTCCCGCGCCGCCTCCAACTGGTCTACCTCGGCAGCGGGGATCTGCTGACGTACGACCCGGGCGAGGCGGAGCTGCTCGCGGTGGAGCGCAAGCTGCTGGCCCTGTGGGACGCGATCCGCCGGGCCACGGCGACGGGGGACTGGCGGCCGCGGCCGGGCCGGCTGTGCGACTGGTGCGACCACCAGCCGGTGTGCCCGGCGTTCGGCGGCACTCCCCCGGCCTATCCGCTGCCCATCCAGCGGTCCGCACCGGTCGTTTAGAGCCGGCGGCCCGGATCTCCCGGCGCTTTGGGCCAGAATGGGGACGCGTCGCCGGAAACCCCTCGTGAAGGAGATCATGTGGCCATCCGCGTCCTGCTGGTCGACGACCAGCCGCTGTTGCGCACCGGATTCCGGATGATCCTGGAGGCCGAGCGCGATCTGGCCGTCGTCGGCGAGGCCGGGGACGGGGTGCAGGCGCTGGACCAGGTGCGTGCCCTGCAACCGGATGTGGTGCTGATGGACATCCGGATGCCCCGCATGGACGGGGTGGAGGCCACCCGTCAGATCACCGGTCCCGGGCGGGACGGCCCGGCCAAGGTGCTGGTGCTGACCACCTTCGACCTGGACGAGTACGTGGTGGAGGCGCTGCGCGCCGGGGCGAGCGGCTTCCTGCTCAAGGACGCGCCGGCGGCGGAGCTGGTGCAGGCCATCCGCGTGGTGGCGGCCGGGGAGGCGATGCTCGCGCCGAGCGTGACGCGCCGGCTGCTGGACAAGTACGCCGGGCGGCTGCCGTCCGGCGAGGACCCGGTGCCGCAGGCGCTGCACACCCTGACCGAGCGTGAGGTCGAGGTGCTCAAGCTGGTGGCGCGCGGACTGTCGAACGCGGAGATCGCCGCGGAGCTGTTCGTCAGCGAGACGACCGTCAAGACCCATGTGGGCCATGTGCTGACCAAGCTCGGGCTGCGCGACCGGGTGCAGGCGGCCGTGTACGCCTACGAGAGCGGGCTGGTGCGCCCCGGCGCGGCCTGAGCCCGCCCCGCGCCCCCCCGTTACGAGGGGGGGGGGGGGGGGGGGGGTGGGGGGGGGGGGAGGGGGTGGA
>JBEHXI010000410.1:0-4022 GCA_048498775.1 Actinomycetota bacterium | reverse complement strand
CGCCGGGGAACGGCGGTCCGCCGGGGAACGGCGGGCCGCCGGGGAACGGCGGGCCGCCGGCCGCGGCCTCTCACCCGTGCTTGCGGAAGCGGGTGGGTGAGGGGAAGACGAACGTGGGCGCCGCCGTGGGGTTGGCCGTGGCCGTCTGCCCGCCCGTCACGCAGAACAGGCTCCGGCGGTGGCGGCAGGCACCGGGCGGCGCCTGCGGCAGCGGGCCCGGCGCGGCGCTCGGGGCGGCCGAGGGGGCTCCCGGCTCGTCCGCGCCCAGTCCCAGGCGCGGCGCGGCCGGGAACGGCAGGGCGGGCATCCCGCGCAGGGCCTCGGTCATGTAGCGGGTCCACACCTCGGTGGGCATCACACCGCCGAACACCTTGGTGAACCCGCCGACCCCGGACATCGACTGGAGCGTCGGGTGCTGGGGGTCCTCCTTGAACATGGTCACCGCGGTGACCAGCTGCGGGGTGTAGCCGATGAACCAGGCCGACTTGTAGTCGTCGGTGGTGCCCGTCTTGCCCGCCACCGGGCGGCCCAGCGCCTGGGCGTTGGTGCCGGTGCCGCGTTCGACGACACCCTGCAGGACGTTGGTGACGGTGTCGGCGGTGGACGACGGCATCGCCAGCAGCGGCGTCGGCCGGTCGAAGCCGGACAGCTCCGTGCCCTGGTAGACCACCTTGGTCACCGAGTACGGGTCGTGGTGCAGGCCGTGGGCGTCGAAGGTGGCGTAGGCGTCGGCCATCCGGATCGCCGAGGGCGTGGAGGTGCCGATGTAGAAGCCGGCCGAGTCGGACTGGAGGCTGTCCTTCAACAGCCCGGCCGAGACCGCCTCGTCGCGTACGTGGCTGTAGCCGACGTACTCGCCGAGCTGGACGTACGGGGTGTTGACCGACTCCTCCATGGCCTTGCGCAGCGTGATGTAACCCCACTTCTGCGGGGTGTCGTTGTGCTGGTGGAGCATCCCGGTCGGGTCGCCCTTGTCGGTGAGGTAGACACCGTCCTGGTTCTTGATCTGGATGCCGTCGTCCCCGTTGAACTTGCTGTCCGGGGTGATCGGCTGCGGTGCCTGGCCGGGTGTCATCACCGCGCCGTGGTCCAGCGCGGCGGCCAGGTCGAAGGGCTTGAACGTCGAACCGACCGGCACACCGACGGTGTTGGCGTTGTCGGTGTAGTGGCCCTTGTCCCAGCCGGGCCCGCCGTACAGCGCGAGGATGGCGCCGCTGGCCGGATCCACCGAGGCGGCGCCGAACTGGACGTTCCGGTCGGCGGAGCGGTGCGCGGGGTCGAGGTGCTGGGCCTGGGTGCGGTTCACGGCCGCGGACAGGGCGCTCACCCGCCGCCGGTCGAAGGTGGTGTGGATCTGGTAGCCGCCGTGGCTGAGGTCCTGGTCGGTGACGGAGGAGTGCGCCTTGACGTAGTCCTCGGCCGTCTGCACCAGATAGCCGATCTGGCCGCCCATGGCGTTCTGGGCGCCCTGCGGCTTGGGCACGGGGAAGCCGGCCGCGGCCCAGTGGGCCCGCTCGGCCGGGCTGAGCTGCCCGATCGCCACCATGCGGTCCAGGACGTACGTCCAGCGCCCCTCGGCCCGGGCCTTGGCCTGCGGGTCGCTGTCGGCGTTCATCAGCACGCTGGGCTCGTTGACCGTCGCGGCGAGGAACGCGCCCTGGCTGACGTTCAACTGCGAGGCGTGTACGTGGTAGTAGGTCTGCGCGGCGGCCTCGATGCCGTTGGCGCCGCGTCCGAAGTAGCAGGTGTTGAGGTAGCCCTGGAGGATCTCCTGCTTGCTGAGCGACTGGCCGATCTTCAGGGAGATCATGATCTCCTTGAACTTGCGGGTCAGCGTCTGCTGCTGGTCCAGGTAGGCGTTCTTGACGAACTGCTGGGTGATCGTCGAGCCGGACTGGACCTCGCCGCCCTGCGCCATGTGGTAAAGCGCCCGCAGGATGCCCTGCGGGTCCACCCCCGAGTCGGTGTAGAAGGAGGCGTTCTCCGCGGCCAGGAAGTCCCACTGCACGACCCTGGGCACGTCCGCCAGCGTCACGTTCTGCCGGTTGACCTGCCCGACGCTGGCCATCTGCGAACCGTCCGCCCAGTACAGGACGTTGTCCTGCAACTGCGTGCTGGGGTTCACGCTGGGAATGGACACGGTCGCGTAGACGTAGCCGACCGCGCCGAGCACCAGGGCGAACGCCGACAGGACCAGCGCGGATATCTGCTTGCCGGACGGGATCCAGCGCCGCCAGTCCACGCGCCCCGCCCGCGGGTAGTCGATCAGCCCGCGCGCGCCGCCCAGGGCGGTCGCGGCGCCACCGCCGCGCGTCCCGCCGCCGCCTGCCCTCGTCCCGCCGGGACGCCGGCCCGGCCCGCGCCCCGCGGGGCCGGCGGCGGCACTCCTGCGCATCTCGGCCCGCGTCATCCGGGGCGGCTCGCCCCCGGGCGGTCCCCAGCCGGGGGCGCCGCGGTGTCCACCGGGGCGGCCGCCGCCATCGGGCTGCTCGGGTCTGCGTCTGTGCTCGCTCATGGTGTCTCGCTGCCTTCGGCCAGGTCGTCGTGCTGGGGGCGGTGCTGTGCGGCGTCCGTTGCCGTACACCTGGAGTCAGTCACCCTAGCCGCACTGGTCACGGATGGATGAGGGGTGGCGTTCACCCCGCCCCCCAAGGCCGGACATGTCCGGGAACGGCACACCGAAGCGGCCGGCGCCCCGGAAATCCGGCTGCGGCGCGCCCGTTGACGTGGGAGTGTCCGGTGCCGTGGACAGCATCGAGATCCTCATCCGCCGGGCGGCCGCCCCCGACGCGGACGCCGCGGCCGGGGTGTGGCTGCGTTCGTTCGACGCCGCGCTGCCGACCGTGCGGCGCCCCCGCACCGACGAGGAGGTGCGGCGGTACTTCCACGAGGTGGTGCTGCCGCTGCGGGAGACCTGGGTGGCCGTCGCCGGGGAGCGGGTGGTCGGGGTGATGGTGCTGAACGATGTGTTCGTCAGCGCCCTGTACCTCGAGCCGGAGTGGCGCGGCCGGGGCATCGGCGACCGGTTCGTCGCGCTGGCCAAGGAACGCCGCCCGGCCGGGCTGGAGTTGTGGACGTTCCAGGTGAACGCGCCGGCGCACCGGTTCTACGAACGGCACGGCTTCCACGCCGTGGAGCGGACCGACGGGCGGCACAACGAGGAGCGCGAACCCGATGTCCGCTATGTGTGGCGGCCGGCGGGCTGACCTCACCCGGCGCGCCGTCCGCCGGAACCGTCGGGCATGCTGGCCCTGGGCGGCGGTGCGGCCCGGCGGCCGTCGCGGGACGAGGAGGTTCATGGTGGACAGCAGCGCGTGGGACGAGCGGTACGCCGCGAGCGAACTCGTCTGGGGCGCCGAGCCCAACCGGTGGGTGGTGGAGGAGACGGCCGGCCTGACCCCCGGTGCCGCCCTCGACCTGGGCGCGGGCGAGGGCCGCAACAGCATCTGGCTGGCCGCCCGGGGCTGGCGGGTGACCGCGGTGGACTTCTCCGGCGTCGCCCTGGAACGCGGGCGGGAACTGGCCGCCGCCCAGCCCGCCGGTGTCGCGGACCGGCTCGACTGGGTGTGCCACGACGTGCTCACCTACCGCCCGGAGCCGGACGGCTTCGACCTCGTCGTCCTGGCGTATCTGCACCTGCGGGCCGCCGAGCGCGGCACGGTGCTGCGGGCGGCCGCCCGCGGGCTGGCGCCCGGCGGGACGCTGCTGGTCATCGGCCACGACACCACCAACCTCACCGAGGGTGTCGGCGGCCCGCAGGACGCCCGGGTGCTGTTCACCCCGCGGGACGTGCTGGACGATCTCGCCGGGTCCGGTCTGGAGACGGTGCGCGCCGAGCAGGTGCGCAGGCCGGTGACCACGGCCGGGGGCGAGGCCCGCGAGGCCGTGGACGCCCTGGTCAGGCTGCGGGCGCCGCGTCCCTGACCCGGGCCCGCGCGCCGCGTCGGGGCCGATGCTCCGGTGGGAAGCGAAGACGGTGGTGGGAGAATACCCACGAGCGGGGGCGGCAACCGCCATAGAGG
>JBEHXI010000409.1:0-4069 GCA_048498775.1 Actinomycetota bacterium | reverse complement strand
ACGCCTCAGCGGTCACGTTCGCACCCGCCACCACCTCAGCCGGCGGAGCAAACCGACGCTCCTCCCGAAGCAAGTTAGCCAAACTCTCGTTGTTGCTCATGAGTGTCCTTCGCGGTTTGTCAGATGTGCGGTGGAGATGTCGCTTCGTCAGGCCGAGAACGGGAAGGTCGGCAGCTTCGCCTTCTTCCAGGTGTTGTTGGCGACACCGGCCATCGACCCGTACCAGGCCAGGGCGGCGGTCACCAGGCCGGCGTAGCCGCCGATCTGGCCGATGTTGGCGTTGCCGCCCAGGGCGCCGGCGGTCAGCAGGACGAAGGTCAGGGACAGCACGGTGAAGACGGCGAGCAGCACACCGTTGATCCGGGTCGCGACCACGGTCATGTACAGCGTGAAGATCGTCCAGGCCAGCAGGAACAGGCCGGTCGCGGTGTGCGCGTCCGCGGCGGGCAGCTGCGGGGCGACGAACTTGACGTAACCGGCGAAGGACAGCCAGAACGCGCCGTACGAGGTGAAGGCGGTGGCGCCGAAGGTGTTGTTCTTCTTGAACTCCCACATGCCGGCCAGCACCTGGGCGAAGCCGCCGTAGAACAGGGCCAGCGGGAGGACCACGGCCTCAAGCGCCTTGTCGGCCACCAGGCCCGCGTTGAAGCAGGACAGCACGAACGTGGTCAGGGCGAACGCGGCCAGGCCGAGCGGGCCGGGGTCGGCGATCGCGGAGACGGCGGCCGGGGCGGCCTGCGGGGCCGGGGCGGGCTGCGCCGGGGCGGAGTCGGCTGCGGACAGCTCGGGGGTCTGGATGTCGGTCACGGGGACGTCCCTTCCTCGGAACGGGAGTGCTGCGGGAGGGCCAGTCCGCTCCGGCGACGGACCGCCCTGTGCCGGGCGGCCGTGGAACGGCCTGGGAGGAGGGGCGCCGGAAGGCGGTGCCCTACTCGCGTACGAGGCGGCGCGGAACGTCCTCCTGCCCGTCCCGGTCGGGGTGCGGCTCGTCGGTCCGGTGTTCCGTGTCGCCTCGTTCTGAGCGGTTACGGTGCGGCAGCAGCGCCCCGGCCGGGAATAGCCCGGAAAGACTTGTCTTTGAGCGGCGCCCGCCCTGCGACAGGCGGTCACGGCGTTGCGACGAACGGTCGGATTCCTGCGACGAACGGTCCGCTCCCGAGTCGGTGAGCGTCTCCGGAATGTGCAGCCGCGCGACGAGCACGGCGGCCTTCGCGGGCACCTGGGAGCGGGTCGCCACCGACACCCCGACCATGGTCAAGAATGCCACCGGAACGCTCCAGGCGGCAGGCTGCGCCAGCAGCACGCCGAACCAGCCCCGCCCGCCGAGCCGCAGCAGGGTGACCGCCAGGGCGGTCAGGGCGAGCCCGCCGCCGACCAGCATCCCGGCCGCCGCGCCCGCCGGTGTCAGCCGCCGCCACCAGATGCCCAGCACCAGCAGCGGGCAGAACGTGGACGCCGCCACCGACAGGATCAGCCCCACCTCGTGGGCGACCGCCACCCCCGTCCCGCCCACCAGCAGCGCGAACACCAGCGGCACCACCACCGCCACCGCGGAGGCCTTGCGGAAGCCCCGCACATGGCCGCCGAAGGCGTCCTGGGACAGCACCGAGGCCACCGACAGCGTCAGCCCCGAGCACGTCGACAGGAACGCCGCGAAGGCGCCGGCCACCACCAGCGACGTCAGCACCTGCCCGGGCAGGCCCGGCACCAGCCGTCCGGGCAGCAGCAGCACCACCGCGTCCGCCCGGCCCGCGTGCACCAGATCCGGCGCGTAGAGCCGCCCCAGGCCCCCGTAGATCTCCGGCAGCAGGTAGAACACCCCCAGCAGGCCCAGGACGCCCACGGTGGCCCGGCGGCTGCTGCGCCCGTCGGGGTTGGTGTAGAAGCGGGCGATGACGTGCGGCAGGCCCATCGCGCCGAAGAACGTGGCCACCATCAGCGAGTACAGCCCGTACAGCTGCGCCCCGGAGCCGGACTGGCCGTCCAGCAGGCCGCCGGAGGCCGGCTCGGCGGGGGGCGCGGCGGGTATCGTCCCGCCGTGCTGGCTGCTGCGCCACAGCATCACGATGACGATCGCCGGGATCGCCAGGGCCGCCAGCTTCATCCAGAACTGGAACGCCTGCACCAGCGTGACGCTGCGCATGCCCCCGGCGATCACGCTGACCAGCACCACCACCGCCACCAGCAGCGCGCCCGCCCAGGCCGGGGCGCCCAGCGCGGTGCGCAGCGCCAGGCCCGCGCCCTGCAACTGCGGCACCTGGTACAGCCACCCGATGAGCACCACGAAGACCGTGGCGACCCGGCGCACCCCCAGCGAGCCCAGCCGCGCCTCGGCGAAGTCGGAGACCGTGTACGCCCCCGAGCGGCGCAGCGGCGCGGCCACCAGCGCCAGCAGCACCAGATAGCCCGCCGTGTAGCCGATGCCGTACCAGAGCATCGAGGTGCCGTACGCCAGGACCAGCCCTGCGATGCCCAGGTAGGAGGCGGCGGAGAGGTACTCGCCGCTGACCGCGGCCGCGTTGCGCAGCGGCGAGACGGTCCGGGAGGCGACGTAGAAGTCCGAGGTGGAGCGGGAGCGCAGGCCGTAGCCGCCGACGGCGACGGTGGCGACGGCGACCAGGGTGACGGCGATCAGGTTCTGCAGAACGTTCATGAAGCCCGGGGGTGTGGTGTGCGGCCGGCGGCCGTCAGGATCGGCGGACGTGTTCGGCGAAGTCGCGCTCGTTGCGCTCGGCCCGGCGGATGTAGACCACCCCGGCCACCGCGAGCAGCAGGTAGACCGGCAGGCCGAGGACGATCCACGGCAGGCCGACGCCGAGGATCCGCATCCGGCTCAGCGACGGCGCCTTGGCGAACAGCAGCGGCAGGCTGCCCAGGACCAGGCACACCACCCCGCACACCAGCAGGCCGAGCCGCAGCTGCGCCCGCATCAGGGAGGTCAGGTACACCTCGCCCAGCGGGGTCTGCTCCTGGACGTCCCGCATCACGGCATGCCGCGAACCCGGGCGCGCGGCCCGGGTCCTGGGATGGGTGACGACGACGCGCTCGGGCGGATCAGCCATCGGGGGCCTCCCGGTCGGTGGGCGGGCACGCCGACCGCACCAGCTCGCGCAGCCGCCGGTGGCTGCGCCGGCTGACCGGCAGCACCGTGCCGCCGACCCGCACCGACATCCGGCCGTCGTCGGTCAGCAGCTCCTCGATGTGCTCGGTGGCCACCAGGTGGCGGCGGTGCACCCGCACGAAGCCGGCGTCCTGCCACTGGGACTCCAGCGTGGACAGCGGCACCCGCAGCAGATGGCTCCCGGAGGGCAGGTGGAGGCGGACGTAGTCGCCGTACGCCTCCACGTGCCGCACCTCGGAGCGGCGGACGAACCGGGTCACCCCGGACAGCTGGACGGCGATCACCTGGTCGTCGGCGCCCGGCTCGGCGGCGGGCGCGGCCGCCGGGGTCTCGGCGGACTCCGGCTCGGGCGCGGCCTCCGCGCGGGCGGCGCGCCGCTCGGCGACCCGGCGGACGGCCTCGGCCAGGCGCTCCGGGCGCACCGGCTTGAGCAGGTAGTCCGCGGCCCGCAACTCGAAGGCCCGCACGGCGAAGTCGTCGTGCGCGCTGACGAACACCACCGGCGGCGGTTCGGCGAACCGGGACAGCACCCGGGCCACGTCCAGGCCGTCCAGGCCCGGCATGCGGATGTCGAGGAAGATGGCGTCGATGGGACGCCCCTCCTGGATGGCGCAGTCCAGGGCGCGCAGCGCGGTGCCGGCGTCCGAGGCCGGCACCACCTGGCCGACGCTCGGATTCCGGCCGAGCAGATAGACGAGCTCCTCCAGGGCGGGGGGCTCGTCGTCGACAGCCAGGATGCGCAGCATGCGGAAGTCTGGACATTTCTCCCGCAGCGGGTCAATCGCCCTGCGTGTGTCCTTGGTCACATCGACGTGGAAACGCCCTGGTCGGAACGGCCCAACTCGTGCGGATGTCTTGACAGATGGCATTGCGGAAGTCATCGAAGAAGGGGTCGGAAAGCGGTTCAGAACGGATCGCTCCACGGATTCGGCGGATTCGGCAGATTCA
>JBEHXI010000408.1:0-4069 GCA_048498775.1 Actinomycetota bacterium | reverse complement strand
CGCGAACCGCTCAGACGAACAACGGGTGAAAGGCACCAACAGCCACACTCACCGCGAGCGAACCGGCCGCGGTCAGCACCCCGGCGGCCACCAGGGCCGCGTCGGCCACGTGGAACTCCTGGCGCCGTGCCGAGGTGCGCGGCAGACCGGAGTCGAAGCCGCGGGCGTCCATGGCGGTGGCCAGCCGGGTGCCCCGGCGGATCGCGCCGACCAGGAGCGTGAACGAGGCCGAGGCGAACAGCCGCAGCCGCGCCACCGGATCCCGGCCCGCGTCGATGCCCCGGGCCCGGCGCGCCATCCCGATCAGCCGCCACTCCTCCCCCAGCAGCGGCACCAGCCGCCAGGCGGCCAGCGTGCCGATGGCGAACCGCGGCGAGACGCGGGCGTTCTGGATCAGCGCGTCGGCGAGGTCGGTCGGGTCGGTCGTGGCGAACACCAGGGTCCCGGGCAGCGCCACGGCGAGCAGCCGCAGCCCCAGGGCCGACGCCGACGCCAGGAGGTGCGTGCGGTCCGCGGCGAACAGCAGCAGGGTGACGACGGCGCCCAGCACACCGCCCAGCAGCGGCCAGGCCCGCCGGGCCAGCGCGCCGTAGCGCAGGCCGAACAGCGGCACCGCGGCCAGTTCCACCGCCAGCGCCACCGCCGGGGCGACCGGATCCAGGCTGACCACCAGTGCTGCGGCGACCACCGCGGCGGCGGCCAGCTTGGCGACGGGGTTGCGGCGGGCGAGCGGAGCCGTGGGGTCGGCGATGGGGGTGGCGGAGGTCAGCACGCGGTCACCGGTTCCCGGGTGGCGAGGCGCAGCGCGCGGGCATCGAGCACGGCGGGCAGGTCCGGGTCGTGGGTGACGGTGACGATGCCGTGCCCCTCGTCGCGCAACTCGGCGAGCAGCGCGGCCAGTTCGCTCCAGGTGCGGCGGTCCTGGCCGAACGTCGGCTCGTCGAGGATCAGCAGCCGGGGCGCGGCGGCCAGCGCGGTGGCCACCGACAGGCGGCGCTGCTCACCGCCGGAGAGGGTGTGCGGGTTGGCGCCGGCGAGGGCGTCCAGCCGTAGCCGGGCGAGGAGTTCGTCGACCCGGGCCGGGTCCGTGGCGGGCGCGGCCCGGGTGCCCAGGGCGAGCTCGTCGCGCACCGTCGCGGTCACGAACTGGTGCTCGGGGTTCTGGAAGACGGACCCGATCCGGCGGGCGAGTGCCGCGGCCCGCCAGGTGTGCGGGGGCCGGGCCGCGTCCGCGCCGGCCAGTGCGGCGGTGGCCGTCACCCGGCCGCGGTCCGGGGCGAGCAGCCCGCCGAGCAGCAGCGCGAGCGTCGACTTCCCGGCGCCGTTCGGCCCCAGCACGGCGAGGGCTTCCCCGGCCCGCACGGTCACCGGCGGCAGGTCGCGGAGCACCGGCCGCACCGAGAGGGCCTCGGTGTGCAGCAGTGTCTCCCCCGCCGCGCCGCGCGCCGGGCGGGGGGCCACCGGGTGGCCCGGCACCCAGACCCCGTCCGCCGCCAAGCGCTCACCGCAGGCGGCGAAGACGCGGTCCGGTGGGCCGTCCGCGCGGATGCCGCCGCCCGGTTCCAGGACCACCACCCGGTCCACCTGGCCGGCCAGTTCCGCGACGCGGTGCTCGACGATGATCTGGGTGGTGTCCTCGATGCCGGCCAGCACCTGCCGCACCAGCCGGGCACCGTCCGGGTCGAGGTTGGCGGTCGGCTCGTCCAGCAGGAGCAGTCCGGGGCGGGTGACCAGGGCCCCGGCCAGGGCGAGGCGCTGCTGCTCACCGCCGGAGAGGGCGCCGGTGGGCCGCTTCGGGCCGTAGGGGAAGCCGACCCGGCGCAGCGCCTCGGCGACCAGTGGGGCGATCCGCTCCGGAGGGGTGCCCCGGTTCTCCAGGCCGAAGGCCACGTCGTCCCCGGCGCGGGCCATGACGAGCTGGGCGGCGGGGTCCTGGAAGACGATGCCGACGCGGTCGCGGGCGGCGCGCGGCTCCAGGCCGTCGATCTCGATGCTGCCCTCCCGCTCGCCGGAGTCCGGCGGCAGCAGCCCGGCCAGCGCGGCCAGCAGGGTGGACTTCCCCGCGCCGGACGGCCCGAGCAGGGCGATCCGTTCGCCGTGGCCGATCTCCAGGTCGACGCCGCGTACCGCCCAGCGGCGGCGGCCCGGGTGCCGGTGGCCGAAGCCGCGCAGCCGTACGGTGCTCATCGGCGGCCGCTCAGACGGCGGTGCGCTCGCGCCCCGAGGGGAACGGGTCGAGCACTCCGGTCTGGGCGAGCGAGCGGGTCAGGGCCAGGCTGCCCAGGCCCGCGATGACGGCGGAGCTGACGACGACGAGGGCGGCGTAACCGACCTGCCAGCCGGTGGAGTCCGAGGCGTAGTACAGGGCGTTGTCCAGCAGGGACGCGGCCAGCCCGGCGAGCGCGCCGCCGGCCAGGGCGGTCGGCCAGCGCCAGAGGCGGTAGGCGGTGAAGGCGAAGCCGAACTCGCCCGCCATGCCCTGCAGGACGCCGTAGAGCACGGTGACCAGACCCCAGGGCGAGCCGAAGAAGGTGGAGACGGTGGCGGCCACCAGTTCGCAGAAGATGCCGGCGCCGGGCTTGCGGACGACCAGCGGGCCGAGCACGGCGGGCACCAGCCAGACACCGTAGATGACCGCGCGGAACGGCAGCGGGATCGCGCTGGCCACGCCGTCCCACAGTGCGTTCCAGGCCCAGAAGATGACGCCGAAGGCGGCCCCGATGACGGCGGCGACCACGATGTCCACGGTGCGCCAGCGGTGCGTGGCGGGCTGCTGCATGCCGAACTCCCTACGCCGGTATGACCCGGATCAGGTTCGAGGGTCTGCGGCCGGTGGCCGCACTCTCAGCGCGTGCGCGCTCCCCTGTCGGAAAACGATGTCTGATGGTGTGTCATGCACAACGTGTAGCGGTACTTAAGTCACACCATACTAACGCTGTTCGGCGTGATTCACCCGGATCAGCGCTCGGCGGCGGCGAGCTGGCCGCAGGCGCCGTCGATCTCCTGACCGCGCGTGTCGCGCACGGTGACCGGCACGCCGTGGCCCTCCAGGATCCGCACGAACGCCTTCTCGTCCTCGGGCCGCGAGGCGGTCCACTTCGAGCCGGGCGTCGGGTTCAGCGGGATCAGATTGACGTGCACCCGGCGGCCCTTGAGCAGCCGGCCGAGCAGATCGGCGCGCCACGCCTGGTCGTTGATGTCCCGGATCAGCGCGTACTCGACGGAGATCCGGCGGCCGGAGACCTCGGCGTAGTGCCAGGCGGCGTCCAGCACCTCACGGACCTTCCAGCGGGTGTTGACCGGGACGAGCGTGTCCCGCAGCTCGTCGTCCGGCGCGTGCAGCGAGACCGCGAGGCGGCACTTGAACCCCTCGTCCGCGAACCGCAGCATCGCCGGCACCAGTCCCACCGTGGACACCGTGATGCCGCGCTGCGACAGCCCCAGCCCGTCCGGCTCCGGATCGGTCAGCCGGCGGATCGCCCCGACGACCCTGCTGTAGTTGGCGAGCGGCTCGCCCATGCCCATGAAGACGATGTTGCTCAGCCGCGCCGCGCCGCCCGGGATCTCCCCGTCCCGCAGCGAGCGCATCCCCGCCACGATCTGGTGGACGATCTCTGCGGTCGACAGGTTGCGGCTCAGCCCGGCCTGGCCCGTGGCGCAGAACGGGCAGTTCATCCCGCACCCCGCCTGCGAGCTGATGCACATGGTGACCCGGTCCGGGTAGCGCATCAGCACGGACTCCACCAGCGTGCCGTCGAACAGCCGCCACAGCGTCTTGCGGGTGGTGTCGCCGTCGCAGGAGACATGCCGCACCACCTGCATCAGCTCCGGCAGCAGATCGGCCGCGAGCTTCCCCCGGGCCGCCACCGGGATGTCGGTCCAGCTCTCCGGGGAGTCCGCGTACCGCGCGAAGTAGTGCTGCGACAGCTGCTTGGCGCGGAACGGCTTCTCCCCCAGCTCCGCGACGGCCTCGCGACGCTGCGCGGGAGTGAGGTCGGCAAGGTGCCGCGGCGGCTTCTTGGCCCCCCGCGGCACCGCAAAGGTCAGTTCTCCGGGTGCAGGCATGGTG
>JBEHXI010000407.1:0-4095 GCA_048498775.1 Actinomycetota bacterium | reverse complement strand
CCGCTGGTCGTGCGGGCCGTGATGTCCTGCGGGGTGGCCGTCTGGATCGTCACCTCGCCGTTCGACGTCTGCGTGTCGATGCCGCCGCCCTTGACGCCCCTGACGTTGACGCCCCCGTTGGAGGTGCGCAGCTTCACCGGGCCCGTCGCGTTGTTCACCGCGATCTCGCCGTTGCTCGTGTGCACGTCGACCGTCCCGACATCGCTCAGCGTGAGGCCGCCGTTGGTGGTGCCCCCCGTCACCGGGAGACCGGCGGGCACGGTGACGTCGTAGTCGACGCCGCAGTTCCTGCCGCAGCCGGAGAGCACCAGGACGCCGTTCTCGACGCGGAAGGACGTGCCGCTCGGCTTGTCACCGCGGTAGTTCACCTTCCGGTGCACCGAGATCGTGGAACCGTCGGCCGAAGCGGCCACCTTCACCTCTCCGTCCTGGTTGTCGAGACGGATCGAGGTGACCTTCGGGGACACCCTGGCGTCGTCCTCGAAGGTCTTCTGGTCGAGAGCCGAGCACGCGGACAGCCCGCTGACGGTAAGAGCGGCCAAGGCCATTGCCGCAAGGACGCGTGTCTGTGGGCGTCGCATAGAAGTCCCCCGTTGTGAAGCGAATCGCGTCGGCGATCAGTCACTGCGAGCCTACGCAGCCACAGTCCCGCCCCCCGATGGGGAAAACCCCCCAATTGCACGGCGATGGTCTGGTCCGGACCGGTGGCATGAGACAGGCTGAAGGCGGAGGCGTGTTCGCCTGTCCGGGCGGAGGGTGTGGGACATGAATCCACGGTGACGTCGCCGCCACGACGGTCTTCCTTCCCTCAGGCCGCCCACGCTGTTGACCGCGGTTCGCCGCCCCTTCCGGCGCGCCCCTCGTGGCCTCCCTGTACGCGACCCGCGGGTGCCGACTCGGCCCCGTTCGCGCGCTCAGCGCTGGACTTCGAGTCCGGGGCGGTGGCGCCGCATCGCGTCCAGGACCGTCTCGGGCGGCACCGGCAGGGTCTTCGTGGGCATGTTGGCCGGCCCGAATCCGAGTCGCGCGTTCATCGACGCGGTGCTGCGGACGAGCCTGGGCGCTCGGGCCAGATACGCGTCCGGATCGTGCAGTACGAGCTCGATGAACCGCTGCGAGGTATTGCGCACCCGCTGCTCGCGGATCCGGACGGCGGCTATCTCGTCCCAGCCGAACGGGCCCAGCGTCACATGGTCCACTCCCGCGTCGTCCAGCACCAGCTCCGGTCGGTCGCCGAGCAGGCGCCGGGCGATGAGCACCGAGCAGAACCCGAAGAAGGGCACGGCCAGCACTCCCGCCACGGTCATCTTCACAGTGCTGTGGGCGACCAGGAAGACGATGCCCAGAGCGACGAAGACCAGAGAGCCGGCCAGCATGGCCCACGTGCGTCCCTTGGCGAGCGGGTAGACGGTCGGGGGAAGCGGAACGCTGTTTTCGGTCACGGGCTCAGACGATAGGACCCGAACTCTCGCCGCTGGAAGCCTTTTCCGACCCTCCGGCTTCGGAACATCTCCGGCTCGCTCGGTCCACCCGCTCTCGGGCTACCGGGCCCGCCGCACGCTCCGGGGGTTCGGAAACAGACCCGAACCCTTCGCCGCGGGGTGCGCGACGACACGGCCGGCGAAGGGAGCGACGCCGGGTGGACCGCACGAGCCCGGAGGTCCCGTCAGGCACCATCCTTGGCAACAAGCCTCATCGTCGGCGCCAGTTGGTCGGCGAGGTCGAACAGCCGGTCGCTGTGGACGACAGCGGTCCAGCTCATGAAGAGCGCAACGGCGGAGTCCAGCGGGACGGGGTTCTCCGGGCGCACCGCGTAAGCCACCGTCTGCACGATCTGCGCGTCGCCGAACTGATCCGGCTGCCCCGTGTACTGCCTGCGCACCCGGACCGCGGGCCCGATCGGCAGGTCCCCGCGGACGGCCTGCGGCTCGTCGAAATCCTCGGACGTCCGCTCGGTGAAGTACTCCTCCAGCCAGTCCACCGTCGGTTCCGGCTGCCCGGGGCGCTGTGGGATCTCCCGCAACTCGATCCGGGCAAGCTCCCCCTGGGTGGGGTAGGGGCAGAAGGAGAACGCCAGGACGGGACCGCGGGTCCGGGCGTCAAGCACCGCGTCGCCGAGCGTCTTTGCGAGTGCGGCCTCGGTGTCGGCGTCGGCATCCTTGTGCCGGGCAAGGAGGCGGCCGGCGGTGGCCGCCGCCCAGGAACGCGGGTCCCCGGTCTCGTTCACGGGCAGCGGTACCGCCGCACCGGGCGCCCTCATGACGACGGTCCAGGCACGAGAATCAGCACGAGTCACCACGGCATCCATTTCAGAGTTCGGGCGATCTGGTCGATGCGTTCGGTGAAGGCGTCGGACAGCGTTCCACTGCCTGTACTACGCGGTCATGCGGCCGTCCGAGATCGCGAGCTCTGAAGAAGCAGGACTGCCGGCTGGACGGACGACGGCAAGCCCTACGAGGACCGCGGCCTGAAGCGCCGCGCACGCAAGACCGTCCGCACCGTCCCCATCCCACCCGTCCTGGTGCAACTGCTGCGGCACCACCTGGACACATTCGGCACGGCCCCGGACGGCCGCCTCTTCCGCGCCGCCCGCGGCGGCGGCGTCCGGCCGCTCCACCTGGGCAGCGGACGCGTAGCTGAGGCACAAGGTCAGGGCCGTCGATCATTCCAGCGACGGTTCTGTGTGGCCATCCACACGTCCTTCCGCCTCACGACCTCGTACACCGACGAGACCTTGTGGGCGGGGATCACGTTGGGCAGGGACATCAACGGCTTGTCCACGTGTGCCCCGTCCGCGACGATGGCTGATGGGGCATCCGCAGCGAGCACGATGTTGGCGGCCCCGACAATGGCGATCACCGGTTGAACTGGGACCGGCCATCCACACCAGTGGTACAGGACTTTGGCCACCCGCTCAGCCTCGGCCACAGCAATCCGCAAGTGGTCCGTGCTTCGGTTGTTCACTCGGATCATGTGGTCACCGACCCACACGCGAGCACCCGCATGATGCTTGGCGTTGATGGTGAACACGCCGGATGGCCCCACCACCAAGTGGTCGATGTCCGCTCCACTTGGCCATTGGATCGCGTGTAAGACATGCCAACCGAGCGAGGTCAACCGTGTGAGTGACTCGCCGACCACTTGCTCACCCACGAGGCCCGCACGCCAGTCGTCCGTCCCCAGAGACAGTCGAAGTCGCTTCGCCACCCAGCGAACGAACGCGCTGCGCTCACCCTCAAGTTCGCGGACCTTGCGCGCGACAGCCGCGCCGGGGAGATTGAGGGCCAGATCGTTCTCTCGTGTGAGCGGCGGCAGGGAAGGTAGCGCCGCACGCGGTGTCGCTCGGGCAGGCCCCGCTGCCGGGACACTCGACGGTTTCTGCGCCGGCGCCTGTTGACGCTGCCACTCCTCGATCGCCTCGCGCGCGGCCCGCTCGTGCTCCGGGGCCTCGATGTGAACCTTTCCGGTCTTGCAGTCGAGCCAGGCCACTGCCCTGCCGCGCGGGCCACCAAGATTGACATACAGGCGATCTTGACCGTTCTTCCGCCAGCGCTTGACGTGCAGATCGTCCATCCCCACCCCTTGAGCACACACGTGCTCCCACATCAGCACATCGAGCACCGGCCAGGGGAGGGCGGGAATCGGCCACGATCACGGAGGGGCGACTTGGTACAGGTTTCTCTACCTCATCAAGGCACCCGGCGTCGCCGCCGCTCCGCCGGGCGCGCGGCCGGCCTCCGGCCGCGCCCATGACGCAGGCCGAGAAGACATGAGGCGAGACCACGACCAGCCGACGCACTCCGCTGCGGTCAGAGAGATGCCTCCGGCGGGGGTCCGGCCGGCTCCACCGCAGTCGTAGCCACATGATGATGCGCCGAGCAACGCTGTGAGCCGTCACCCCCTTGGTGCCGTCCGGCGTTCCGCACGCCCTGAGACACGGCGAGCAGTTCGTGCCATCCCCGTGCCCGATCGGGCGGGGAACGGCGGTCAGCCACAGCCATCCGACACGAGAGCGGCCCCCGACCATATCGCCTGGTCAGGGGCCGCTTTCACTGCTCTGGCTGCGGAGGGTGTGGGATTTGAACCCACGGTGAC
>JBEHXI010000406.1:0-4114 GCA_048498775.1 Actinomycetota bacterium | reverse complement strand
CGGGAGACCCCACAGTGGTGGCCATGGACGACGACCCGCTCTGGAGCATCGGGGATCTGGCCCGGCTGACCGGTCTGACCGTGAAGACCATCCGGTTCTGGTCCGATGTGGGAGTGGTGCCGCCGACCCGCCGTACACCCGCCGGCTACCGGCTCTACGGCCGCGAGGCGCTCGCCCGCCTCGGCCTGGTCCGCACGCTGCGCGATCTGGGCATCGACCTCGCCACCATCCAGCGGGTGATGGCACGTGACGTGACGGTCGCCGAGGTCGCCGCGGCGCACGCGGAAGCCCTGGACACCCAGATCCGCACCCTGCGGTTGCAGCGCGCCGTGCTCCGGGCGGTGGCCAGCCGCGGATCCACACCCGAGGAGATGGAACTCATGCACAAGCTCGCCACGCTCTCCGAACAGGAGCGCCGCCGCCTGATCGACGACTTCGTCCACCGCACCTTCGACGGCCTCGACGTCGGGGACGAGTTCCTGGCCACCTTGCGCGACGCCGTACCGGAGCTCCCGGACGACCCGGCCCCGGCGCAGACCGCGGCCTGGGTGGAGCTGGCCGAACTCGTCCAGGACGAAGGCTTCCGCGCCGGTGTCCGCAGGGCGGCCGCCGATCAGGTCGCCTCCCGCGGGACCGGGCCGTGGCCGGATCCGGACGCCGCCCGGCAGGTGGCAACGCTGGTCCGGGAGCGCGTCACCACCGCCCGCGAGACCGGCATAGAACCGGATTCCGCCGCCGCCCGCCCGATCGTCGACGAACTCGTCCGCGCCTACGCCGAGCTGTCCGGGCGCGACGACTCGCCCGCGTTCCGGTCCTGGCTCCTGGAGCGGCTGGAGATCTCCCATGACTCCCGCTTCGAGCGGTACTGGGAGCTGCTGGCCGTGATCAGCGGCCGTCCGGCCGCGCCCAGTCTGACCCCTTCCGTGGCTTGGCTGATCGCCGCCCTGCGCACCGGCTGACGGGCCGGCGCCCCGTCCGGCGACCGGCGCCGGATCACGGTAGCGGCGTCAGCGTCCTCCTGTCCTCAGCACGGCAGCGGTCCAGATTCCGGCCGGTACGAAGCCGAGACGCTCGTTGATCGCCCGGATGGGCCGGTTCTCCTCCGCGTTCGACGTCGTCACACAGGAGACGTCGGGCCGCTCGGCGCGCAGCGCGGCGAGAGCGGCCGCCTTGACCCACGTCGCCAGTCCCCTGCCGCGATGCTCCCGCAGCACCGCTGTGTCCACGATCGTCGCGGTGGGGGACGGCGCGGCGGACACCCGCGTCTCCGTGAAGGCCACCACCGTGTCCCGCCCGTCCAGCACCGCGCTCACCCGCACCGCGCGGCCACGGCGAGCCTCCGCCGCTTCCAGTTCGCGTACGCGATCCACGCTCCATGACTCGTCGGCGCCGTCGTGCGGAGCGTCGTTGACCGCGGCGCGAGCGGTGGCGTACGAGTCGAGGAGGCCGGGCGGGCACGCCCCGACCCACCGGATCAGCCGATATCCCGGGACCGCGACCACCGTCGGCACGCCCGTTTCGAGGCCCCGCCCGCAACGCCCCCGTCCGCAACGCCCCCCTCTTCAACGCCCGCGTCGAGCAGCAGCACGGACCGGACGTCCCGCCGGCCCTGGCGGGCGCCGACCGCTGCGCAGAACGCGGCCCCGGCGTCGACCGCGAAACGGCCGACCAGCGTCTCCACCCCGTGCGCGATCGCGTAGACACGTACCGCGTCCAGCAGTGCGGTGCCGGCCGAGCGCCGCCGGTGTGCCGGATGAACACACAGTTGCACCCGGGCCAGACCGGCCCCGTGCTGCCGGCGGAGGAGTGCGAAGCCGTGCGGCGCCCCCGCCCCAGGCCCTGTGCCAGTCCTGCCGGTGTTGACGGTCCAGCAGACGCGGGATTCGTGCGCGGGCGGAAAGCGCAGGTATCCGGCCGTCTCCGCCACGCTCCGGTAGGGCATCAGCGGGGCGGCCTCATGACGGCACAACCGGAGCAGCTCGTGCACCGCGTCCAGTTCCGCTTCCGTGGCCTCCCCCGGCAGGAAGGCTTCCGCCACGGGCTCCTCGCGTTCGCGCTCACCCATGGCGTTCACGCTGTCCGAGTGCCCGTCAGGCCGCAAGGCATTGGGGGCGGATGGCCGGAAGCGGGTACGAGCGGAGATCACGGTTCGGCAATGCACGCGCTGATCCATCACCCCTCTGACACAATCCGATCGCCATTCCATCAGTTCGGCTATCAGTCCGGGGGCCGCCATGTCCGCACCGCCGCAGCCGACCGGGCCCGGAGCGATGTGGGGACCGCCACCGCCACCCCGCCCGGAGCCCGACAGCAGGCCGCTCCACCACCGGAAGCGGGTGTGGCTGGGTGGTGTGGCCCTCTTCCTGTGCGGCGCGGCCATCACCGGAATGGGCACGCAGGGCCAGGCCGACCAGGCGAACGCCGCGGCGCGCGCCCAGCCCGCGGCGATGGCCACCGCGACCACGACCACGACCGCCACGGTCACCGCCTCCCCAAGCGCGGCCCCCACCCCCACGATCACCGTCACGGCCGCCTCGACGGTCACGGTGACCGCGACCGCCACCATCACCGCCGACTCGGCGACCCAGCCGCCGGACGGTTCCTCGTGGGGCGGCTCCGCCGGGGGTTACACCACAGATCCCGGCTACGGCCCCACCGCCCTGTGCAACGACGGCACCTACTCCTACTCGGCCCACCACCGGGGCACCTGCTCCCACCACGGAGGCGTGGCCGTCTGGTACCGGTAGGCCCGGCACCGTTCCGCTGGGCCGGTAGGGCGGTTTCATCCCCGTCCCACCCGGTTTTCCGCGTGGCGCGGACGCCGCCGGGCAGGAGTCCCCGCATGAACGACCCAACCGATGGCCGGGCGGACGGCCGGACAGACAACGCGGCGGGCGATCAGGCGGAGGACGACCGTCCGGACGCCGCTCACCGGCGGCCGCCCGGAGTCGATGACGCGACGGTGCGTGCGCTGGCCATGCTGACCAAGGCCCTGGACACCACCGAGCGGGCCCGCGGCCGGCTCTACGACTTCCACCAGCTCACCGGGACGGCCGACTTCCAGCTGGGCGAGGCGGCGAGGCTCCTGCGCGAGGCGGGCCACGACGAGCAGGCCGCCGCGCTGGAACGGGAACTGATCGGCCGCAACGTCATCCCCGGCCACTGGAGCTTCCAGCTGATCGAGGGGTACAACGAGGCGTACTACCGGCCCTTCACCGCCCTCGAGGAGCGGATCCGCAACGAGATCGCGGACGGCAGGACCCACCTCTACGAGGCCGAACTCCGCCACGCCCGCCACACCTCCGGCCTTCCCGACTGAGCCCCGCCCGGCCAGGGCCTCGCGGAGTCCGTCGGCTCCTCCCCCATCGCGGGATATCCCGTTGTGGGGCCGGGGGCACGGCCATAAGGTCCCGGCATGTCCCTACGTGTTCGTATGCGTCAAGCCCTTCCGGAAGCGATGCGCGCCCGCGACAAGGCCGCGGTGAGCGCCCTGCGCTCGACGCTTGCCGCACTGGACAACGCGGAGGCGGTGCCCCTGGACGAAGCCGCGACAGGTGGCCTGGCCCTTGAGCAGTCACCGATCGGTGCCGGCGCCACCGAGGCAGTACGGCGTGAGCTGAGCGAGGGCGACGTGGCGGATATCGTGCGAGCCGAGGCCGCCGAACGACTGGAAGCCGCAGCGCAGTTGACCGCAGTCACGCACGCCGACCGGGTCGCGCGGCTCCGCGCGGAGGCCGACGTGCTGCTGCGCTTCCTCGACGGCCACGGCACACCGTAGGAGCACCGCCAGGACACCGGATCCCTCAGCCCCGCCGGACGGGCGGGAGCAGCGATCAGTGCCCCCTCCGAAGAGGGTCACTTGCCCGCCGACCGCACCGTCAGGTCACCGTTCGTCGTCGACAGATCCAGGCGGTACGTGCCGGACGGGTCGTTCTCGAACGCCACCTTCTTGTCGCCGTTGGCATCGTCCGCCGAGATCCGGTACCTGGCGGGCGGCACCGTGATCGTGAGGCTGCCGCTGGTCGTGCGGGCCGTGATGTCCTGCGGGGTGGCCGTCTGGATCGTCACCTCGCCGTTCGACGTCTGCGTGTCGATGCCGCCGCCCTTGACGCCC
>JBEHXI010000405.1:0-4141 GCA_048498775.1 Actinomycetota bacterium | reverse complement strand
ACGGACCGACACGGACGGGGACGGACGCGGACGGAGCGGCGTCCCCCGGTGAGCCGAGCCCGTACGAAGTGTTCCGCACGCATGTGTAGGGCCTGCGTAAGCTCCCCGAGGCCCGCCCGTACCATGTGCTCGAGTTGACCTGCCGGCGACTCGACCGCATTCGACGAACAAGGGGCCTGCCGAATGACCGCACACCTTTCCTCCCTGGCGCAGCTCGCCGAAGGCGGCAGCCACGAGAGCCTGAGCCCTTACCTGACCGGTGGCGGGGCCCTGGCCGCGCTCCTGCTGCTGCTGTGGATCACCACGCGGTTCAACCGGGACCGCTGAGGCGGGTCCGCGCTCCCGGCCACGCCAAGTAGGGTGTTGCGGCATGGGAGAGCAGGCGACGTCCGCGCGCCCCTCCGAATGCGGTTGCGGAGGGGCCGGGACGGTGAAGAGACGACTCGGTGTGATGGGTGGCACCTTCGACCCCATCCACCACGGGCACCTGGTGGCGGCCAGTGAGGTGGCCAGCCTGTTCCACCTCGACGAGGTGATCTTCGTGCCCACCGGCCAGCCCTGGCAGAAGGAGCACCAGCGGGTCTCCCCGGCGGAGGACCGCTATCTGATGACGGTCATCGCGACCGCGTCCAACCCGCAGTTCTCGGTCAGCCGCATCGACATCGACCGGGGCGGGCGTACCTACACCATCGACACGCTGCGGGACCTCCACGCGCTGCACACCGACGCCGACCTGTTCTTCATCACCGGCGCCGACGCCCTCTCCCAGATCTTCTCCTGGCGCAACGCGCAGGAGCTGTTCTCGCTGGCGCATTTCATCGGCGTGACCCGTCCGGGGCACACTCTGACCGATCCGGGGCTGCCCGAGGGGGGCGTCTCGCTGGTCGAGGTGCCGGCGCTGGCGATCTCCTCGTCCGACTGCCGGGCACGCGTGGCCCAGGGGGACCCCGTCTGGTACCTGGTGCCCGACGGGGTGGTCCGCTACATCAACAAACGTGAGCTTTACCGGGACGCCGGATAGCCTCCGGGACTGACTGGAACCGCGAAGGGGACGATCCGTGAGCGACGCGCAGGCCGGACGCCGCTACGTCGAGGGCGAGCAGGACGGCTACGGCCAGGCCCCCTACAGCCGGCAACAGCCGCAGTACCCTCCGCAGTACCCCGGTTACCAGCAGGGCCAGGACCCGTACGGCGGCGGATACCCGCCGCAGCAGCAGGAGGGTTACCCCGGCTACTACTCCGAGCCCGGCTACTACCCGCAGCAGCAGCCGTACCCCCCTCAGCAGTACCCGGAGCAGTACCCCCAGCAGAACTATCCCCAGCAGCCGCAGCAACAGCCCGGCTATCCGCAGCAGCAGCAGCCGCAGCAGTACCCGCACATTCCGCAGCAGCAGACCGCCCCGCGCCACGACGAGCCCGCCGGGGCGCCCGCGACGGAGACCGGCGGCGAGGCGGAACGCGACTTCAAGACCGAGCAGTTCGCGTTCATCGAGGAGGACGACGAGCAGGCCGAGGACGTCATCGACTGGCTCAAGTTCACCGAGTCGCGCACCGAGCGGCGCGAGGAGGCCAAGCGGCGCGGCCGCAAGCGGGTCACCGCCCTGATCGTGCTGCTGGTGCTCGCGCTGATCGGCGGGGTCGGCTATCTGTGGCAGAGCGGCCGGCTGCCGGGTCTCGGCGGCGGCGGCTCGCAGGCCGCGCAGGCCCCCGGTGCCCAGAAGCGCGACGTCATCGTGGTGCACCTGCGGCCGGTGGACAGCCCCGACAGCTCCACGGCGCTGCTGGTCGGCAACGAGACGACCGGCAAGGGCACCACCGTCCTGGTGCCGAACTCGCTGGTCGTCAACACCGACGGCGGCGGCACCACGACGCTCGGCAAGTCCGTGGTCAACGACGGCGAGGGCCCGACCCGCGACTCCCTCAACACGCTGCTGGGCGCCAACATCCAGGGCACCTGGCGGCTGGACACCCCGTTCCTGGAGATCCTGGTCGACTCGCTCGGCGACATCACCCTCGACACCGACGCCACCGTCTCCTCCGGCGGGAAGACGCTGGTCACGGCCGGCCGCGGCCAGGACCTCGACGGCCGGGCGGCGGTCGCCTACGCCACCTACCGGGCGCCCGGCGAGAGCCAGGACCGGCAGCTGGCGCGGTTCGGCCAGGTGATGCAGGCCGTGCTGGCGAAGATGCCCAGCGACGCCGCGACCGCCACCAAGACCGTCCAGAACCTCGGCTCGATCCCCGACCCGTCGCTGTCCGACGCCCAGCTCGGCGCGACGCTCGCCCAGCTCGCCGAGCAGGCCAAGACCGGCCACTACGCGACCACCACGCTGCCGGTGCAGGCCAACGGCACGCTCAGCCGGCAGGCGACGGACGACGTCGTCAAGAGCGTCCTGGGCGGCGCGGTCAAGAGCGCCAACCCGGGCGGCACCCCGACCGTGTCGGTGCGCAACGCCACCGGCCGCCGCACGGCGGCCAGTTCCGCCCAGGTCTCGGTGGTCAACTCCGGTGACACCTACGTCGACGGCGGCACCGCGACGGGCATCCAGACCCGCTCGCAGGTGGTCTACGGCAGCGACGCGAACGCCCAGACGGCCCGGGAGCTCGCCAAGACCCTCGGCCTGCCGGACACCGCGGTCACCAAGGGCACCGTCGGCGGCACCGCGGACATCAGCGTCGTCCTCGGCACCGACTACAAGGGGTGAGGGGGAGGCCGGGAGCCGGGACAGGGGCCGGGCGGAAATCCGGAGCGGGGCTGTCAGCGGGGCATGAGACCCTGGTGGGGTACCCGTCTCCTACCGGAAAGCTTGGCCTGTGACCGCTTCGGACCACTCGATCGAGCTCGTCGCCACCGCCGCGCAGGCGGCGGCCGACAAACTCGCTCACGACATCATCGCGTACGACGTCAGCGACGTGCTGTCGATCACGGACGCGTTCCTGCTGGCCTCCGCGCCGAACGACCGCCAGGTCAAGGCGATCGTCGACGAGATCGAGGAGCGGCTGCTGAAGGAGCGCGGCGCCAAGCCGGTGCGCCGTGAGGGCGAGCGCGACGGCCGCTGGGTGCTGCTCGACTACGTCGACATCGTGGTGCACGTGCAGCACTCCGAGGAGCGCGTCTTCTACGCCCTGGAGCGGCTGTGGAAGGACTGCCCGGAGATCGATCTGCCCAAGGACGCCGTGGCGACGCGCGGCAAGGCCGCCGAGTACGCCCGGGAGCGGGCCGCCGAGGCGGACGGGGAGTTCAGCTGAGCGCCCAGGAGCAGCCGCCGATCGCGCAGCGGGGCGCGGGCGGCCGCCGGGTGGTGCTGTGGCGGCACGGCCAGACGTCCTGGAACGTCGAGCGCCGCTACCAGGGGAACACCGACATCCCGCTCACCGAGACCGGCCGGTCCCAGGCGCGGCGGGCCGCCCGGCTGCTCGCCGCGCTGCGGCCGGACGCCATCATCTCCTCCGACCTGACCAGGGCCGCCGACACCGCGGCGGAGCTGGCCGGCCTCACCGGCCTCCAGCCGCGGTACTACGAGGCGCTGCGCGAGACGTACGCCGGGGTGTGGCAGGGCCTGACCACCGACGAGATCGTCGTGCGGTACGGCGAGGAGTACGCCGCGTGGCGGCGCGGCGAGCCGGTCCGGCGCGGCGGCGGGGAGTTGGAGACCGAGGTCGCCGAGCGGGCCGCCCCGGTGGTGGTCAGCGAGGCGGACAAGCTGCCCGAGGACGGCACGCTGGTGGTGGTCAGCCACGGCGGCGCGATCCGGGTGACGATCGGCCGCCTCCTGGAACTGCCCGCGCACCACTGGGAGGCGCTCGGCGGCCTGTCGAACTGCTGCTGGTCGGTGCTGGGGGAGAACACCCGCGGCTGGCGGCTGCTGGAGCACAACGCGGGCACCCTGCCCGAGCCGGTGCTCGGCGACGACACCTGACCGTCCGGCCCGCCCGGCCCCCGGGCCGGGCAGCGGCGGCGGATTTCGTGAACCGGCAGGTCACCCGCTAAGATTTCGAGTGTTCCCGGCGGAGATCGCCGCGAACGGCGGGGCTATAGCTCAGTTGGTAGAGCACTTGCATGGCATGCAAGGGGTCAGGAGTTCAAATCTCCTTAGCTCCACACAGACGGTCACGTCACAGGATCCCGTCCCGGGCAGGG
>JBEHXI010000404.1:0-4142 GCA_048498775.1 Actinomycetota bacterium | reverse complement strand
CCTCCATGTGGCCGCCTACCGGGCCCGCCGGCGCGACGCGAACGCCTGACCGGCCGATGGCGCCGGCCGCGATCCGCCCCGGTCAGGAGCCCCGGTCAGGAGCCCCGGTCAGAAGCCCCGGTCAGAAGAGGTCGTAGCAGGCGCCGAGGCAGAGAAGGGTGCCGATCACTCCGAGAAAGAGCATGAGCGGCGGCTGGGAGAGCGCGAACAGACATCCGCGGGTCTCGTCGTTCATGTGGTGCGTGGCCTCAAGCGTGTGGTGCGGTCAAAGTGGCGCCTGTCGTACATCCGTACGCGCCAGGGCGCGCCAAAACCCTTGCTGACAAGGGGAGTTGGCAACGTTCCGCACTGATCATCGCCTATCCGGGAGCATGCTCGGGCCCAAAACCTGTACCCGTTCGGGTGGTTCTGCGTCACAGGCCCCGGATGCTCCGACCCGTCGGTCACCGTCCGGCCCGCCGGACAGGGCCACCCGGCGCACCGGGCCGCTCAGATGCCGCGCTTGCGCAGGATCTCTTCGATGTCCTTGAAATCCGCCAGGTCGTCGTTTCCGGCCGACTGCCCGCGCCGGGGCTGCGCGGTGCCCGCCGCCCGGCCGATCGCGGGCGTCGAGGAACCGGGAGCCACGGCGCGGTTCCCGCCGCGCTCCGCGACCGATCGGCGGCCGGTCCGCCCGGCGGCCAGGCGCGCCGCCAGATAGAGCACCACCGCGACCGCCAGCACCGCGAACCCGGCCCACACCATGGGGTTCAGCACCAGCCCGGTGCCCCAGGAGCCGATCGCGCCGCCGATGCGGGCGCCCAGCGTGATCAGGCCCGCCAGGTACAGGCCGACCGGCAGCAGCGCCACCGCCGCGAGCCGGGTCGCCGCCACGAAACGGCGCCGCCAGGCCGTGACCAGCGCGGCCGCCAGTCCGGCTCCGGACAGCGCGACGCACACGGTTGCCGTCAGCATCCGGCCTCCTTCCACCAGGCCCGCGCTCCCCCGACGCCGGGCTGTGCCTCCATCGTGCCTCCGCCCGGCCCCGCGCGGCCACGGCACGGGCCGGACATCCGGGAGATCTCGGGGTCCACTCCTCCCCAGGTACCTCCGGTGGCACGGGGGCACCGGGCGCCCTGTCCCCGCTGCCGCGGGCGCCTGGCGGGCTGGAAGACTGACGGCCATGAACGATGCCGCCGCCCGCCGGGCCGTCCTCGAATTCTGGTGCGACCTCCAGTGCCCCGACTGCCGCGCGGCGCTGGACGACCTGGCCGCCCTGCGGGCTCGCTACGGCGACGCCCTGGAGATCCAGTTGCGCCACTTCCCGCTGGAGAAGCACCGGCACGCCTTCGCCGCCGCCCAGGCCTACGAGGAGGCCGCGGTCCAGGGCCGGGGCACGCCCTACGCGGAGGCGGTGCTGGCGCGCGCCGAGGAGCTCGGCAGGCGCGGCGACCCGCTGCTGGTCGAGATCGCCGCGGAACTCGGCCTGGACGCCGAGGAGGTCGACACGGCGCTGATCGACGGCCGCCACACGCTGACCGTGGACGCGGACCAGGCGGAGGGCAAGGCGATCGGCGTGACCGGCACCCCGAGCTATGTCATCGACGGCGTACGACTGGACGGCGGCACGAGCCAGGACGGGCTGCGGCAGCGCGTCGAGGAGATCGCCGACCGGCTGCTGGGCCGGACCGGGGACTGACCCCCGGCCCGCTACAGCAGCGTCTTGGCCAGGTGGTGGACGGTCGTGCGGTAGCCCAGGGCACCGTACAGGCGCAGCGCCGGGGTGTTCCCGGCGAAGACGTTCAACCCCAGGTCGGCGACGCCGGCGGCCAGGCACTCCCGCTCGGCGGCCAGCATCAGCCGGCGGCCGAGTCCGCGTCCGCGGTGGTCCTCGGCGACCTCCACATCCATCACCCACCCGGGGGCGCCCGGGTCGGCCGCGTCGCGCATCCGCACCCAGAGCCGGCCGGCGTCCGTGCCGTCGAGCGTGAGCACCCGCAGGGCGGTGCCGGCGGTGGCCGGGCCCTCGGGGAGCGCCGCCGCGTGGTCGGCCTCGGCCTTGGCCGCGGCCCGGTCCGCGGGCACTCCCCGTTCCTCCCAGGAGGCGGCGTACCGCGCTCGCGCCTGCTCCGACCAGGCCGGGAACTCCGCGGCGGTCATCGGCCGCACCGCCGGGTCGGCGGGCGGCGGCGGCCCGGCGAGCCGCTTGGCCATGGTGCGGTTGCGCTCGGTGTAGCCCAGGGAGGCGGCCAGGCGCAGGGCGACCGCGTTGTCGGCGGGCACGCTCGCCGACACCTGCCGGCAGCCCCAGACGCGCAGCACCTCCTCGGCGGCGAGCGCGGCCACGCAGCCGCGGCCGCGGCGCCGGTCCGGCGGGTCGACGGCCAGCGAGACGATCCGCCCGTGGGCGGGCCCGAACCGCTCGTCCGTCGCAAGCCGGATGGTGCCGACCGGCCGGCTGTTGACGCAGACGGTGAAGTCGCGGGCCCGGGAGCCGTCCGGCCCGCGCTCCTCGGGCCCGGCGGGACGCAGGGTGGTGGTCATCTCAATCGCTCCCCGCTGTGCGGCATGGGCCAGTTCTACCGGCTCGCGGGGGCGTCCGTCACGGGTTCGGGTCGGCGGCGGTCCGCTCGGTGAAGACCCGCATGGCCTTGGCGGTGACCGGCCCGGGGGCGTCCGGCAGCGTGCGGTCGTCGACCCGGTGGACCGCCTGGACGTCGCGCAGCGAGGAGGTCAGGAAGACCTCGTCGGCCTCCCACAGGGCCTCCAGGGGCAGGTCCGCCTCCCGCGCCCCGCACCAGGCGATCACCAGTTCCCGGGTGATCCCGGCCAGGCAGCCGGAGCTGAGCGGGGGCGTGAGCAGTTCGCCGCCGAGCACCACGAAGACGTTGGAGCCGGTGCCCTCGCACAACCGGCCCTGGGTGTTGGCGAACAGCGCCTCGGAGGCGCCGTGCCGGTGGGCGTGGGCGAGCGCGACCACGTTCTCGCCGTAGGAGGTGGACTTCAGCCCGGTCAGCGCGCCCTTCTCGTTGCGCGTCCAGGGCACGGTGACCACGGCGGTGGCCTCCGGGCGCGGCGACGCCTCGCCGAGCGCGACGACCAGGGTGGGGCGCTCCTGGCCGCGGTCGGAGCCGAGCGGGGAGATGCCGCCGGTGTAGGTGATGCGCAGCCGCCCGTAGGGCATCGGGTTGGCGGCCAGCACCGCCGCGCAGGCGCGGGCGACCTCCGCCGCGTCGGGCTCGGGCAGGCCCAGGCCCCGGGCCGAGCGCGCCAGCCTGCGCAGATGGCGGTCCATGGCGAACGCCGTCCCGTCGACCGCCTTGAGCGTCTCGAAGACGCCGTCCCCCACGGTCAGCCCATGATCCAGTACGGACACCGTCGCGTCACCGGCGTCCCGCAACTCCCCGTCGACCCAGATCCTCACAGCCGCAGCCTCCACTCGTCGTACTACCGACGCTACCTCTGCCGCACCGGCGCACGTCGGCGGACCTCGCGGTACGCGCCGCGACCCCGTACACGGCCCGGCACGCTGCGGAAACGGAATTTGAGCTGGCGCGGAATTCCGCTAGAGTTCAACACGTCGCCGGGACGCGAGAGCGCCCCGGAGCCCGGCACACGCGGACGTGGCTCAGTTGGTAGAGCATCACCTTGCCAAGGTGAGGGTCGCGGGTTCGAATCCCGTCGTCCGCTCGATGGGGGTCTTGGCCCCCGCGTTGGTGGAGTGGCCGAGAGGCGAGGCAACGGCCTGCAAAGCCGTCTACACGGGTTCAAATCCCGTCTCCACCTCGGACGATTAGCTCAGCGGGAGAGCGCTTCCCTGACACGGAAGAGGTCACTGGTTCAATCCCAGTATCGTCCACTGGGCCCGTTGCGGGCCTGCCGGATCCGGTGAGGATCCACCCCCGCGCGATTAGCTCAGCGGGAGAGCGCTTCCCTGACACGGAAGAGGTCACTGGTTCAATCCCAGTATCGCGCACCACTCCGGCCCCTTCGGGGGCTCTCGCATGAGGTGCCCCGGCACCGGGGGCGTGTGGAGTGCGCGGACGATTAGCTCAGCGGGAGAGCGCTTCCCTGACACGGAAGAGGTCACTGGTTCAATCCCAGTATCGTCCACACGCAGACGGCCGGGGGCCGGAGCATCGCGCTCCGGCCCCCGGCCGCTT
>JBEHXI010000403.1:0-4172 GCA_048498775.1 Actinomycetota bacterium | reverse complement strand
GCGTTTTACGGGGAATTCGTAACCGGCCGCGGATGATCCTGCGGCCAGCCGGAACCCCGAACCGGCGCGCCGGAGCGGCGCCTTGTCGGGCCTACCAGTCGTCCTCGTCGTCCCAGCCGGGCAGTACCACCACGGCACCGCGCATAAGGGAGTGGTATTCACAGTGGTAGATGTACTTTCCGGGCCGGTGGAAGGTGAAGCTGTACGTCCGGTGTGACTTCACCGTGCCGGAGTCCAGGGGATTATGGGGACTGCTCCGGGTGACCGAGTGCGAGTCGTTGTCGGTATTGGTCCACACGACCGTGGTTCCGGCCCGCACGACCAGCGTCCTGGGCGAGAACGAGTCGTCCACTATTCTCACCCTGCCCACGCCGGAGTAGACCCGCACGGATTTCCCGGCCCATGAGCCGGCGGATCTCGACGATTTCACCGCGCCATGATGGTCCGTGGTGTGACCGGTGGACATCCCCGTCACCGAAAGCCCGAAAGTGGCCGCGGCGACGACCAGGGCCCGGACGGCCCGGCGCTTTCCGGATTCCCCTGCGGCGCGTTTGCACGTACTTCTGCTGAGTGTCATCATGTCCACCCACTCGGAATATGTCGTGTTCGGTCCGGGCGACCCGCGTGACCCCGGGCCGCCGCGTGGTCCGGGTACCACCCGCCCGTCCCCTGACACATCCCTTTTCGCGGATATCCGAATTCAGCGGACGCCCCTATGGAGCACCGTCGCCGATGGCTTTTCCCGGCGGCCCTGCGCGGCGTTGCCGGAGCGTCCGTCAGCCGGTCCGGCCGGCGGGCGACCCGCTCCGGGAAGTCCGTCTCCGGGGCGGGGAACAGGCCGCCCTCCCGGCCGGGCCGTCGTCGGCCGCCACCGGCCGGGCCGGCACGGGCCCGGGGGCGGTCAGCCGATGTCGTCGACCGCCCCGAGGTCCTTGCGCACCAACTCCCTCAGGCTGGTGAACCTCTCGTCCCAGCGGCGGTGCGCCTCCCGGTAGTCCGGATCGGTGTGCACGGCGCCCTCCTCGACGAGGTCGTGCATGTCCCGCAGCGCGTGGAAGGCGTCGACCGACGCCTGGTCCACGGCCGTGGGCGCCAGCACCGCGACCTGGTACCGGAGTTCGTACGCCCCGCCGTCCCTGAGGGCCTCAACCGCCCTTCGCCTGCGGTCTTCCGGGGCGGCCTCCGGATCGCGGGCGGCCGACCGCAGCTCGTTCCGGGTCCGGGTGAGGGCGGCGAGATAGTCCGCGTAGACCTGCCGTTTGACGGCCTTGTCCTTGTCCAGCCGTTCGCGGTCGGCCCGGACCCGGTCCACGGCGAGGGTGGAGGAGACGCCGATGAGCGCTCCGAGCAGCGTGCTGAGGGGCGATGACCAGTCCACCGCGGGAGCGTAGCGCCGGAGCGTGTCAGGCGGCCGGGCCGGGGCCGCCCGGCCGGCTCATCTCCCGGACGTCCGCCAGGGCCTCGTTGAGCCACTCGATCCAGAAGGTCTCCAGCCGGATGCCGCCGCGCAGCACCAGGCGCCGCAGCCGGTCCTCCGGGGTGTTCCGCTCGGGCGGGAAGTCGCGTTCCTCGATGCCGGTGTACTCGGCGAGTTGCCGCTCGTGCAGCCCCAGGTGGCGCCGCAACTCGGCCTCCAGCCCCTGCGGGCCGACGACTCCGCTCGCCCGGACGCGCAGCAGGAGCGGATCGCGTACCGGCTTGGGATCCTCCGTCTCCGCGACCCAGGCGGTCAACTCCGCGCGGCCCGCGGGCAGGACCTCGTACTCCTTGCGCTGCCCGCGGGTGGGGGTGTCGGACGGCAGCGCCCTGACGTAGCCGGCCTCCTCCAGCCGTCCGAGCTCCCGGTAGATCTGCTGGTGGGTGGCGGACCAGAAGTAGCCGATGGACCTGTCGAACCGGCGGGTCAGCTCCAGGCCCGACGAGGGTTTTTCGAGCAGGGCCGTGAGGATCGCGTGCCGAAGGGACATGGCAGCATCCTAGGCAGTGTGCGGCCGCGTCACCGGCTCGGTTCGGCAGCCGGGACGGAGGCGAAGGCCGAGGTGCCGGTGGTGGGGACCCGGCCGTAGGGCGCGTCGAAGTCCCAGATGAGGAGGAGAAGGAAGGTGATCAGGGCGGTGAAGACACCGGCGACGAGGAGTTCGCGCGGGCTGCGGCCGATCCGCAGCGTGAAGATCAGCCCGACCGTGATCACCGCTCCGCTGATCAGGCCGAGCCAGACGACGGCGGGCATGGTGGGCGCGGCGTCCCGGCCGCGGGCGGTGCGGGCGGCGTCGAGGGCCGCCACCTGGTCGACCAGAGGCTGGTAGGCCTGCGCCTCGTGGTCGTTGGCGGGCGCGTACCCGGACACGTCGCGCCGCATGGTCTCGACCAGGGCGGTGCCGCGGCCGTCCAGCCTCCCGGTGCGGATCATGTGGGGCCACTCGGTCGTGGTGACGTAGCGCAGGTAGCGGTCGGCGTCGCCGCGGACGCGGTCGCGGACCGGTGCGGGCCATACCGCGACGCGTTCGCGGACCTCGTGCAGTGCCTGGGCTTCCTGGCGCACGTCGTCCCCGGCCGCGCTGCGCGCCTCCCAGACGCCGGCGATGGCCAGGCCGAGCACGATGGCGTAGACGACGCCGACCATCATCGTCATGTACTCGATGACGTCCGGTGCGCCGTCCCGGGCGCGACCGCGGCGCAGTGCCGCGGTGCCGGCCACGATCGCGCAGGCGGCGGCCGTGGTGACGGTGAAGACCAGCCATTCGGGCATCGCGACCTACTTCCGGCGGGGGCGGAGGACCGCGGCCGCCAGGACGGCGGGGGCGGTGATGAGCAGGGTGATGGTGACCGGGGAGAGCCGGGGCGGAGCCTGGTGGTGGGACGGCCCGGGGTACGCGGCGATCGCCCGCGGGCGCGCTGACGGCCCGGTCACCGGCGGGGCGGCGGGGGACGGGGCCGGGGCCGGGGCGCGGGGAGGCGCCGGCCTGACCGCTCGCGCCGGCATCCGTGCCGGTGCCGGAGACGCCGACGGGACGGGAGTCACCCCGGGCGGCGAGGGCGGTGGGGGCGGTGGAGCGGGTGTCGGGGCCCGTGGCGGGGCAGGCGACGGCACCGGCGGGCTGGCGGGCGGTACCGGTGGGGTGGTGGGCGGGCACGGAACGGGGCAGGCGATCAGGCCGAGGCGCACCGCCACGTCGAGCAGCGGCAACCGCACGGCCGCCGCCAGGCAGATCCCGGCTTCGCCCCGCACCACGACCCAGCCGGGACCGTCACCCCACCCCGACACCCACCCCATCGCCGCCGCGGGCGCCCCGCGTGCGGTCCGGCCGGTGTCCGGCGTCCTGCCGCTCCCGGCGGCCGCGGCGACACCGGCGGTGCCCATCAGGCACACTCCGGCCGTCACCGCGCCGGCCACGGCCCGCAGCGCTGCCGCGCGCATGTCCCCCCACTGCACACCTGAAGGCTGCGCACCGCGCCCGCGGCTCATCCGCTGGCGGGGCGATATTCACCCGGACGGGTTTCGAACAGGTGCGTGCTCACGCCGGGGAGCGAGGGCGCACCCGCCGCGGGCGCACCCGCGCCCGCAGCGGACATACGGCGTTTTGAGGCGTGGTCAGATCGCCGCCGCGAGCTCCGTCCCCTGCCGGATGGCGCGCTTGGCGTCGAGTTCCGCGGCCACGTCGGCCCCGCCGATGAGGTGGACGCTCCGTCCGGCGGCGCGCAACTCGTCGTGGAGCTCACGCCGCGGTTCCTGCCCGGCGCACAGCACCACCGTGTCCACGGGCAGGACGGTGGGGGTCCCGTCGACCGTCAGGTGCACGCCCGCGTCGTCGATGCGCTCGTAGGTGACGCCGGCGAGCATGGTCACGCCGCGGTGCTTCAGCTCGGTGCGGTGGATCCAGCCCGTGGTCTTGCCCAGCCCGGCGCCGACCTTGCTGGTCTTGCGCTGGAGCAGGTGGACGGTGCGCGGCGGCTTGGGACGCTCGGGGGCGCGCAGTCCTCCGGGGGCGCGGTAGTCGGGGTCGACGCCCCAGTGGCGGAAGTAGGTGTCCGGGTCGAGGCTGGCCTGGTCACCGCTGTCGGTGAGGTAGGCGGCGACGTCGAAGCCGATGCCGCCGGCACCGATGATGGCGACGCGCTCGCCGACCTCGGCCCCGTCGCGCAGGACGTCCAGGTAGCCGACGACGCTGGGG
>JBEHXI010000402.1:0-4193 GCA_048498775.1 Actinomycetota bacterium | reverse complement strand
CGCGGCAGGCGGGAGCGGCCGGGCGCCTGCGGGGCGCGGACGGCCGTCGCCGCGCGGTCACCGGCGCGGATGGCCCGGACGGCGGCCCGCAGCAGGCGGTCGTCCGGCACCGGCGGCCCGGACGGCACGGGGACGGGCGCGGCGCGCGGCGGCGTGCGGTGGGCGGCGGCCCGGGTGATCAGCAGATCGCCCTCGGCGGACTCGGCGGCGGGCGCGAAGCCCATGGCCCGCAGGCGGTCCAGCAGGGCGACCGGTTCGGCCTGCGCGGCCAGCACGGTCGGGGCCAGGCGGCGCAGGCCGAGACCGGCGGCCCGCCGGTCGGCGAGGATCTCGGCGAGCAGCGCGTCGTCGTCGCAGCGCAGGTACGCGGACGCGGCGCCCACCCGCAGCCGCCCGTGCCGCCGGGCGACGTCGTCGATCAGGTACGTCAGCGGTTGCGGCACCGGGGTGCGGGAGTGCGCGGCGAGGAAGGTGTGCAGGTCGTCGGCGGTCCGTCCGGCGTCCAGGGCGCGGCGCACCGAGGCGGGCGTGAAGCGGTAGACCGTCGCGCCGCCCTTGGACTCGATGTCCGCCAGCACGCCCAGCGTCTCCTCCAGCGGGGTGCGCAGCGGCCCGGGCGCCACGGCGGTGAGGTCGGCCTGGAGCAGGACGTGGTCGAGCGGCTCGGGCAGCAGTGGGCGCAGCGTCTCCGCGGGCGCGTCCGGGTCACCGTCCGGGAGCGCCCGGCCGTGCGCGGCGAGCGCCCCGCGGCCGGTGACGCCGAGGAGTTCGGCCTCCTGGAGCGTCCACCGGGCCAGCCGTTCCCGCAGCGCGTCGACCGCCGGTCCGCCGCCGCGCAGCGGCCGCTCCCAGCGCAGCCGGGCCAGGAGCGCGCCGGGGTCGGCGGCGGCGCCGGGCGGCAGGCCGGCGAGCAGGTCCAGCACGGCCCGGCGCACCTCGGGGGCGATCGAGCGGTCCAGGTCCGGGCCGAGCGCGGCCAGGGCGCGTCCCTTGGCGTCGCGTTCGCCGACCAGCCCCGGGGTCCGGGTGGCGGGCAGCCAGGCCGCCACCAGCGCGGCCCACCGCCGTTCGGCGGGCAGCGCCAGCCAGTCGTCGAACGCCGGGGTCGGCGCGTACCGCTCGTCCACCTCGCCGTCGGAGGCCAGCAGCCCGGCGGCGTAGGCGGTCTCCAGCCAGAAGGCGGCGAGCGGCTCGGTGGTGTCCAGGGCGGTCGCGGTCCGCTTGAGGTCCCGCACGCTCAGGCCGCCGGCGCGCAGCACCAGCGGGCCGCCGCCGTCCCAGCCCTTGAGGAGCTCCTCGACGGTCCGCACGGCGGTGTACGCCTGCCCGGCGGCGGTGGCGTCGACGGTGCCCGGGTCGTGGCGGGCGGCGGGCTCGACGGCGGGCGGCAGCGGCTCGGGGCTGCGGTGCGCCCGTCCGCCGCGCAGGCTCAGGGCCGGCTCGCGCGGCAGGACGACGGTGCCGCGGCCCGCCGGGACCAGCAGCCCGCGGGCGAGCAGCCACTGCACGGGGGTGGTGGCGTCCGCGGCGCGCACCGGTTCCGCGGCCTGGCCGACCTCCCCGTACGGCGGCCCCCACACCAGCCGCTCCAGCGTGTCCATGACGCCGTCGGGCGCGGGCGCCAGCAGGGCCCGCAGCCGCTCGCCGTCCTCGAAGAGCGCGGTCAGCGCCGCGACCGCGCTCACCGGGTCGTGGGTGGCGGGCAGGCCCGCGGCGGCCAGCAACTCCTGGAGGCGGGCGGGTGAGAGCCGGGCCGCGGCGGTGGCCTCGGACAGTGTGGGGCCCAGGCCGGTGGGGGAGGGGGCGGAGGGCGTGGGGGCGAGCAGGTCGCGGGCGGTGCGCACCAGGCGCAGCCGGTCCTCCTCCCCCCACACCAGGGCGTGTTCGCGCAGGGTGGCGACGGCGTCCGGCAGTTCCTTGGCCACCGCGGTGTCGGCCTCGCCGCCGGGCTGGTCCGGGGCCGCCATCAGCGCGCGCAGGGTGGCGTAGGAGCAGGGGTCGGGGGCGACGGCCAGCGCTTCCGCGGTCTGGAGCAGGAAACGGTTCAGCCGTTCCAGGGCCCGGACCACCGACGCGCGGGTCCCGGCCCGGGTGGCGAGCTGCGACAGGTCGTTCGGCACCGGGCTGAGCAGATCGGGCCGGGCCCGCAGCAGGGCGGCGACGGCCTCGTCGCCGCGGGCGCGCAGATCCTCGGCGAGGGTGCGCGGGCCCCCACCGGTGCCGTTCCGGTCGCCGACGTCGGGCACGGGCACCTCCCGGTTCCGCTCGGTGGTCATCCGTCCCAGGGTAGTGGGCCCGGGTGTACGGTCAGCGGCCCGCGCGCCCGGCCTGCACGTACGGCTTCCCGGGCGGTACGGTCAATCAGGCGCCGCAGCAGGGCAATTCCGGGTGGGTGGACCGATGGGGATCGAGAGCGACCAGCTCGTCTACGACTATCTCAGCCGGGTCGGGGACCTGGCCCAGAGCACACTGCCGGCCGCCCGCCGCCGGGAACTGGTCACGCAGTTGCGCCAGGACATCGACCGGCAGCGGCGCGGCAGCGACAGCCCGGCCGCGGTGCGCCGGATCCTCGGCCGGATCGGCTCTCCGGACGAGGTGGTGGAGGCGGCCGCGCGCCGCCCCGAGCCGCCGCGGCGCGAGGAGCCGGAGGCCCCGCGCCGGCCGCGGCCCGAGGCGCCGCCCGCCGCGGCTCCCTCGCCCGGCCCCTCCGTCCCGCTGGACAAGACACCGCCGCCCGGGCCGGACGCGCGCCCGCCGGAGTGGTGGCGGGTGGACACCGGCCCGCGCGGCAGCATGGCGGCGCGGGCGAACGGGGCGCTCGCGGGCTGGAGCGGTGGCCTGGAGATCCCGTTCGACGACGAGGACGACGCAGACGACGCGGCGGACTCAGACGCAGCAGGCGCCGCGGACGGTTCAGCCGGCGCGGGCACCGCGGGTGCCCCGCGGGGCGGGCAGGGCGCCGGACCGGCCGCCGAGCAGGCCGCCGCGCCCGGGCGCCGCCTCCGGCTCCCGTGGCCGCTGGGCCGCCGTGCCGCCCCGCCCGCCGCTCCCCCCGAGGCGGCGGCCGCGGCGGCCGCCGTGCCGGGCCGCCGGGGCCTGCCGGTCGGGCCGGTCGAGCTGGTGGCGGCGCTGGCACTGGTGGCCGGTGTGGTGCTGCGGTCCTGGCTGCCGCTGGGCATCGGCTGGGCGATCGCGTACGGCAGCCGGCGGCTGAGCCGTGCCGAGGCCAAGTGGGCCGTGCTGGGCCTGCCCGGGCTGGTGGCCGTCGGGGCGCTGGTGTGGCTGTGGGGGCGGCTGTCCGGGCACTGGGGGCAGCCGGTGCCGGGCGGGCAGGTCGGGCCGGTGATCGTCGCGGGGTTCCCGGTGGTGGTGCGGGTGGCGGCGATCGCGTCGGCGCTGTTCCTGGTCTGGCGCGGGGCCCGCCGCACGCCGTAGAACGCCCGTCCGGGCCGTGACCGTTCACCCGGTGGCCGCGTCGGCGACCGCCCCCGGCCACCGGGTGCCCTCCGGCGCCGGGACAGAATGGCCGTCATGGCCACGTTTCCGCTGACGGTCGGCTTCGACCTCGACATGACTCTGATCGACTCCCGCCCGGGCATCAAGGCGGCCTTCGAGCAGCTCTCCCGCGAGACCGGTGTGCCGATCGACACGGCGCTGGTGACCAGCCGGCTCGGGCCGCCGCTGGAGCAGGAGCTGGCCCACTGGTTCCCGGCCGGGGACATCGAGCGGATGGCCGACCGCTACCGCGCCCTCTACGTGGACCACGCCATCGCGCCGACCCCCGCCATGGCGGGCGCCGCCCTGGCCATCGCCGCCGTGCGGGAGGCCGGGGGCCGGGCCATCGTGGTGACCGCCAAGCACGAGCCGAACGCCCTGCTGCACCTGGGCCACCTGGGGATCAGGCCGGACGCGGTGATCGGCTCGCTGTGGGCCGAGGCGAAGGCGGAGGCGCTGCGGGCGCACGGCGCGTCGGTCTACGTCGGCGACCACGTGGGGGACGTGCGCGGGGCACGCGTGGCCGGGGCGCTGTCGGTGGCGGTGTGCACCGGGCCGTGCGACTCCGCCGAGCTGCGGGCCGCCGGCGCCGACGTGGTGCTGGGCGACCTCACGGAGTTCCCGGACTGGTTCGCGGCCCACACGGCGGCCGCCGCCTGACGGGGGAGGCTTGGCCTCTCAGGCCACTTCAGGCCACT
>JBEHXI010000401.1:0-4281 GCA_048498775.1 Actinomycetota bacterium | reverse complement strand
GGAACGGAACGGGCGTGCCGGGCCCACGGCCATCCACCGCCTTCCCCGCCGGGCTGTCGTCGCCGGGCTGCTCACATGACGTGCTGTCAGCCAGCGTCACATACGAGAGCAAAACCGGCATCCCGGACGGCGGGCCGGTACGGCCGTCCGGGTCGGCGGGAAGTCTCGGGCGGGGCCTGAAGGGTGCCTCGGGATGCCACAGGGGCGTCTCAGGGCCTCTTCAGGAGACGGTCAGCACCACCTTGCCGATGTGCGAGCTGGACTCCAGCACCCGGTGCGCCTCGGCCGCCTCGCGCAGCGGCAGTGCCCGGTCCACGATCGGCGTGACCTGGCCGCTCTCGATCAGCGGCCAGACGTGCTCGCGCACCGCCGCCACGATCGCGGCCTTCTCCCCCAGCGGGCGGGCCCGCAGCGAGGTGGCCGTCACGGCCGCGCGCTTGCTGAGCAGCTTGCCGAGGTCCAGCTCGGCGCGGGTGCCGCCCTGGAGCCCGATGACCACGAGACGGCCGTTGACCGCGAGCGCGTCGACGTTCCGCGCCAGGTACTTGGCGCCGATGATGTCCAGGATCACGTCCGCGCCCGCGCCGCCGGTCGCCTTCCTGATCTCCTCGACGAAGTCCTGCTCCCGGTAGTCGATCAGGATCTCCGCGCCCAGCTCCGCGCAGCGCGCCAGCTTCTCCGGGCCGCCCGCGGTCACCGCCACCCTGGCGCCGACCGCCTTGGCCAGCTGGATCGCCATGGTGCCGATGCCGCTGGAGCCGCCGTGCACCAGCAGCGTCTCGCCGGGCCGCAGGTGGGCCACCATGAAGACGTTCGACCACACCGTGCACGCCACCTCGGGCAGCGCCCCGGCGTGGACCAGGTCGATCCCGCGCGGCGCGGGCAGCAACTGCCCGGCGGGCACGGCGACCTTCTCGGCGTAACCGCCGCCCGCGAGCAGCGCGCACACCTCGTCGCCGACGGACCAGCCGCTCACCCCGGGGCCCAGGGCCACCACGCGCCCGGAGCACTCCAGACCGGGATACGGCGACGCTCCGGGCGGCGGGTCGTAGAAGCCCTGCCGCTGCAACAGGTCGGCGCGGTTGACCGCGCTGGCGGCCACCTCGACCAGGACCTCGCCCTCGGCGGGTTCGGGATCGGGCACCTCGGCCCACACCAGGGCCTCGGGGCCGCCCGGTTCGGGAATCGTGATCGCATGCATGCCCCGACGCTACCCCCTGGGCCCGGGGCCGGAACGGAGCCCGGCGGCACCGGGCGCCCGCTCCGCGGGCCCCGCCGCTCAGGCCCAGCCGGTGTCGAGGATCTCGGCGCTGCCGCCCGCCGCGACGCCGCCGGGGACGATGACGGCCATGCCGTCGGCGGCGGCCAGCCCGCGCAGCATCGCGGGGCCGTGGAACCGCAACGGCCGCGCCGTGCCCGTCGCGTCGTCGAGGGCCACCGGGATCAGCCGGGTGTCGGTGGGGTGTCCGGGGACGTCCTCGCTCAACGGGGCGGTGTACGGCTCCGGTTCGCCGCGCCCGGCGATGGTCCGCAGCAGCGGCTCCACCAGCGTCAGCACACCGGAGACGGCGGCCAGCGGATTGCCCGGCAGCCCCACCAGCGGCGGGCCCTGCTCCAGGCGGGCCAGCAGCATCGGGTGCCCGGGGCGCACCGCCACGCCGTCGATCAGCAGCCGGGCCCCGAACCGCCGCAGCACCGGGTGGACGAAGTCGACCGGCCCGGCGGCCGTCCCCCCGGTGGTGATCACCAGGTCCGCGGTGCCCGCGGCGGCCGAGATCGCCTGGTGGAGCAGGTCGGCGTCGTCGCCGAGGTGCCGCACCGGCTCCACCTCGGCGCCCAGCGCCCGCAGCCACGGCGCCAGCAGCGGCCCGAGCGCGTCGCGCACCCGGCCCTCCCGCGGCACCCCGCGGTGCAGCAGCTCGTCGCCGAGGACGAAGACCTGCACGCGGGGGCGCGGCACCACCGGCAGCTCGTCGTAGCCGGCCGCGGCGGCCAGGCCCAGCACGGCGGGCGAGACCGGGGTGCCGCCGGGCAGCAGCTGGTCGCCGCTGCGGCACTCCTGGCCGCGCGGCCGGATGTCCTGGCCGGGCTCGGGCTGCGGGTGCGGCGGCGCGGTGTGCAGCCACTCGGCGTCACCCCGGTGCTCGACGCGGCCGTACTCGCGCCGCAGCACGGCGGTGGCCCCGGGCGGCAGCGCGGCGCCGGTCGCGATGCGCACCGCCCCGCCGTCGGGCAGGACGTCCGCGCGCTGCCCGGCGAGCACCGCCCGGCCGTCACCGGCGAGCCGCCACGGTCCCGGGCCGGCGACCGCCCAGCCGTCCATGGCCGAGGTGTCGAACGCGGGCAGGTCGGTGAGGGCGGGCAGCTCCCCGGCGAGGACGTGGCCGTGCGCCTCGCCGAGCGGGAGGCGCACCGGGGCGGCACGCCGCCCGGCGCCCCGGGCGATCCGCCGGGCCTCCGGCCAGGAGGTGGCGGAGGGATGCCGGTGCCCGGCCGCCGGGGGGCCGGCCGGTGCGGTCCGCGAGGTGCCGGAGGGCGGCTGCGCGAAGGCGGTCATGCCGCCGGGTCCCCCGGACCGGTCTCGGAGGATCCGCCCGGTTGGGGCTCGCCGGCCTTCTCCGCGGCCCAGCGGGTCGCGAGCGCGGCGGCCCGGCGGGCGGCGTCCGCGACCGCCTCGGGTCCGCCGCCGGCGCGCGCCGCCGCGTATCCGACGAGGAAGGTGGTCAGCGGGGCGGCCGGGCGGGCCACGCCGTGCGCCGCGTCGCGGGCGACATCGAGGAGGGCGGCGACGTCGACATCGAGATCGATGCCGAGATCGGCCTTGACTGCGGAGATCCATTCATCCAACACGCGTCCATGCTCCCTGATCCTGGTGCGGGCGGTGAACAGGTCCTCCCAGGTGTCGCAGTCGAAGGAGGCCCGGCCGCCGGTGTCCGGCAGGCGTTCCAGGGTCAGTTCACCGGTCAGCAGCCGCAGCGGCAGATTCGCCAGGCCGCCGTGTTCCGCGGCGATCAGGGCGAGTTCGCGGGTGAGCGCCGCGCGGCGGTAGACGGCGGCCAGCGGCTGGTCGCGCCCGTCCGGGTCGGCGAGCAGCACCCCGTCCACGTCCGGCCCCGCCGCCCGGAGCGCGGCGAGCAGCGCCGCGGCGGTGGCCGCCCCCAGGAACGGCAGGTCGGCCGCGAAGACCAGGACGGTCCCGGCCGCGGTGAGCCGCAGCCCGGCCTCCAGCGCCGGCAGCGGCCCGCCGCCCGCGGGCTCCTCCCTGGTCCAGACGACCGGCCGGGCGGTGGGCCGGCGCGGCCCGACCACCACCGTGCTGCCGGCGCCCGCGCAGGCGTCCAGCACCCGGTCCAGCAGCGTGGCCCCGCCCACCCGCAGCGCCGGCTTGTCCGCGCCGCCGAGCCGCCGCGCGGCACCCCCGGCCAGCACGACGGCGTCGAACGCCCGCACACCGGTCCTTGCCCCCACCGCAGTCATGCCCATGCAGCCGAGTATGGCCGCCGGAGCGGTTCACACACCTCCCGGCCGGACCGTCAGGACCGTCACACGCCCCGCAGCAGGACCGCGGGCCGCTCCACGCAGTCCGCGACGTACCGCAGGAAGCCGCCCGCGGTGCCGCCGTCGCACACCCGGTGGTCGAAGGTGAGCGACAGCTGGACCACCTGGCGGACCGCGAGCGCTCCCTCGTGGACCCACGGCTTGGGCGCGATCCGGCCCACGCCGAGCATGGCGGCCTCCGGGTGGTTGATGATCGGGGTGGAGCCGTCCACTCCGAAGACGCCGTAGTTGTTGAGCGTGAAGGTGCCCCGGGTGAGCTCGGCGGGCGCCAGCGTCCCGGCGCGGGCCGCGTCGGTGAGCCGGGCGATCTCGGCGGCCAGCGACTCCGTGGTGCGCCGGTGGGCGTCCCGGACCACGGGGACGACGAGTCCCCGCTCGGTCTGCGCGGCGAACCCCAGGTGGACCTCGTGCAGGCGGACGATCTCCTGGCGGGCGGTGTCGACGGTGGAGTTGAGCTCCGGGAACCGGGTGAGGGCGGCCACGCAGATCCGGGCGAGCAGGGCCGGGACGGAGATCCGGGGCGCGCCGGGGCCGGCCGCCGCGTTCATCGCGGCGCGCGCCGCGAGGAGTTCGGTGGCGTCGGCGTCCACCCAGCAGGTGGCGTCCGGTATCTCGCGGCGGCTGCGGGCCAGCTTCTCCGCGACGGCGCCGCGCACCCCGCGCAGCGGGACGCGGTCCCGCGGGGCCTGCGCGGCCTGCGCTGCCGGCTCGGACGGCGCGGCC
>JBEHXI010000400.1:0-4366 GCA_048498775.1 Actinomycetota bacterium | reverse complement strand
CAGGCCGGTCAGACCGACCTCGGCGAGGTACCCGACGATCCGGTCCGTGCCGTGCTGGGCGGCCAGGTCAGCCACGCCCATCGCCGACCCGACGCTCAGGGCCAGCGACGCGGCCATCGAGACGCCTAGGAACCGGCGGCGGCCCTGGTGCAGGGCCAGCACCGACCGGGCCGGGGACGACATCTGCTGGGCCGCCCGGATGACCTCCAGTGTCCGCTCGGCGGCCTCGGCCCGCCGGTCCGCGACCCGGTGCCGGCGCAGCACCCGCGCATGCTCAGCCTCCAGCGCCCGACGCTGCTGGTCATCCCGCAGCCGGTCGGCGTGCGCCCGTACGGCCGGGTTCGTACGCGGATCCATCAGCCGGGCCTGCCCGGCGATCCGCGCCAGCGAGGCCGCCTGGGCGGTCTGCTCCTCCACCGACGCGACCACGTCAGGCCGCGCGTCCGTACGCCGCCTCTTGCGGATCATCGCGATCACCAGAGCCCTTCCGCGTCGCGTAGCTGCTGCACGGCCTGGTGCTCGGCACGCCGATGAGCGGACTTCACCGCGTGGTCCCAGCACGGGATGCACCAGGCGACCAGGTCACTCACGGGCACGGTCGCAGCCGTTGCGGCCGTGCGCTCAGGGTGCGGGTCACGGGGACCCGCGATCAGGCGGACGTTGGCGTCGGCCTCGCAGCGGCCCGGCGCGCGGTGGCCGGGGTGGCGGGGGATGGTGCACTCGCAGCGGTAGCCGGCGCGGTCCATGACCGCCGCCCAGACATCCGACGCCGCGATCGGGGCGGTCATTCGCTCACCTCGTCGCACTCGTGGCCGTACACGACCGAGCGGGCTTGAGCGTCGTTGCAGACCAGGTCGTAGGCCAGGCCGCTGCGCCACCCGCACGGCTTGTGGATGAGGTGGTGCAGCTCCCACCACCCGGAAGCCCGCTCGGCGGTCCAGTCGCTCGGCAGTTTCACGACACCTCACCCCCAGCCAGCGCCGCACGGCGCGCCCGCAGCACGGTCAGCCGACGCTCGCAGGCAGCGACGTCGCCCAGGTTCCGCAGCCGCTTCATGGCCCGCTGGATCCGGGCGATCTCCTCATCCAGCTCCAGGAGGCTCATGCCGCCACCTCCTCGGCGGCGTCGGCCTCGGCCAGCAGCTCGGCCAGGATGTCGACGGCCGCGTCCAGCCTCGCCTGGCGCTCCTGCTCCGTCTCGCCGGGCAGGGTCGGCGCCCACAGGTCCGGGTCGGTGCTGGCGAGCGCGTACGCCAGCTCCACGTCGTAGTCGTGCCGGTCATCGAGGTCGTGGTCGAGGTCGACCACATCGACCGGCCGGGGCAGGATTACCTGCATCGGGCCACTCCCATCAGTGGTTCCGGTCCGCGGCCCCGGTGCGCTACCACCGGGGCCGCCCTGTGTGTTGGCCTTGATCGGCCCTGTTTCTGTCACTACTGTAGAGACAGAAATTTCCAACGGTCAAGACTCTGTAGCAACTGTTCCTACAGAACTCCGAGTCGGAGGAAACACATGGCTTCGGCCAGCGATACGCCGCTATGGGAGGAGCTCTATATGGAGCTCCGACGCCGGATCGAGGCCGGCGACCTTGCCCCTGGCGACCCAGTGCCTCGGGAGCTCCAACTCGCCAAAGAGCATTCGCTCAGCCGCACGACGGTCCGGCAGGCTCTGGCTCGACTCCAGGCGGACGGCCTGATCACCCGAGGTCAGGGGCGTCTCGGCCGCCGTGTCCGAGACCAACGGCCCCTGGAATGGAACCTCCACCGCTTCGAGCGCGGCCCGCGACGCGACAACCCGAACACGGGGATGGATGACTGGTCAGCGGCAGTGGCCGAGCAAGGACGCTCCCCTCGCCAGGAGGTTTCAGTGTCTATCGAGACGCCGCCTCCGGAAGTCGCTCTGGCGCTGGAGCTGTCCCCAGGCGATATGGCGGTCCGGCGGTCCAGGATCCGGTACGTCGACGACGTGCCGTACCAGCTTTCAACGAGCTACTTCCCGGAGGACCTCGCGCGCGGGACGCTCCTCATGGAGGAGCGGGACGTCAGCGTCCCTGGCGGAATCCTGCGACACATCGGGTGCCCCCAGGTGTCCATCCGAGACCAGATCATCATCCGTATGCCCACATCCGTAGAGGCAGACCAGCTCGACATCCCAACCGGCACGCCCGTCGGCGAACACCGGCGGACCGGATACGGCGAGGACGGGCAGCCCGTCCGTCACATGATCACCGTTTTCGCCGGAGACAAGCACTTCCTGGTGTACGAGTTGGACCTCTCGTGATGGCGATCCGTACAGCCACCATGCTGGACCTTGACGCCGTGGTGGCGTTGCGAATCGAGGCGGAGGAGTGGCTGCACGCAGCCGGTATCCGCCAATGGGTCGACCGAGAGAGGGGGGTGCGGGACATCCGCCGGGCCGTCGCAGCCGGCGCCACCTACGTGGTCACCGATGAGGAGGGACACGTGGTGGCATCCCTTGCGCTCGCTGGCCCTGACCTCGACTTCTGGACCGCCGAGGACCAGCCGTCCACCGCCCTCTACCTGTACAAGTTCATGATCTCCGGCCCATACCGCGGATCGGGACTCGGCGAGGAACTGCTCGACTGGGCGTGCGCCCGCGCCGAGGAGCGAGGGAAGACGTGGCTGCGGCTCGACTGCTGGCGCGAGAACGATGCCCTCCAGCACTACTACAAGCGACGCGGATTCGCGCACGTCAGAACGGTGGTCGTCCCCGGACGGGGGTCGGGTGCGCTCTTCCAGCGACCGGCGACCCTTCGAACAGCAACGACGTCCTTCTGCACCGATCACACACAGGAAGGAGGCCGATACAGTCCCGAAGCATGAGAAAGGCCGGGAGGCAGCAACTCCCGGCCTCACAAGTCCCTCTTCCGTGCCTACACAGAAGGAACCAGCTCAGCGATGAGTGTACATGCGCCCGCTGACGTACAGCTGATCTACACCTCACGCTCGCAGGTGAGCGGGGGTGGCCAGTGATCGGACACATCACCATGGTGTTCGAGGCCGGCGGCCTCAGTGCCAGCGAGAAGATCCTGTTGGCCGCCTACTGCAACCACACCGACGCACACGGCTACTGCTGGCCCGGCGTGTCCCGCCTGGCGGATGAGACCGGCATGTCCGAGCGGACAGTGCAGCGCACCAATGCGCTCTTGCGAAAGAAGCAGCTGATCAAGTCAGTACACCGCATCAACCCCAAAACGGGCGAACAGATCACGAACCTCACCCGGGTAAACCTGGCGCTCCTCGCGTCGCTGAAGCGGCCCCCGAAGGACTACGGCGACAACCTCATCGATGAGATCACGTTCGGGGACGGCGATGAGGATGCATTCCTCCCGGTAGAGAGGGGGCGTCAATCTGTCACCCCCCCCGGTGTCAATCTGTCACCCCCCCCCCGTCAGTCTGTCGCCCCTAGGGGTGACACCGTGACACCCAAAACGGCACAGGAACCGTCAGTAGAAACGTCAGTCGAACCGTCACCTCCCGCCGTAGGCGAGGTACAGGTACCTACGCGCGCGCGCGAGGCGGCTTACGCCGCCGGAGATCGGGATTCACGCGTCAAGTCGGGACCGACGCGCAAGCGGCCGCAGGGGGCTGCGCCGACGGCTGCATCTCGGCTGTACCGGCGACTGCCCAAGGCGCTGCGGGCCCGGGTGCCCGACCACGGCTCACGGCGAGTACTGGAGGCCCTGGAATGGGAGCTGGCACACCGCTCGGAGGCCGAGCTGGCCGAGCGGATCGAGCGTCGGGCCGCTCGCTGGGAGTACCGGGCCGGGGAAGCGCGAGACGCCACAGCGGTGGCGATCACGATCGTGCGGCGCGGCTACGACTGCCCCGACCTACGGTGTGAGGATCACGTACGGCTCGACACCGGCAAGCCGTGCGAGCACTGCGCCGAGACGGCGACCAGCAGGCGACCGGCATCACCAGCGCCGAGGCCCTGCCCGAACCATCCGGGCGCGGTCCGGCGCGCTGACGGCGAGTGCGCCGGCTGCTGGGTTGATCGCGTCGCGGCGGCTACTGACGTCGCGTGAAGCGGCACCCAGCTTTACGCCGTAAAGGAGGCGGCCGGTGCCCGGTACATCGCCGGGCCGATCGACCCCGGCCCGCACCCCGAGCGGTCTTCCTCGCCGCGTTGCCTGTCGATCAGCTCATGGCCTGGTGCCTGCCGTGCTGGGACGACGCGGTGGCCACGGCCCGCCGGCCACGCCAAGCGGGCCGCGACGGTCGCCCAGCGCACCGCGCCAAGGGGGGGTGATTTCGTCACGAACACTTGACTTACGTCACGAGGCGGGAGTACCGTCTTTACGTCACGGAACGGATCGTGTGACGAAAGGAGGGGGCGGTGATGAC
>JBEHXI010000399.1:0-4389 GCA_048498775.1 Actinomycetota bacterium | reverse complement strand
CCGTAACCCTGACCCTGCTGCTGACCCGGCGCGTACGTATACCCGTACCCCTGGCCCTGGCCGTATCCATAGCCCTGGCCCTGGCCGTAGCCGTAGCCATTGCCCGTCGCCGGGTTGCCGGGCTCGTTCGGCAGCTCGACGTTGTCCTCGGTGAGCTTGTAGTGCCGCGCCAGCTCGATGAGCACCTGGCGCATGTCGTTCCCCATCATGGTGGGGATCTGCTGGATCTTGCTCACCATGACCCGGCCGTCGTCCATCTTGGTGCTCGGGTCGATCCGCAGGGCCTCGCGGGCGTACCAGTTGTCGATGTCCTGGAGCTTGGCTATCGCCTCGCGCAGGTGCTGGGCGTTGTTCGCCAGCTGCTGGGGGACGTTGTCGTCACCGGTGACGCCGCCGGACAGGGCGTTGGTCATGCTGGTGACGTCCTTGGACAGCTGCTCCATCGCGCCGGTGAAGGCCTGGGCCGCCTCGCCCTGCCAGGGCCCGTTCTGGCCGGCCAGCGCTTCGGTCTGGTCGGAGATGGCCTGGCCGACCTCCTGGAGCACCTGCTCGACGTACCAGAAGGTGTTGGCGGCGTCCTGCAGCGTCTGCGGGTTCGACGGCTGGTCCTGGTCGGGATGGTCGGGATCCTCGCCGGTGACGGCCTTCATGACCTGTTTCCAGTCCCAGCTGCCGTACTCGCTGGCGGGATCACCGTTGCTGTTGTCGCCGTTCCCGTTCCCGTTGCTGTTGCCGTTCCCGTTGCTGTTGTCGCTTGACATGCTGTGCGCGCTCCCGTCCGCCCAACGCTCGCAAGGCGCACCGCCCGCCTCGCGGACGCTGCGCCGTCGTCACCTGTGCCGAGCCCCGGGTGCCGGGGCGTCCGCTGTCTCTCGTGCCGTACGGCGTCCGAAGCCGCCGATGCCGTCGATCGGTAACCTCCTCCCCCGTCTGCCTTCCGGTCCCGGGAGCCGCAGGTCCGGGCCGGGAGCGGTGGCCCGGTGACGACTCACCGGGCCACGCGCCGCATGGCGGTGCGCCCGCGTTCGCGCTTGGTGCTCTGCCGGGCCTGCGCGGTCCGTCGTGACTGTTACTGGTTCTGCTGACCGGGTGGCTGCTGGCCGTAGCCGTTGCCGTTGCCGTTCGCCCCCTGGGTCTGGAGGTCCGACTCCAGCGCCTGGATGTCGGTCTCCGCCTGCTGGATGAGGTTCGACAGGTCGCTGCCCGCCTTCTGGTTGATCTCCTCGATCGTGGAGTACTTGGTGGCCAGCGACCTGATCGAGGAGGCCGTGTCCATCAGGGCCTGCCGCAGGAGGTGCAGCGACTTGCTGTAGTTCGGCTGCAGCCCGTTCTCGCCCGTGACCGTCTGCGCCAGGGCCTTCGCCTCGTTGAAGGTGCCGGCCGCGATGGCCTGGAGGTTGTCGACGCGGGTCTTCGCGCCGCCGAGTGCCTCCGCCAGCGTGTCCAGGTTGTCGGCGAACTTCTTCAGTGACGAGGTGTCCACCGACGTGTTGCCGTTGGCGCTCTGCGCCGGGATGGCGGGAATGGTCGGGACCGTCGGCAGCGCGCTCTGGTCGATGTGGCCGGTGCTGCTGTCCGTGTAGGTACCGCCGGTGTACTGCTGCGGCGTCTTCGACCCCGACTTGTGTCCGCCCTGGGTGCCGCCTCCTCCCGCTGCCACGTCACTGGTCCCAGAGGCTGACGCCGTACTTCTCGCCGCTGGTGTAATAGTTGTCGATGTGACCCAGCGCCTGGGTGGCGGCGGCCGCCTGCGCCTGCATGGCCGCCGCGGCGGCGTCCCACTTGGCCTTCGCCACGTTGTACGCGTCGCGCGCGTCGCTGGACCACTGGGAGAGGCTCTGCTTGGAGCCGTCGTCCAGCTCCTGGAGGGTCCGCTGGATCTGCTTGGTGATGGTGTCCATCTCGCCGCCGACGAACTCCATCTGTTCCAGGCTCACCTGATATGTCGTCATGCCGGTCCTTTCGGTCTCGGTCGGTGTGGTGTGATGTGGTGGGGTGTGTGCCGGTCAGAATCCGGGGAGGCCCGCGGCGACGACCTGCGCCAGGTTGTTGCTCTGGTCGGTGGTGTCGCTGTGGACCTGCTCGTACATGCCGGTGTGCTGGGCGAGCTTGTCCGTGACGACCTGGAGCTGCTGCTTGACGGTGTTGCAGTTCTCCAGCCACTGGTTGAGCGCCTGGACGAAGCGCTGGGCGGCGTCGCCGGTCCAGGTGCTCTCCAGGGTGATCGCCTGCTCGTGCATGCTGTTGTACACGCGGGAGGTCTCGCTCAGCGCGGTCTCGAAGTGAGGCTGCGCCGCCCGCATTCCCGCGATATCTACTTGCTGCTGATCGGGCATCGCTCATCCTTTCGGTACGTTGGGGGGTCGCCGTCTCACACGTGGGTGACGGCGGTTCCATCCTGACCCGGTGCCGTGCCGGCGAGGAACGGTGTGGGGGGTGGATTGCCTTCTGCTACACCCACCTGTGCCCGCGCGTCCCCTGCCGGGGCGGCCCCGGAACCGGCGGGGGCGCCGGGCGCGTCCCGCAGCCGCAGGACCGCGGACGGCGCGCGCTCCGCGATCCGGTCCGCGAACCGGTGGGCGCCCCAGGCCCCGTCGGCGGGCGGGCGTCCGGCGAGCCGGGCGGTCAGGGTGTGGTGGGCGGCCTCGTCGACCTGGAAGCCGTGGCCGGCGAGGCGGCGGCACACCAGTTCCGCGAGCTCCTCCGCGGTGTACGGGGCCAGGCGCAGGTACTCGGCGAAGCAGCGGGCGATGTCGTTGCGTTCCCGCAGTGCCTCGCTGAGCCGGGTGTGGGTGCCGCGCAGCACCAGCGCCGTGCCTGATGCGCGGGCCGCCGCTCCGGCCACGGCCTCCCACACCGCGGCGCGTTCCCGCTCCGGCCGGGCGGCGAACGCCTCGTCCAGTTCCAGGTCGAGGACGCCGCCCTGGGCCTCGGTGAACAACGTGGCCGCGCAGGCGTCCGCCTGTCCCGCCCAGCGGGCCGGGATCCCCGACAGGGCCGCGCGGTGCACCGCCCCGTTCGTCAGCACACCGGTCTCCGCCAGGCACTTCGCGTACAGCGTGGACACCGCGCGCCGGCCGCTGCCCGGCTCGCCGGCGAGCACGACGTTGGCGGCGGGGACGGGCGGCCTGCCGTCGCGGCGGGACGCCACCAGTTCGTTGGTGCGCTTCAGCAGCGCGGCGCGGACGTCGCGGAGGCCGCACAGCCCGGCCAGGCGGCGCATGGCCGGGGGTGGTTCGGCCGGTGCCCGGGGGGCGGTGTGCCGTCGCGGGTCAGGTTCCGGTGTGGGCCGCGCGTCCGGTGTGGTGTCCTCGGCCCGCGGGATGGGCCCGATGTCCACCGCGTCAAGGCGGTTGAGCGCGGCGGTGTCGTGGGGTGGGTCCACGGCGAGCCGCGACGCCTGGTTGCTGATCATGGTCTCGAACACCGAGCGGGCGACGCGTCCGTTGCCGAACGTCGGTCCCTTGGGGATGTTCTCGAAGTACCGGGTGAGGGCTTCCTCGGCGGTCTCGTCGAGTTCGTAGTAGTGCTTGTCGCACAGGCCCCGCACGATGGTGACGAGTTCGTCCACCTCGTAGTTGGGGAACTCCACGGTCCGCGCGAAACGGGAGGCCATTCCCGGGTTGGACTCCAGGAACTGGCCCATCTGCTCGGAGTATCCGGCGACGATGACGACGATCTCGTCGCGGTGGTCCTCCATCAGCTTCATCAGCGTCTCGACGGCCTCCTGGCCGAAGTCGGGGCCGCTGCCCTTCGACTGGTTGGTGAGGGTGTACGCCTCGTCGATGAACAGCACACCGCCGAGTGCCTTGTTGAACACCTCGGTGGTCTTGATCGCCGTGCCGCCGATGATCTGCGCGACGAGCCCGGACCGGGAGACCTCGACGATGTGGCCCTGGGTGAGGATGCCGAGTTCGGCCAGGACGGCGCCGTAGAGCCGGGCCACGGTGGTCTTGCCGGTGCCGGGCGGGCCGGCGAAGACCAGGTGGCGGCTCATCGGGGGCATCGGCAGGCCGAGCTCCTCGCGCCGCTGCGCCATCTTGTTGAGGTTGATCAGGCCGGTGACCTCGCGTTTGACGCTCTCCAGGCCGACGAGCGCGTCGAGTTCGGCGAGCGGCCCGGTGCTGGTGCCGGACGCGATGCCGCGCTCCCGGCCGGGCGGGGCCGCGCCGCGTTCCGCGTCGTCACCGGAGCGCCGCGCGGGGCGGCGGGCCGGTGCGGGCTCGTCGGTGCCGGCACCGTCGCGCAGCCGGTTGACGCCGGTGCCGCCGTTGCCCGCCAGCTCGCAGCGCTGGACGCCGACCGGCTCCTCGGAGTTGCTGCGGATGCCGTCGCCGTCGTTGTCGGTGATGGTGCAGTCGCTGAGGTCCGCCCGGCCCGACGCCTGCA
>JBEHXI010000398.1:0-4415 GCA_048498775.1 Actinomycetota bacterium | reverse complement strand
CGTCGTCCCGCCGTCCCGTCGTCCCGTCGTCCCGCCGTCCCGCCGTTCCTCGCCGGGGCAGGCCCGGCAAGGAACGGCACGTGGGAAGTGCGCGGCGGGATCAGCCGGCCAGGCGGTTGATGGCAGCGGCGGTGACGCCCTGGAGAGTGCCGGGGTCGGCGCCGGGCCGGCCGGAGAGTTCCAGGATGCCGAACCGGTGACCGCTGCGGATCACCGCGACACCACCGGTGGCCGTGCCGTCGCCGCTGAAGGCCGGGTACCAGGTGCCCTCGCCGGCCGAGACGGTGATCGCGTGCCCCTGGCCGTAGTGCCAGTGTCCGGCGGGCTCGTCCTGGCAGCCGCGCACCAGCGTGTTGAGCCGCTTCTCGTAGGAGGTCGCCGACGTGTCGGTGGCACCGTCCGCGACGGATTCGGTCAGCAGGGCGCCCTTGACGTCGAAGGTCCAGGTCACCGAGGCGTAGGCGGCGGCCTTCCCCCCGGTCAGCGCGCGCATCGTCTCCTCGCCGGAGCACGCCGAGAGCGCCTGGTTCCCGGTGATGTCGATCGTCGCGCCGACCGGGGCCAGGCCCTGCTGGAAGAAGTCCTCGCTCTGGACGACGTCGGCGGAGCCGAGGCCGGGCTCGGCGAGCGCGGCGGTGTTCGTGCTGGCGGCGGCGGGACGCAGGCCGATGCCGGCCGCGATCAGGGCGGCGGCGCCGAGGGCGGCGGCCGCTCGCGCGGTGCGGCCGCGCCGCGAGGACTTCCCGACGGCTGCGGCTGCGTGGTGGTTGAACATGGTGTCCCCCTGGGTGGTCACGACGCGGTGCGCGTCCTCGTACACCCGGGGAGATGCGGGCCGGGCGGGAAATGTTGGAGAGTGATCCGCCGCGATCGGTGTGATCCACGTCACCTCCGCGGGGGCTGCTCAGAGCTGTGTCACGGCGGCACGCACGATCCGCGTCATCGCCGCCGTGCGCAGGCAGGCGTCGACCTCCAGGACCCCGAAGTGGGAACCGTTGCGGAGGATGGCGATGCCTCCGCACGGCTCCTTGCCCCGGGGCGCGGTCCCCGTGGTGTTCAGGTCGCCGTCGTAGGAACCCATCCAGTCCGCGGTGATGGCCGGAGCGACGGTGATGGTGTGCGTCGGACCGTAGACCCAGTGGCCGGCCGGTTCGTCCTGGCAGGGCACCTCCTCCAGCAGGAGGCGCTCGGCGAAGTTCTGAGCCAGGGTCGGGCTGCCGGCGTCGCCGGCGACCTCGCGCGCGACCTGGGTGTTGACGCTCGTCGAGAGTGTGGGGTCGTCGCGGTCGGTGTCCTTGGTCGTCATCAAGCCGCGGAAGTGCGCGTCCGGCCCGCCCAGGGTCTGGCCGAGCGTCTTCTCACCGGTGCAGGCCGCGTTGGCGTACCGGCCGTCCCCGACGCGATCCCGCACATAGATGTGCTGGGAGATCCCGGCCTTCCCGAACTCGGCCGCCGTCAGGAGGTGCTGGGTCGTCATGGGCCCGGCGGCGGGTTTCGGCGCCGGCGAGGCGCTGCCCGGGGAGGACGGCGCGGTGCCGGGCGAAACGGTGGGAGCGGCCGGCGCGGAGCGGGCGGGCAGGACGAACCGGCCGGTCAGCAGGCCGAGTCCGATGGCCGCCGCCAGGATGACGGTGATCGTCCGAGCTCGCACGGCAGCACCTCCCGGTTCGGATTCCGGTTCCGGTTCCGGTTCACGTCTCAGAAGCCGTCGCCGAGGCGGTCCCGCATGAAGCGGCGAGCCTGGTGGATGCGGTCCTTGACCGTGCCCAGGGGCGCGCCGGTGATCTCGGCGACCTGGAGATAGGTCAGGTCCCCGAGGTCGCGGAGCACGAAGGACTCCGCCAGGGCGGGATGCCGCTCCTCAAGCGCGGCCAGCGACTCCATCAGGTCCAGCCGGGTCCCCGCGATTACGCTGGTCGTCCGGGGATCGACGCCTTCGGGGACGATCGCGTGACTGTCCTCCGCGCGCCGGCGCATCGAGCGGTACGTGGACCGGGCGGCGTTCGAGGCGATCACCGTGACCCACCCGAGGAACGAGCCCCGCCCGCTGTACTCGTGCAGATGGGTGCTGATGGACAGCAGAGCGTCCTGCGCGGCCTCTTCGGCGTCGGCGTGGTGCGGAAGGAACCTGGAGCAGCGGCGCATCACCGTGGGGCGAAGCCTGGCCAGGAGGCGGTCCAGCGACGCCCGGTCACCCGCCTGCGCGGACGCAACGAGCCGGCTCAGCTCGTCCTCTTCGGCCACGTGGCCGGCCCCCGTTCTCGTCCGGCCCGAATCCCACCCCGTCACACACGGAATTTCCCGGCCCCCGACGCCTCAGGCAAAATGGTGCCACATGCGGAAGCTGGGCCGTTACCTCCTCGAGGACAGACTGGGAGCCGGTTCGTTCGCCACCGTCTGGAAGGCCTACGACCCCGAGCTCGACACGGACGTCGCGGTCAAGGTGCTGGCCGACAACTGGGCGTCGAACGCCGACGTACGGGAGCGTTTCCTGGCGGAGGCGAGGCTGCTCCGCAGGATCTCCAGCCCCCGAGTGGTGCGCGTTCATGACGTCGGCGTCCAGGACGACCGGCCGTACTTCGTCATGGACTACGTCCGCGGCGGCACGCTGGCCGAGAGGATCGGGCACTGCGGGCCCGCGGAGGCACTCCGGCTGGCGGCCGAGGCCGGATACGCCGTGCAGGTGCTGCATGACACAGGCGTCGTCCACCGCGACATCAAGCCGTCGAACCTCCTCCTCGACGCCGAGCGCACGCCTACCGCCGTCCTGGTCGCGGACCTCGGCAGCGCGAAGCAGCTCGCCGACGCGTCGGGGCTGACCGTGACCACCGGCACCCCCGCGTACATGGCGCCCGAACAGGCCTTCCAGACCGGCGGGTTCGACGGCCGGGCCGACGTGTACGCCCTCGGCGTCGTGACGTTCGAGCTGCTGACCGGGCACAAGCCGTTCGGTCCTGGCGGTCGGGCAACCCTCACGGCAGAGCAGGCGGCGGCGCGTCCGGTGCCGGTGATCCCCAGGGAGCCGGGGGTTCCGGACGGCATCGGCGCACTGCTGCGCGCCGCGCTGTCCGTCGATCCCGAGGACCGGCCGCCCACCGCGCGGGCGTTCGCGGACGCGCTGCTGTCGCGGGGGGAGGGGGAGTGGGCGCCGGCCGGGCCGTGGCGGCCGGCACGCCTGGCGGTCTGGCTCGCGGCGGTCGTCGTGTTCCTGGCGACGACGGTGCTGACCTGGTGGTTCCGCTGAGCGCCGGGGCCGGGGCCGGGGCGAGCGCTCACCGCAGCCGTGTGTGCGGTACTCGGCAGGGGCGGCCCGGTTGGCGGTCCGTCCGGCGGTCGATCTCGCGGTTGCCGCGGGCGCGACGAGGCCACCTGCTCGGGGCCGACGTGCTCGGGGTCCGGGATGTCCCCGCTGCGGCGGAGGAACGCGGTGTTCGTGGCGTGGAGCTCGGTCAGCTGTGACAGCAGCGGGTTCCGGAGCGGGCCGTCGGAGGGGATCAGCGGTTCCAGGTGCACGGGCGCCACGCCAGGTGCTGTGACCGGGCCGCGCCGCCGGTCAGTCCAGGACCCAGCTGGAGATCCATCGTTGCCGGACCGCGGGCCATTCCGCGGCGACCAGGGAGTAGTAGGCGGTGTCGCGCCAGGAGCCGTCCGCGCGTCTGCAGTGCCGGCGGAGCACGCCCTCGCGGATTCCGCCGATCCGGGAGACGGCGTCCTGGGAGGGCTGGTCGAGGCCGTCCAGGCGCCACTGGATCCGGCCGAAGCCGAGGTTCTCGAAGGCGTGGTAGGCGAGCAGGAAGTGGATCTCCAGATGGGCCGCGGTGCCCCACAGCGTGGGCTCCACCCAGGACCAGCCGATGTCCAGTCGCTCGTCCGCGACGGAGATGTCCAGGTACGCCGTCCAGCCCGAGGGGCGCTGCGTGGCCAGCGGCACCACCGTGAACACCACCGCCTCACCGGCCGCCTGCTGTGCCAGCCGCTGTTCGACCAGCAGCCGCATGTCCGAAAGCGATTCCGGCGGCGTGGTGGACAGCCACCGCCACATCTCCTCGTCGGTGCGCGCGGCCGCGAACAGCGCGGGGGCATCGTTCAGTGAGAGCGGAACCAGACGCACATACCGGCCGTCGAGTCTCACCGGAGCGGGAAAGCGCACAGGCATACTCGAACGCTAGGCCGAAGCGGGCGGACGGGCACCCCCTTCGTAGGCCATCCGCAGTTTCCGTCGCGGGGCTGCCCGCCGCCGACCGGATCAGGGGCCGGGCCGGGCGGCCGCGTCGCCTGGCCGGAGATCGCCGACGTCCCGCACGACGGCCACGGCTTCGAGGCGCGCGACCCGGCGGACGAGGCCCGGTGCCCGAGCACCGTGCGCACCGCCCGCGCAACGTCTCACCGAGGACTCACCGAGGACTCACCGAGGA
>JBEHXI010000397.1:0-4435 GCA_048498775.1 Actinomycetota bacterium | reverse complement strand
CGCGCGGGCAAGCGCGCCGAGCACCCGACGGCAACCCGACAAGACCCCCGACGGCAACCCGACAAGAGCCCGACAAGAACCCGCCGGGAACCCGCCGAGAAGCCGGCGAGAACCTGCCGAGAACCCGACGCGAGGCGCCGCGCGCCGGGCGGCAGCATGCCGCGAGCGCGCCGGGATCCCCGAACGCGCCGCCGTGCGCCGCGAATACGCCGAGCGCGCGCCGCTGCTCCGGTTACGCCCCGATACGCCCCCGCCGCGGGGCGTGCGGGGCGGCGCGGGGCCAATCCTGCACATCGGCCCCGCGAAAGCCGCACAGCAACCCGGTGTAGGCCACCCGCCGCCGCGGACGGTGCGGGCCTAAACGGGGATATGTCCCATCCGCGGGCACGGTGGCGCGCATTCCGCCAGACCAAGTCGTCGAGATTGTGTGAAGAAAGCGTCGCCATATGGTGCCCGAATGGGGCGGACAACGGTATCGCGGTACCGAGAGAGTGACCGAGACATTGGCTGCCGGGGATTGGCAGAGCGGCTCGTCCGGATGGTTACATCGTTGCCGAACGGGAGTTGCAGCAAACGTTCCGAGTTTCGGGCGGTGCGCGACCGTTTGACTGGCCGGATCGGCAGCCAGCGGGTCGGCCGGACATCTTTTGTAGGTACAGCTATGAAGGGATGCGTACGCATGCGCAAGGACATCGAGACCCGCGAGATCGAGGACACCGAGCTGGACGGCGTCGCCGGTGGCCTGGTCGGCGAGCTGGCCGGCACCGCGCTCGGCACCGTCGAGGGCATCGCCGCCCCGGTCGCGGCCCCGGTTCTGGGCACCGTCACCGGCCTGGTCTCCGGCGTCACCGGTGCTGCCGGTGTGAACGGCCTGGTTGCCGGTCTCTGACGGTTGTTCCGCCGTATGGCGATATAACCCAAAGCGTTACCCGGCCTATCGACACCTGTGAATCCCCGTAGGTCGGGTCAGGGGCCCCGGAGATGTTTCCGGGGCCCCTGGACGCTGTCGGCCGGCATTCGGCGCCCCAAGCGCCTGTGTTACGGTCGTGCACTGCTGTGCCTGACCGAAACAATGCAGTCGAAGGAAGAGTTGCGTGGAGTTCCGGCAAAAGGCGCTTGCCAAGCTTCAATCGCCTGAGGAGCTCGACATACCGGTGCGCCTCGCCCGCCCGCAGGGCTGGCTGGTGCTCGCGGTGACGGCGGTCGTCATGGGCTGCGCGGCCTTCTGGGCGGTCACCGGAACGGTGGCCCCGAAGGTCGACGTACCGGGGATCCTCACCCATGCCGAGGGCAGCTATGTCCTCCAGAGCCCGTACGCCGGGCAGGTCACCGCGGTCTACGCCGCCGAGGGCGACCAACTCCCCACCGGCGCCAAGCTGTTGCAGGTGAGCAACGGCCTGCGGACCCAGACCGTGCGGATGGTGGCCACCGGCCGCATCACCACCCTCGCGGTGAAGATCGGCGCGGTCGTCTCCACCGGCACCGACCTGGCCACCGTCGAACGCATCAACAACCCCGGCGAACCGCTGGTCGCCGTCCTCTACGCGACGGGCAGCAGTGCGGCCACCATCCCGGTGGGCGCCCACGTCGACCTGACCGTCCAGTCGGTGCCCTCCCAGCGCTACGGAGTGCTGCGCGGCCGGGTGGAGGCGGTCGGCCGCGTCCCGCAGTCCCGCCAGCAGATCTCCGGCTTCCTCGGCGACGACCAGCTGGCCGCCCAGTTCTCGGCGCAGGGCCAGCCGGTCCCGGTGGTGGTCGCGCTGGAGCAAACGTCCGGCACCGCCTCCGGCTACACCTGGTCCTCCCGACAGGGACCGCCGTACGCCCTCGACTCCTCGACCCTGGTCAGCGGCGCCGTCCAGCTGGCCTCCCAGCACCCGATCGACTGGATCCTGCCGTGACGGCGCAGCACGACTCCGCGCCCTCCGGGCTGCCCCCCGCCCCGATACCCGAGCGCGGCAAGCACAGCAGCAGGCACCGCTCCCACCAGGCCCCGCGCGGCCGGCGGCGCCCCAGCCGGGCCCCCGCCCCCAAGGGCAGGCGGCCCAGAAGCGTCCGCACCCCCACCGTCCTCCAGATGGAGGCCGTCGAGTGCGGCGCCGCCTCGCTGGCCATGGTGCTCGGCCACTACGGCCGCCATGTGCCGCTGGAGGAGCTGCGGGTCGCCTGCGGCGTCTCCCGGGACGGCTCGCGGGCCAGCAACGTGCTCCGCGCCGCGCGCAGCTACGGCCTGACCGCCAAGGGCATGCAGATGGAGCCGGCCGCGCTCGCGGAGGTCCAGGCCCCGGCCATCCTGTTCTGGGAGTTCAACCACTTCGTCGTCTTCGACGGGATGGGGCGGCGCTTCGGCCGCCGCGGCGTGCACATCAACGACCCCGCCCGCGGGCGCCGGTTCGTCTCGCCCGAGGACTTCGACGGCAGCTTCACCGGCGTGGTGCTGACCTTCGAACCCGGTGATGACTTCCGCCGCGGCGGCCGGAAGCCCGGCATCCTCGGCGCCCTGCCGGCGCGGCTGCACGGCACCACCGGCACCATGCTGGCCGCGGTGATCGCCAGCTTCCTGCTGGTCGTCGTCGGCGCGGTGACCCCGGCGCTGAGCCGCACGTACATCGACATGTTCCTGCTCGGCAAGGAGAGCTCGCTCCTGCCGGTGCTGTTCGCGTCGATGGCCACCGTGGTGGCGCTGACCGCCGCGCTCGTCGCCGTACAGCAGGCCAACCTGCTGCGCGGGCGCATCATCTCGTCCACCCTCAGCAGCGCCCGCTTCCTGCGGCACCTGCTGAGACTGCCCGTCACGTTCTTCGCCCAACGCAACCCCGCCGACCTGGTGCAGCGGCTCCAGTCCAACGACTCGGTGGCCGAGACCCTGGCGCGGGACCTGGCGGCCGCCGGGGTCGACGCGGTCGTCGTGGTGCTCTACGCCGTCCTGCTGTGGGCGTACGACCCCCAACTGACCGTGGTGGGCGTGTCGATCGCGCTGCTCAACGTGATCGCGCTGCGGATCGTGGTGCGCGTCCGCAGCACCGGCGTGCAGAAGCTGCGCGCCGACACCGCCCGGCTGACCAACACCTCCTACAGCGGCCTGCAGCTCATCGAGACGATGAAGGCCACCGGCGGCGAGAACGGCTACTTCCGCCGCTGGGCCGGCCAGCACGCCGCCACCCTCAGCGAGCAGCAGCGGCTGGGCGTGCCCAGCGCCGCGCTGGCCGTGGTGGCGCCCGCCCTGGCCGCGTTCAACAGCGCGATGATCCTGCTCATCGGCGGTCTGCGGGCCGTCGAGGGCCACATCTCCATCGGTCTGCTGGTGGCCTTCCAGGCGCTGGTGACCAGCTTCACCGCGCCGGTCACCCGGCTCAACGGCGTCGCCGGACGCATCCAGGACTTCGCGGCCGACGTCGCCCGGCTCAAGGACGTCGAGAGCTTCCCGGTGGACGCCCGCTACACCCGGCGCGAACCGAACGCGCCCGCCCGCCGCCTCCACGGCCATGTCGAACTCGACCACATCACCTTCGGCTACAGCCCGCTGGACAAGCCGCTGCTGACCGACTTCTCGCTGACCGTCGGCCCCGGCCAGCAGGTCGCCCTGGTCGGCGGCTCCGGCAGCGGCAAGTCCACCGTCTCCCGGCTGATCGCGAGCCTGTACCGCCCCTGGGAGGGCGAGATCCGCATCGACGGGCAGCGCCTGGAGGAGATCCCGCGCAGCGTGATGTCCGCCTCGGTGTCCTTCGTCGACCAGGACGTCTTCCTGTTCGAGGGGACCGTCCGCGACAACGTGGCGCTGTGGGACCCGTCCATCCCGGACGAGGCCGTGCTCGCCGCGCTGAAGGACGCCGCCATCCTCGACGACGTCTCCCGGCGGCCCGGCGGCATCCACAGCCGCGTCGAGCAGGACGGCCGCAACTTCTCCGGCGGCCAGCGCCAGCGCCTGGAGATCGCGCGGGCGCTGGTCCGCCAGCCCAGCGTCCTCGTCCTCGACGAGGTCACCAGCGCCCTGGACGCCGAGACCGAACGCGTCATCATCGACAACCTGCGGCGGCGCGGCTGCGCCTGCGTGGTCATCGCGCACCGGCTCAGCACGGTCCGCGACAGCGACGAGATCGTCGTCCTGGACCACGGCACGGTCGTGGAGCGCGGCCGGCACGAGGACCTGGTCGCCGCCGGAGGCCGGTACGCCGAGCTGGTCAAGGAGCACTGAGGTGACCGACTTCGAGCAGCCGGCCGCCTACCCGCAGGCCGCCGGCTTCCCCCAGCAGCCCGCCCCCGCCCTGACGACCGGGCCGGCGCAGCCCGACGACCTGGTGCTCGCCACCCTGGGCGGCCTGGGCGAGCCGGTGGACTGCACCAGCGTGCGCAGCCTGCCGCTGGAGGGCCCGCACGTGCTGTGGCTGGTGGCGGGCGGCGCGCTGGACCTGTTCGCGGTGGACGCCGCGCAGCA
>JBEHXI010000396.1:0-4441 GCA_048498775.1 Actinomycetota bacterium | reverse complement strand
TCGGCCACCCCCCCCCCACCCCCCCCCCCCCCCCCCCCCGCGGCCGTTCCGGCGGACTTCCCCGGTCCCGGGCCCTACAGCAGCCGGAAGTCCGCGAAGTCGAAGCCCGGCGCCTCCAGGCAGCCGACCAGCACCTCCCGCTCGGTGGCGGGCTCGGCGCTCTGCGCGGTGCCCGCCGGGACGAGCAGCTGCGGGCGCTGCCCGCTCTCCACGTCCGGCCCGAGCAGCCGCTCCGCCACCTCCCCGTCCCCGGTACGGGTGCGCAGCAGCAGCGGCCCGCCGCGGTGCCAGAGCCACATCTCGTCGGAGGCCACGGTGTGCCACGCCGCCCGCTCCCCGGGCGGCAGCAGATAGAGGATGAGCGTCGCGGCCGGCCGCGGCCCCCGCCCCGGTGCCTCCGCGGGCACCTCGCAGGCGTACGTCCTGCGGTACCAGCCGCCCTGCGGGTGCGGCTCCAGGTCCAGCAGCCGGGCGAGTTCCGGTACGGCGGTCATGGGTACCTCACCTTCCCGGCCGGTCACGGCCGTGATCACGATGGGGCCTCGGGCCCATGCTGACACGGCACACGGGCCGCCGCCGCCCCACCCGCCCCGTATTGGTACCCCCAGGGGGTATGCTGGCGGGGCAGGGCGGAGGAGGCTGAGGACGCGTCCGCCGCCCTGCGGGGCCGTGCCCGCGAAGGAGGCAGAGATGAGTGTTGCCGGTGACCAGGTGGCGCCGTCCGGTGCCCGCCGCGTCGAGCTGACGATCGGCGGGATGACGTGCGCGTCGTGCGCCGCCCGCATCGAGAAGCGCCTCAACCGCATGGACGGGGTCAGCGCCAGCGTCAACTACGCCACCGAGACCGCCCAGGTGACCTGTGAGGCGCCGGTCGGCCCCGAGGAGCTGATCGCGGAGGTCGAGCGCATCGGCTACTCCGCCACCCTGCCCCCGCCGCCCCGCGAGGAGCCGGCGGCCGACGAGCAGGGCGCGCCGCGTGACGAGGCCGCCGACCCGGCCCGCCCGCTGCGCGACCGGCTGCTGATCTCGCTGGCACTGTCGGTGCCGGTCATCGTGCTGGCGATGGTGCCCGCCTGGCAGTTCACCAACTGGCAGTGGGCCTCCCTCACCCTGGCCGCGCCCGTCGTCGTCTACGGCGCCTGGCCCTTCCACAAGGCCGCGTTCGCCAACCTGCGGCACGGCGCGGCCACCATGGACACCCTGGTCTCGCTCGGCACCCTGGCCGCCTTCCTCTGGTCGGTGTACGCGCTGTTCTGGGGAACGGCCGGAACCCCCGGCATGACCGACCACTTCCAGATGACCACCGGCCACGGCGGCGGCGCCGGGAACATCTACCTGGAGGCGGCCGCCGGGGTGACGACGTTCATCCTGGCCGGCCGGTACTTCGAGGCCCGCGCCAAGCGGCGCGCCGGAGCCGCCCTGCGCGCCCTGCTGGAGCTCGGCGCCAAGGAGGTCTCGGTGCTCCGGAACGGCACCGAGCAGCGGGTGCCCGCCGACCGGCTGGCGGTCGGCGACCTGTTCGTGGTCCGCCCCGGCGAGAAGATCGCCACCGACGGTGAGGTCGTCGAGGGCCGTTCCGCGGTGGACGCCTCCATGCTCACCGGCGAGTCGGTGCCGGTGGAGGTCTCGGTGGGCGACCAGGTGACCGGCGCCACCGTCAACGCGGGCGGCCGGATCGTGGTGCGGGCCACCCGGGTCGGCGCCGACACCCAGCTCGCCCAGATGGCCCGGCTCGTCACCGAGGCGCAGAGCGGCAAGGCCCGGGTGCAGCGGCTCGCCGACCGGATCTCCGCGGTCTTCGTGCCCATCGTGATCGTGCTGTCGCTGGCCACCCTGGCCGGCTGGGCGGTCTCCGGGGCGGCCTGGTCCGACGCGTTCACCGCGGCCGTGGCCGTGCTGATCATCGCCTGCCCGTGCGCGCTGGGCCTGGCCACCCCGACCGCCCTGATGGTCGGCACCGGCCGCGGCGCCCAGCTCGGCATCCTCATCAAGGGCCCGGAGGCCCTCGAATCCACCCACACGGTGGACACCGTCGTCCTCGACAAGACCGGCACGGTCACCACCGGCCGGATGAGCCTGGTGGACGCCGTCGCGGCCGCCGGGGTCGCCGACGACGACCTGCTGCGCCTCGCGGGCGCCGCCGAGGCCGCCTCCGAGCACCCCATCGCCCAGGCGATCGCCGCCGCGGCGGCCGCGAAGTTCGGCGAGCTGCCCGGCGTGGCGGACTTCCGCAGCCTCGACGGGCTCGGGGTGCGCGGCCGCGTCGAGGACCACGAGGTCACCGTGGGCCGGGCCCGCCTGCTGGAGCAGGACGGCATCACCGTGGACGACGCGGACCTGCGCCGGGCGCTGGAGCGCGCCGCCGAGGAGGGCCGCACCGCCGTGGTGGCCGCCTGGGACGGCGCCGCCCGCGGCGTCCTGACCGTCTCCGACACCCTCAAGCCCACCAGCGCCGCCGCCGTGGCCCGGCTGCGCGCCCTGGGCCTGACCCCGGTGCTGCTCACCGGCGACCAGCGCACCGTCGCCGAACGGGTCGCCGCCGAGGTGGGCATCGCGGAGGTCATCGCCGAGGTCCTGCCCGCCGACAAGGCCGGCGTGGTGCGACGACTCCAGGCGGAGGGCCGCACCGTGGCCATGGTCGGCGACGGGGTCAACGACGCCGCCGCGCTCGCCCAGGCCGACCTGGGCCTGGCCATGGGCACCGGCACCGACGTGGCCATCGAGGCCGGCGACCTGGTGCTGGTCCGCGGTGACCTGCGCACCGCGGCCGACGCCATCCGGCTGTCCCGCCGCACCCTGCGGACCATCAAGGGCAACCTGTTCTGGGCGTTCGCCTACAACGTCGCCGCGCTGCCGCTGGCCGCCGCCGGCCTGCTCAACCCGATGATCGCGGGCGCGGCGATGGCGTTCAGCTCGGTGTTCGTGGTCTCCAACAGCCTGCGGCTGCGCCGCTTCCGGCCGCTGGGGGAGTGATCCCCTCCGGGGTACTCCGGGGTAGGGACCCGCCGCGACCGGGAAGGAGCACCGCCATGCACGCCGTCCTCCACGCCCTGTCCATCGCCTTCTCGATGACCTGGGAGATCACCTGGGCCCTGATCCTGGGGTTCGCCCTGTCCGCCGTCGTGCAGGCGGTGGTCCGCAGGTCCACCGTCGTACGGCTGCTGGGCGACGACCGCCCCCGCACCCTGACGCTGGCCGCCGGGCTGGGCATGGCGTCGTCGTCCTGCTCCTACGCGGCGGTGGCGCTGGCCCGGTCGCTGTTCCGCAAGGGCGCCGACTTCACCGCCGCCATGGCCTTCGAGATCGCCTCGACCAACCTGGTCGTCGAACTCGGCGTGATCATGGCGCTGTTGATGGGCTGGCAGTTCACGGCGGCCGAGTTCGTGGGCGGCCCGCTGATGATCGTGGCACTCGCGGTCCTCTTCCGGCTGCTGCTGCGCGAGCGGCTGCTGCGCCAGGCGCGGGAGCAGGCCGAACGGGGCTTGGCCGGCTCCATGGAGGGCCACGCGGCGATGGACATGTCCGTACGGAGCGACGCGCCCTTCCTGCGGCGGCTGCTGTCCCGCGACGGGTTCACCGCCACCGCGCACGTCTTCGTCATGGAGTGGGCCGCGATCATCCGCGACCTGGTGGTCGGCCTGCTGATCGCCGGCGCCGTCGCGGCCTGGGTCCCGGAGAGCTTCTGGCGGGCGTTCTTCTTCGTCGACGACCCGCTGGCGGCCAAGCTGTGGGGCCCGCTGATCGGCCCGCTGGTGGCGATCGTGTCGTTCGTGTGCTCCATCGGCAACGTCCCGCTGGCCGTGGTGCTGTGGAAGGGCGGGATCAGCTTCGGCGGCGTGATCGCGTTCATCTTCGCCGACCTGCTGATCCTGCCGATCCTCAACATCTACCGGAAGTACTACGGCGCGCGGATGGCCGCCTTCCTGCTGGGCACGTTCTACGCGGCCATGGTGGCCGCCGGGTACATCGTGGAGTTCGCCTTCGGCGGCCTCGGCCTCATCCCGGACCAGTCATCGGCCCGCATCCCCACCGAAGGCGTCTCCTGGAACTACACCACCTGGCTGAACATCGCCTTCCTGCTGCTCACGGCGGTGCTGGTAGTGCGCTTCGCGCGGACCGGGGGCATCCCGATGCTGCGGATGATGGGCGGCAGCCCTTCGGACGGGGACGGCGCCCACGAGCCCGGCCACCCGGAGCACGGCGGGCACCACCACGGGTGACGGCCGCGCTCCCTTCCCTCACAGCAGGTGGTCCGCCTTCCCCGCCTTTATCTCCTCGACCAGCGCCCGCAGCGCCTCCCTGGAGTCGGTCAGGTAGCGCTCCTCCCGACCGGCGACGGCGATGTAGGCGTTGCCGTCGGCGTCGGTGCCCAAGCGGAAGCAGTTGTTGCCTGCGCCGCAGAAGGGGTCTTCCCAGGTGATGTCGGGCATCAGGTCTCCTC
>JBEHXI010000395.1:0-4473 GCA_048498775.1 Actinomycetota bacterium | reverse complement strand
TCCGGGTCGTCCTCGCTCAGGCCCTCGGGCTTGGCGAAGGTCAGCGAGCCGACCTCGACGTCCTCGGGGCGCAGCGGCTGGTTGGTGTTCTGGTTGATCAGCCGCAGGCCGGACTTCCAGGCCGTGTGCCGGAGCTTGGTCTCCGGCAGCGGGCCCAGGTCGCGCAGGAGCACGATGCCGGACAGCGGCACCAGGGCCAGCGCGCCGAACATGGTGTTGCGCACCAGCTTGCGGCGGCCGAGCTGGCTCTCCTTGGCACCCTGCCGGAAGTCGGCGAGCACCTGCTGCTTGACCTCTTCGGGCGCCTCGATCGCGTGGCGCTCCTGGGGCACCTCCTCGTCCGACATCAGGGTGCGGGCCCAGTGGACCGCTCCCGCCCCGATGCAGAACAGGGCCAGGCCCAGGGTCAGGCCGAGCGCGAAGTTCAGCGCGCTGACGTGCCCGAAGGGGAAGATGAAGACGATCTTGTCGATCGGCAGCGCCACGTAGGACGCGATGAACCCGATCGTGGCGATCATCGAGACGGTGAACAGCAGGGCCACCGTGCGCTCGGAGCGCCGGGCGGTCCGCTCGTCGATGTCCTGGCGCCGCGGCTCGTGCGGCGGCAGACCCGGGTCCGCGAACGGGTCACCCGGGACCGCCACCGACGCCTCGTGCTCCTGCGTCGACGCGGGGAGGGGGATGTGTTCTGACATGTCCTCGTGGGATCCAGCCTGGCTACTCATGACTTCCTGGCCTTCGTGGTCCGGGCGGCGACCCAGACGGCCACGGCGATCAGGGCACCGAGACCGAAGATCCAGCCGAACAGGCCCTCGGTGACCGGACCCATTCCACCGAGCTCAAGACCACCGGGGTTCGGGGAATCGTCGGAGTTCACCGCCTTCAGGTAGGCGATGATGTCCTTCTTGTCGGACTGCGGCATCGTGCTGTCCGGGAAGGCCGGCATGTTCTGCGGGCCGGTCAGCATGGCCTCGTACATGTGCTTGGCGCTCACGCCCTCAAGGGAGGGGGCGAACTTGCCGTTCGACAGGGCGCCGCCCTTGCCGGAGGCGTTGTGGCACTGCGCGCAGTTCGTGCGGAACAGGTTGCCGCCGTTGGCGATGTCCGCGCCGTCGGGGCTGTACTGCTCCTTGGTGGGGACGGACGGGCCGGGGCCGAGGGAGGCGATGTACGCGGCCAGCTGGTCGATCTGGGCCTGCGTGTAGATCACCTTCTTCTTCGGCACCTGCGGCCCGGGCTGCTGGGCCGGCATGCGACCGGTGCCGACCTGGAAGTCCACGGCGGCCGAGCCGACGCCCACCAGGCTCGGGCCGGCGTGGGTGCCCTGTCCTCCGGTGCCGTGGCAGGTGGCGCAGCCGACCGTATAGAGCCTCTTGCCCTCCTCGATCGCCAGGGACTGGGAGGAGGAGTCGGCCTGCGCCTTAGGTGCCGGCGCGAACGCGGCGTACAGCCCCCCGGTGGCCGCGAGCGCGAGAATGAGGACGACGAGTGCCGCCAGGGGGTGGCGCCGTCGTGCGGAGAGCTTTTTCACGGATTACCCCGGTGTCAGGTCTCTTGCGTCGATGGTTCTGGCTGTGGATCCGCTGCCGGCGGACCCGTTACTTGATCAAGTAGATCGTGGCGAAGAGGCCGATCCAGACGACATCGACGAAGTGCCAGTAGTAGGACACGACGATGGCGGCCGTGGCCTGTTCGTGAGTGAACCTCTTGGCCGCGTACGTCCTGCCCAGGACCAGCAGGAAGGCGATGAGACCACCTGTCACGTGCAGGCCGTGGAAACCGGTGGTCAGGTAGAACACCGATCCCCAGGGGCTGGAACTCAGGGAGATTCCGTCATCCCTGACCAGCGAGGTGTACTCGAAGACCTGGCCGCCGATGAAGATCGCGCCCATGATGAAGGTGATCACGAACCACATGCGCAGCTTCTTCACGTCACCGCGCTCGGCGGCGAAGACGCCGAGCTGGCAGGTGAACGAGGAGAGCACCAGGATCGTGGTGTTCACCGATGAGAACGGCACGTTCAGGTGCTGGTTCTGACTGTGCCAGAACGCCGTACCGGTCACCGATCGCAGGGTGAAGTACATCGCGAAGAGGGCCGCGAAGAACATCAGCTCGGAACTCAACCAGATGATCGTTCCCACGCTGACGAGGTTCGGCCGGTTGACCGACGGGTGCGCGTGCCCGGTTTCTACTGCTGTTGCTGTCGCCACGACCGACATTATGTCGGTCGCTTATCTCGCGCTCACTCCGGGGGGTGCCGTTCGGAGTGTCAGGGCATTCCCGCGACCCGGGCGGCCCAGTACCGGATCCCCCATCGGGGGGAACTGTCGGGCCACCGGCGCAGGTCGGGCCGCGCCCGGCGGACGGCGACGGGCCGTCAGCGAGATCTTGGGCCCGTCCGAACCCTCCTCGGGCGCGCCGCTTCGGGAGTAGCATCCATCGCGTCCGCACAGCGGTCTTCGACGCCGCGCAGCGACCCTCAACGAGGAGGCACCGCCCATGCAGCAGACCGCCACGGTGCTCGTCTACAGCGACGACGCGAACACCCGGGAGCAGGTCCGCCTGGCCGTCGGGCGCCGGCCGGCCGCCGACGTGCCGCCGGTGGAGTTCGTGGAATGCGCGACCCTGCCGGCCGTCCTGACCGAGCTGGAGCGCGGCGGCATCGACGTGTGCGTCCTGGACGGCGAGGCGGTGCCGGCCGGTGGGATGGGCGTGTGCCGCCAGATCAAGGACGAGATCTTCCAGTGCCCGCCGGTGCTGCTGCTCATCGGCCGCCCCCAGGACGCCTGGCTGGCGACCTGGAGCCGGGCGGACGCGGTGGTGTCGGAGCCGGTCGACCCGGCGGCGCTCGCCGAGTCGCTGGCGGCGCTGGTGCGCCAGCGCCTCGCCCCGGCGCACGCGTAACTCCCACGCCGCGGGGCCTGTCCGGGGAGATCTCTCCCGGGCAGGCCCCGCGGCGCGTTCGGGCCGGGCGTGGGCGGTTACTCCACCCGTGCGGCTACAACTGGGGCGTGAGCCGGGCGGACAAGCCGGGCTTGCGCTCCGGGGCGCCCTGTTCGTTGTGCGCGCCGGCCGGGCGGCCCTGCAGCGCGCTGCCCTGCACCCACCGGTCCCACGGCAGGTTCCAGTCGCCGAAGCCGTTGCCGAACGGCTCCATCGTCCGTCCCCCGCTGCCGACGACCTGGACGATGTCGCCGACGTGCACCTGGTCGAAGAACCAGCGGGCGTTCTCGGTGCTCATGCCGGTGCAGCCGTGACTGACGTTCGACGAGCCCTGGGCGCCGACCGACCAGGGCGCGGCGTGCACGTACTCGCCGCTCCAGGTGACCCGGGTGGCCCAGTGCACCGGCAGGTCGTAGGAGTCCCGGCTGCCCGCGCCGATGCCGATGGTGCTGCTCTTCATCCGCACGAACGCCTCCTTGCCGAGCACCACCTTGATGCCGTTGCGGGTCTCGAAGCCCGGCTTGCCGGTGGTGACGGGGATGGTCCGCTCGACGTGCCCGTTGCGGCGGAGCGTCAGCGTGTGCGCGGCGGCGTCGGTGACCGCGATGACCCGGTCGCCGATGTGCAGCGTCACCGGGGCGGACGCGTCCCCGTAGAGGTCGTCCTGGACGCGGGCGCCGCGCAGCGTGCTGGTCACCTCGATCCGCGTGTCGCTGGGCCAGAACTCGCGCGGCCGGTAGTGCAGCGTCTTGCCGTCCACCCAGTACCAGGACCCGGTGACCGCCGGGGTGGCGGTGACGTGCAGGCCCCGCTCGACGACGGCGCGGGCCGCCGGATCGTCCACCGGCCTGCTCAGCTCCGCGGTGATCGGCTGGCCGACGCCGTAGGTGCCGGTGTCGGGGCCGAGGCGGACCTGGAGGGTCCGGCCGGCCGGCGCGGTGTCGAAGCCGACGGTCCCCCGGCCCGGCGCGCCGTCGCCTCGCTCGGTGCTGACGCGGACCGTGTAACGCGTCCCTGCGGCCATCGGAAGGGTGCTGTGCCAGCTTCGTCCGTCCGGGGACAGTTCGCCCCGCAGAACGCGTCCTGCGGCGTCCATGGCGGTCACGTCGGTGATCCTGCCGCCATCACCCTTGGCGCTGATGCGCAGCGGCGCGTTCGGGTCCACCCGGTGGCTGCCGTCCCGGACGCTGGAGGCGATCTGCCCCGCCGCGTCATAGGGCGCCGCGGCCAGCGGGCTGCCCGCGCTGTTCGAGCCGTCGCAGGCGGCGAGCCCCGCCGCCAGGGGCGCCAGGATCGCGAGGCAGGCCACGCGGCTCACGCGGCTCCCCGACCGGCGCCGAGGTGTCTGTTCCATGCTCACAACGTAAGAAGGATCACCCGCTCCGGCGCGCTGCGCTGCGGCAAACGGGTGTGTCGGCTTCCTTTGGGGCTCGGTTCGCCTCCGGGTGCGCAGAAGCCGATGTCGACGTTCCTCGACACGGCACTCCCTCCTTCGTCGGTCGTTGGGTCTCTCCCCCAGCCCCGCGGGGG
>JBEHXI010000394.1:0-4546 GCA_048498775.1 Actinomycetota bacterium | reverse complement strand
GCTTCCTGCGGCATTTCGTCCACGCCGTCGATGAGGAGGCTCACGGCGCCGGCGTCCACGAGGGCGCGGGCTGCGGACACCGACCCGATCTTGGCCTTAAGGAAGGGGTGCTCGTCCTGCAGACGCCGGGTGACCCAGGCGGCCAATCCTTCGTTCTCGGGCAGCCAGTCATAAGCGGTGAGCAGCACCGGCACCGGCACTGTAGCCCGCACGTGCACATCCTGGATGCTCCCGCGGTGCGTGATGGCATCCAGCAGCAGACGGATCATCGCCCCGCTCTTGCCTGCTCCTGGCGCCCCGACCACGACCAACCTGCCGGAATCCAGGCCGCCGTAGACCGCGAATATATCGCTGAGATCACCTCGGACCAGCTGCTGGGACGTGACGCGCGACAGCCCGGGCAGCGGAGCGATCCGCTGTGCGCGCCGGTCGCCGACTGCGTCGTCGACCGGTCCACTGAGCCCGCGCGGCGACCATGTCCAGTGCACGGCCAACGGCCGGTCGAACAGCCCCCGCTGCAACGCCGCTTCATGCCACTGCCGCCCCACCCGTCCGGCCAAATCGTCGACGGCCTGCCGCAAGTCGATCGCCGGTGCGCTCTGCCGGACGTGACGCACTAGCCACACGCCCAACCCGACCACCGGCACCAAGACCGCAGCCAGTCCTTGAGCCACGGTCCCGGCCGTGCTCTGATCCCGTGCCTGGACCACGTAATGCACCGCGAACCACGCCACCCCACCGCACGCCATCAAACCCGCCGCTACGCCCGCCCTCACCCAGCCACGTCGCATGTACGTATTTTCGGCGACATGAGCGCGCGGTGTCTTCCGAACTGGCCACCACGCCAGTGAAGTTGTATCGATCGGGCACTATCCCTTCCGGCCGTATCTTGGCTGATCCCCCCGTAGGGCACGCATGTATCGAGAGCGCAGCTCAGGGGCCGTCAGGTACTCGGTGGCCAGGACTAGGACCAGCGTCCGATGGCAAATGGTCACGTGATCTCTAAGAGGACGGTTCGTGAGTCTTTGAGTGGATCTGCTGTCGCCTGATGGTGTGGCGGCGGACGGAATCCGCCGGTCCGCGGTTGTTGATCTGGTGATGTGACCAGGTGAGTGAACGCAAGCCGTATCCGAGTGACTTATCGGACGAGCAGTGGTCGTTGATTGAGCCGGTGATCACCGCGTGGAAGGGCCGGCACCGCTCGGTCAGCGGCCACCAGGGCGCCTACGACATGCGGGAGATCGTGAACGCGATCCTCTACCAGGGACGGACCGGCTGCCAATGGGCCTACCTCCCGCACGACCTGCCGCAGAAGAGCGCGACGTACTACTACTTCGCCGCCTGGCGGGACGACGGAACCGACCAGGTCATCCATGAACTCCTGCGCTGCCAGGTCCGCGAACGCGCCCGCCGATTAGAGGACCCGACCCTGGTGGTGCTGGACACCCAGAGTGTCCATGCGGCCGCCGGGGTCCCTGCCGCCACGACTGGCCACGACCCCGCCAAGCGGGTGCCCGGCCGCAAGCGCGGCTTGGCTGTGGACGTCCTCGGCCTGGTCATCGCAGTCGTCGTCCTCGCTGCGAACAGCCACGACAACGCTGCAGGCAGCATCCTGCTGGACCAGGTTGCCGAGCACGCCGGCGGAACCGTCCGCAAAGCCCTGGTCGACCAGGGCTTCAAGAACCAGGTCGTCGCACACGGCGCCGGCCTGGGCATCGACGTCGAGATCGTCGAACGCAACCCGCAGGACAAGGGGTTCGTACCGCAGCCGAAGCGGTGGAGGGTCGAGCAGACCTACGGGATCCTGATACTGCACCGGCGCCTGGTCCGTGACTACGAGCACCGCCCCTCCTCCTCCGCCTCCCGCGTCTACTGGGCGATGACCCACGTCATGACCCGACGCCTCACCGGCGCGAACGCCCCCACCTGGCGCGAGGCGCAGGCGGTGGCAGCATGAACCTCCAGCCCCTGCTCGATGCGCTGGACCTCCAGGAAGACGCCGCCCGGGCCCTGGCCGACGACCTCCGCACACAGATCGACGACCTGCAGACCCGATTGCGGGAGGCCGAGACCCACCTGGAGCACCTCGCGATCACCCGCAAGACCGTCACCGGCCTCGCCGACCGGCTCCCGGCCGTCGCGCCGGATCTGCCCGAGCACCCGGACTACCCCCGCATCCTCGCCGCCTTCAACTACGCGACCGGGCCTCTACGTGCGAAGGAGGTCTGCGAAGCCCTCGGCCACGAACTGCTGCCGAAGAACGTCGAAGGCACCCGTGCCAAGCTGAAACGCCTGGTCAAACTCGGGGTCCTCACCGAGGCCGATACCGGCGTCTTCGCCAGCAAGCAATAGCTGACGGACCCTCCACCAGCGACCTTGCTCCACCTCAGCCGGAAACGGCATCACCTTACGAACCACCCTCTCAAAGTGGTCCCACTCGGCTCCGTCATCGTTGGTTCTCCAGCTCGGCTGTAAGTTCGCCGGCGTTGCCGCGCTGCCGCACGATGGTGGCGGAGCTTTGGGCCCGCGACACTCGGCGGCGTTCGATGGTGGCCTTCAGCTCTGCCGGAGTAGGCCAGGGTGCGCGGCGGTGAATCATGCGATGACAGTTCGCACAGATGAGGGCCAAGTCGCTGAACCTGGTTGTCCCTTCACCGGCCGCGCACAGAAGCACGACGTGGTGACATTTCGACCTTCGGCATAGGGCCGGGGGTGTGCAGCGACTCCAGTACCTGCGGTTCGAAATGGACCAAGTGGCTGAAGTAGGTGTGGTGTTCCTTCTCGAATTCGTCCACCATGCGCCGGACTTCTGGGAGGAGTCCGGGCCTGTCGAGTAAGCGGGCGGCGTTCATTGATGGCCTCCGGTCTTTTGCTCGAAGGGTTGGTCCTGCGAGGACGCCGCGATGGGTTGGCTCCCACCGCGGCCGAGGAGGGCGAGCGCCAGTGGTGCAGCGGTCGCCGCGATGACCGCGGTGACGCAGAACGTTCGTACGAAGTCAGGGGCCGTCGGGTGCTCTCCGTGAAGCAGGACCAGCAGCGCCAGGCCGACGGACCCGCCGATGTACTGCGCCGTCGTCACCAGGGCGCTTCCAGTTCCGTTGCTTTCCTCGGGGAGATCCCGGGTGCCCGTGATGAACATGCCGGTGAAGGCCATCCCCTGTCCGAGGCCGCTGAGCAGCAGTCCCGGCAGGATGGCCGGCGCGTATCCGCCCCCGGCGGCGACGGCCAGGGCGAGTACCAGAAGTCCAGCCGTTCCGATGAGGAAAGCCGTGGACAGCAGCCACCGCAGTGACCGGGTGCCGGCCAGCCGACCGGCCACCGTGTTTCCCACGACGATGGCCCCGGCCAGCGGCAGGAAGGCCATGCCTGCGGCGAGGGCGCTGTAGGCCCGTACGTCCTGGAGATACAAGGTGACGAGGTAGAACTCGGCCCCGAAGCTTGCCATGTACAACGCTGCGACCAAAGCGGCTGCTTGAAGGGTCCGCACGTGCAACAGGGCACGGGGAACCAGCGGCCGGCTGTACCTCTGGCTGAGCGCGAGCAGCCCTCCGGCCACAACCGCCACCACGACGGCGACGGCGACAACGGCCATGGCCGGGTGGGCGCGGGAGAGTTCGGTGAAGGCCAGGACGATCGCGACGACCGTGGTGCAGGCCGAGAGGGTGGCCGTGGCGGCGACTGGAGTCCGCTGTCCTGCCGTGCTGAAGCGGACGGCGTTGCCGACGGTGAGCAGGCAGACCGCGACGATGGGGAGGTTGATCCAGAAGATCCACTGCCAAGAGGCCAGCGCGAGGATGCCTCCGCCGGCCGTGACACCAAGGGCGAGGCCGACCGCTCCGGTGGTGCCCCACACGCTGACGGCCCGGTCTCGTTCCGGGCCGGCCGGGTAGGCGGCACTGAGTAGCCCCAGTGTCGCCGGCACCAGCAGGGCCGCCGCCACGCCTTGTCCGACGCGCGCCGCGATCAGGGGCGCCGCGGCGCCCGAGAGCGCGGCCCCGACCGAGGAGGCCGCGAAGAGCAGTTGGGCGGTCAGGAACACCCGGCCGGCACCGAAGACGTCCGCGAGTTGGCCGCCCAGCAGCAGGAAGCCGGCGAAGAAGATCGCGTATGCGCTGACGATCCACTGCAGCGCGACCGCGGAGAAGTGCAGGCTTCTGCCGATGTCGGGGAGCGCGACGTAGATAATGGAGAAGTCGAGCGCAACAAGCAGTTGCGCCCCGGCCAGCGCAGTCAGCAGACGGGTACCCGGAGTCGGTGCGGGAGAAGCGGGCAAGGTCGGTCAGCCTCCACAGATCATTGGGCCACCCCAGGGTAGTGAGCACGTTCATGAACACGTCCCAGAACCGTTCGGTACCGGCGTCTTCGCCAGCGAGCAATAGCTGACGGGCCCTCCACCAGCGACCTTGCCCCACCTCAGCCGGAAACGGGCATCACCTCACGAACCGCCCTCTAAGAACCCCTAACGGAATGGGCGGCCGGTCAGTCCGCGGCGTCCGCCCGGTCGGGCCGCACCAGATGGACGGCCGGCCGCAGGTCGGGGCCGGGC
>JBEHXI010000393.1:0-4579 GCA_048498775.1 Actinomycetota bacterium | reverse complement strand
CTGCACCAGCGTGCGCAGCCTGCCGCTGGAGGGCCCGCACGTGCTGTGGCTGGTGGCGGGCGGCGCGCTGGACCTGTTCGCGGTGGACGCCGCGCAGCAGGGGCGCTGGCACTTCCTGGGCCGGCTGGAGACCGGCACGCTGCTGCTCGGGCCGCCCCAGGGCCCCCAGCACACCCTGGTCGGCAGGCCGCTGGCCGGCTGCGTCCTGCACCGCATCCAGCTGCGCGAGCTGTACCGCCCCGAGTACGACACCGGGTACGACACCGGCGAGTGGACCTACGCCGGCTACGTCCCCACCGAGACCCCGCTCAGCCCGCTGGAGGAGGCGTTCGCCCGCGGTATCGGCCACAGCGTGCGGGTGCTGTTCGAGGCGCCGCTGGACGGCGCGCTCCAGCTCGGCGCCGAACAGGCCGCCCCGCACGACGCGTACGACCCGTACGGGACCCACGCCGACGACAGCATCCGCTGGATGCAGGTCGATCCCGGCACCCTCCAGTACGGCGCCGCCTACGGCATGGAGGCGGCCCGCGACCTGCTCATCGACGGCTCGATGTGGCAGCGCATCGTCAACCAGTACACCCGGCTGATGTTCGCGCTGGACCGCTGGATCGAACGGCTGGAAAGCGCCCACGAGGAGCGCGCCGCGGCCGGCATGCGCGCCGGCGAGGCCGTCCGCGCCCAGGCCGACCAGGCGCTGCTGGCCTCCATCGACCGTTCCGGACGCTCCGCGGTCCGCCCCGTCGAGGGAGTCGACGACGCCCTGGCGGCCTGCCGCCGGGTCGCCGACGCCGCCGGCATCACCCTCACCGCGCCCACCGACAGCGGTGCGGACGGCACCCGGATGAACCCCGTCGAGCGCATCGCGCTGAGCTCGCGGCTGCGCACCCGGGTGGTGAAACTGGGCCCGCGCTGGTGGCGGGAGAACACCGGCCCGCTGGTGGGCCACCGCGCCCGGAGCGGCACCCCCGTCGCCCTGCTGTGGCGCCGCGGCGGCTACGAGGCCATCGACCCGGGCGGCCGGCGCACCCGCGTCACCCCGACGAACGCCGACGACTTCGAGGCGCGCGCGGTGATGCTCTACCGCCCGCTGCCCGACCAGCCCCTGCCCGCCTGGCGGCTGCTGCGCTTCGCCCTCCGCGGCACCCGCGGCGACCTGCGCAACCTCGCCATCGGCGGGCTGGTCGCCGTCGTCCTCGGGGCGCTGGTGCCGGTCGCGACCGGCCAGGTGCTCGGCGTGTACGTGCCGAACGCCGAGAACGACCTGATCGTGCAGGCGGCCCTGGCGGTCGTCGCCGCCACCGTCGTCGCCGCCGTCTTCTCGCTGCTGGAGAACCTCTCCATCCTGCGCATGGAGGGGCGGATCGAGGCCACCCTCCAACCGGCCGTCTGGGACCGGCTGTTGCGTTTGCCCACCCGGTTCTTCGCCGAACGCTCCACCGGTGAGCTGGCCAGCGCGGCGATGGGGGTCAGCGCGATCCGCCGGGTGCTGTCCGGTATCAGCTCGGTGGTGGTGCAGGCCGGAACGGTCGGCGCCGTCAACTTCGTGGTGCTGCTCTGCTTCAGCCTGCCGCTGGCGCTGACCGCGCTGGGCATGCTGCTCGTCGTCGCCTCCGTCTTCCTCGGCCTTGGCCTGATGCAACTGCGCTGGCAGCGCCGGTTGACCCGGCTGAACAACAAGCTCAACAACCGCGCCTTCCAGACCCTGCGCGGCCTGCCGAAGCTGCGCGTCGCCGCGGCCGAGAGCTTCGCCTACGCCTCGTGGGCCGAGGAGTTCGCCCGCAGCCGCGAACTCCAGCAGAAGGTGGGCCGCGCCAAGAACCTCATCGCCGTCTTCAACGCCGTCTACCTGCCGTTCTGCACCCTGGTGATGTTCATGCTGCTGGCCGGGCCGGCCCGCGGCACGCTCTCCGCGAGCAGCTTCCTGACGTTCAACACCTCGGTGGCGATGATGCTCACCTCGGCGACCCAGCTGACCGGGGCGCTGCTGTCGGCCGCCTCGGTGCTGCCGCTGTACGAGCAGCTGCGGCCGGTGCTCGACGAGGTCCCCGAGGTGCGCGGCGGCAGCACCGTGCCCGGGCAGCTGACCGGCGCCATCGAGGCGAGGTCGGTGTCCTTCCGGTACGCCGACGAGGGCCCGCTGGTGCTCGACAACGTCTCCTTCGACATCCGGCCGGGGGAGTTCGTCGCCATCGTCGGGCCCAGCGGCTGCGGCAAGTCCACGCTGCTGCGGCTGCTCATCGGCTTCGACCGGCCCACCTCCGGCAGCGTCCTGTACGACGGGCAGGACCTGGGCGCCCTGGACCAGGCGGCGGTGCGCCGCCAGTGCGGCGTCGTCCTGCAGAACGCGCAGCCGTTCACCGGCTCGATCCTGGACGCCATCTGCGGCGCGGAGATGTTCACCCTGGAGGAGGCCTGGGAGGCGGCCGAGATGGCCGGGCTCGCCGAGGACATCCGGCGGATGCCGATGGGCATGCACACCGTGCTCGCCGACGGCGGCGGCACCATCTCCGGCGGCCAGCGGCAGCGCCTGATGATCGCCCAGGCCCTCATCCGGCGCCCGCGCATCCTCTTCCTCGACGAGGCCACCAGCGCCCTGGACAACGAGACACAGCGCCTGGTCATCGAGTCCACCCGCAAGCTCAACAGCACCCGGGTCGTCATCGCCCACCGGCTGTCCACCGTGATGGACGCCGACCGGGTGATCGTGATGGCGGCCGGCCGGGTGCTCCAGCAGGGGCGGCCCGCCGAGCTGCTGGCCGACCAGAACGGCGTCTTCCACGAGCTGGTCCGCCGCCAGATCCGCTGACGCCCTCCCCGCACTGTGGCCGGGCACAACGGCGGCGCCCCATCGTGGGGCGCCGCTCCATCGACGGCCCCCGGTGATCGGGCGCAGACTCCCCAACAGCCCCTGCCCCCAGGCGGAATGGTGGCACCGCGGAGAAGAGGGAGCAGCATGTACGACTACGTCATCGTGGGTGCCGGATCGGCCGGGTGCGTGCTCGCCGCCCGGCTGAGCGAGGACCCCGGGGTGCGCGTCGCGCTGGTCGAGGCCGGCGGACCCGACGACGCCATGGAGATCCACATCCCCTCCGGCTTCGGCCGGCTGTTCCGCACCGCGTACGACTGGGACTACACCACCGAACCCGAGCCGGGCCTCGGCGGGAGGCGCTACCTGCCCCGCGGGCGGATGCTGGGCGGCTCCTCGTCGATGAACGCCATGATCTGGATCCGCGGCAACCGCCGGGACTACGACGGCTGGGCCGCGGCCGGGGCGGAGGGCTGGGGCTTCGACGACGTCCTGCCGTACTTCCTGCGCCTGGAGGACCACCACGCCGGCGCCTCCCCGTGGCACGGCGCCGGCGGCCCGCTGACGGTCAGTCAGGGGCGCTCCCGCAGCCCGCTGATGGCGGCGTTCCTGGCCGCCGCCGAGGAGGCCGGGCACCGGCCCAACCCCGACTTCAACGGCCCCGAGCAGGACGGCGTCGGCACCTACGAGCTGACCCAGCGCGGGGGCCTGCGGTGCAGCACCGCGGTCGCCTACCTCCACCCGGCCATGGACCGGCCCAACCTGGAGGTGCTCACCCGCGCGCAGTGCACCGCGATCCTCTTCGACGGCGACCGGGCCGTGGGCGTCGAGCTGGACCGCGGCGGCGAGCAGGTGCAGGTGCGCGCCGAGCGGGAGGTCATCGTCTCCGCCGGCGCCTACAACTCACCGCAGCTGCTGATGCTCTCCGGCATCGGCGTCGCCGACGAACTGGCCGCCCACGACATCGCCCCGCGCGTCGACCTCCCCGTCGGCCGCAACCTCCAGGACCACCCGCACGTCGGCATCGGCTTCCTCACCGACACCGAGTCGCTGATGAGCGCCCAGTCCCCGGAGAACCTCACGCTGCTGGAGACCCAGGCCAGCGGCCCGCTGACCTCCAACTTCGCCGAGGCGGGCGGCTTCTTCCGCACCACCGGCGGGCTGACCGCGCCCGATGTGCAGATCCACGCCGTACCGGCGATGTGGCACGAGGAGGGCCTCGGCGAGCTGACCGACCACGCCTTCCACCTCGGCGCCGCCCTGCTCCAGCCCACCAGCCGGGGCAGCGTCCGGCTGCGCTCCGCGCTGCCCAGCGCCAAACCGCGGATCGTCCACAACTACCTGTCCACCGAGGAGGACCGGGCGCTCGCCGTCCGGGCGCTGCGGCTGCTGCTGGACATCGCCGGGCAGCCCAGTCTGCGCGCCCACCGCCGCGCCGACCACCTGGTGCCGTCCGGCACCTCCGACACCGACCTGCTGGACTTCGCCCGCCGCCAGACGCAGACCCTCTACCACCCGGCCGGCACGTGCGCCATCGGCCCGGTCGTCGACCCGGAGCTGCGGGTGCACGGGGTGACGGGCCTGCGGGTCGTCGACGCCTCGGTGATGCCGACCGTGACCCGCGGCAACACCAACGCCCCCACCATCGTCATCGCGGAGCGGGCCGCCGACCTCATCCGCAAGGCCGCCGGCGGCGCCTGACCGCCCCGGCGCGGGGGGGGGGGGGGGGGGGGGGGGGGGGGGGGAAGTGGGGGGGAGGGCAGGGTGTGGGTG
>JBEHXI010000392.1:0-4589 GCA_048498775.1 Actinomycetota bacterium | reverse complement strand
GCACGCGCTCTGCTCGGTGCTGCGCAGCCGGGGCCGGACGCTCGGGGTGCTGACCCTGCTGCGCGGGCCGGGCCGGCCGGGCTTCGACCCCGCCGACGCCGCGCACGCCGAGGACATCGCCGCCCGGATCGCGGTGGCCCTGGACCTGGCCGCGACCTGCCGGGACGGTTCCTAGTGCCGCATCAGCCAAGGTTCGCCCCGTCGCGACGCCCGGCACGGCACCTCGCTGTGTTGCCGCATCGACCGAGTACGCCCAGTACGAGGCCGTTCCGGCGCCTTGCGAGCTACCGCACCGGACGCCGCTCCTTGACGGGCAAACCCTGGCTGACGCGGCACTAGAGGTTCTCAGCGGCGGTAGAAGATCCGGTCGGAGTACCGGGTCATGACGGTGTCGTTCCAGTCCAGGCCGCCGTCCACGTTCCCCGAGCGCAGCAGCGGCGGCTCGATGCCCCGCTCGGCGAGCACGCCCACCGCGGTGGCCACCACGGCCTGCAGCAGCGCGCAGGTGACCACGGTGGAGGCCGGCCCGAACGCGGCGGGCACGCCCTCCGCGGTCAGCTCCGCGTCCCCGACCGCGATCTTGCTGTCCAGCACCACGTCGCAGTGGTCCTTCAGATAGGTGCCCGAGCGGTGCCGTGCGGCGGTGTGCTCCGGGTACGCCAGCGAGGTCGCCCCGATCACCGTCAGACCGCGGGCGCGCGCGGCCAGCGCCATCTCCACCGGCAGCGCGTTGCGCCCGGAGAGCGAGACGATGATCAGCGTGTCGCCGGAGCGCGCCGGGCTGGTCTCCAGCACCGCCGTGGCCAGGCCGTCCACCCGCTCCAGGGCGCTGCCCAGGGTGGCCGGCACGGTGTCCACGCCGACGGCCCCGGGCACGGCCAGCAGGTTGACCAGTGCCAGGCCGCCGGCCCGGTAGACGATGTCCTGGGCCGGCAGGGCGGAGTGCCCGGCGCCGAAGGCGAAGATCCGCCCGCCGCCGGCCACCGTGTCGGCGAGGAGCCGCCCGGCCGCGGCGATCGCGTCGGCCTCCTCCTCGCACACCCGGTGCAGCAGCCCGGCGGCGGCCTGCAGGTAGCGCCGGGCGAGATCGGTTGCCTCATCTGCCATACGTCGGCGGCCTCCCCGTTGGATGGTGGGCCCACGGTGGGGTCACCGGAAGCGGACTGTCAAGACAACAGGAGACCGGCTGTCGGCGTCATGGGCCAGAATTGGGACAGGGCCACCGCACGAGCAATTAGGGGCACGTATGTCGGGTCACCTGATCGACACCACGGAGATGTATCTCCGGACGATCCTGGAGCTGGAGGAAGAGGGTGTGGTCCCCATGCGCGCCCGGATCGCCGAACGGCTGGAGCAGAGCGGCCCCACGGTGAGCCAGACGGTGGCGCGCATGGAGCGCGACGGCCTGGTCAGGGTGGCTGACGACCGGCACCTGGAGCTGACCGAGGAGGGCCGCAGGCTGGCCACCCGCGTCATGCGCAAGCACCGGCTGGCCGAGTGCCTGCTGGTCGACGTGATCGGCCTGGAGTGGGAGCACGTGCACGCCGAGGCCTGCCGCTGGGAGCACGTGATGAGCGAGGCGGTGGAGCGCCGGGTGCTCGAACTGCTGCGGCACCCCACCGAGTCGCCCTACGGCAACCCGATCCCGGGTCTGGACGAGCTCGGCGAGCAGGGCGAGGGCGAGCCGTTCCTCGGGGACGGCACGGTCAGCCTCGCCGACTACCTCTCGCCGGACGCCGAGGCCAAGAACGTGGTGGTGCGGCGGATCGGCGAGCCGATCCAGATGGACGCCCAGCTGATGTACACGCTGCGGCGGGCGGGGGTGCAGCCGGGCGCGGTGGTCAGCGTCAGCGGGTCGCCCGGCGGTGTGCTGGTGGGCAGCGGCGGCGAGGCGGCCGAGCTGGGGCAGGACGTCGCGTCGCACGTGTTCGTCGCGAAGGCGTAGCCGGTGGGCCGGCCGGTGATGGGGTGGGGCCCCGGTGCCTGCGGGCACCGGGGCCCTTCCTCCCCTTGGCGTCCCCCGGGCTTCGTACCCGGAACCCCGAGCCCTCCGGGTCCTTCCCCTTCCCGGCCTGGGGGACTGTCCCTCCCGCTGGAAGGTTCCCCTCGGCCGCGGCGCGCAACACGTCCGTGATGTCACTCGTACGAGGGGTGTTCAGCGGCAGAAGACTGATTTCGAACTCACGTTCGGTCATGGGGGACGGGTGATCGCCGGAGATCACCGCCGTGACCGGAACTCCACACGCGAGAGGTAAGTGGGCTGGGGCCGGTTGCGCTCCCGCTTCCCCGCTGCTTACGGTGTGTGCCGCTTCGATCACCCAGCGAAGCGATCAACGAGGCCGGAGATCCACATGAGCGCGCATCCCTCCAACTCCTCAGCCGGGCCCGACGCCTGGGAGTACAGCGTCGGCGTACCGCACGATCCGCGCGGCTGCCGGATCGCCCGGGAGACCGTACGGGCCATCCTCGACGCCCATGAGCTGCCCGAACTCGCCTATCCGGCCCAGCTGCTGAGCAGCGAGATACTCACCCACGCCTATCTGTTCTCCCGAGGCGAGGCCCAGCTGCGCATGTCCTGGACCACGCGGACGCTGCGGCTCGCGGTGTGGGCGGCCGACCCCAAGCCCGGGGCCCCGCAGGAGTGGCGGCTCGACGGCGACGACGGCGACCGGCCGGCGCGCGGGCTGTACCTGGTGCAGATGCTGGCGGACAGCTGGGGGCACTACCCGCTGGCCGTCGAAGGATGCGAGATGGACGGCAAGGTGACGTGGTGTGAGGTGAGCCGGGACTCCGTGCTCGTCCCCTGCTGAGAGCGGGCCGTCACGCCCCCGCCGAGGGTCCGCCGGCTCACCGGCAGCGTGCCGCCGCCGCCTCCCGCCCGCACGCGTAGGCCAGCGGGCTGAGCAGGTCGGCCGCGTCCGGGAGCCAGCGGTTCTCCTCGGTGGGGCGGCGGGCCCACTGCACCGAGCCCGCGCCGCCCATCCGCGTCGGCGGCGCCGCCACGTAGTCCCCGTCGCCGTGCACCACCAGGTCGAGCGCGGCGGGCAGCCACCCCTGGCGGCGCAGCAGATCGGGCACCTTGGCCGCGGCGCCGGGCAGGACGAGGAAGACCAGGCGCCGGGCCGGGGTGCACATCACCGGCCCCAGCGGCAGGTCCATCCGCTCCATCCGGGCCAGCGCCAGGCAGCCGGCGACCTCGGGCACGTCGATCGCGTCGAAGGTGCGCCCGGTCGGCAGCAGGATCGACGCGCGCGGCTCGGCCGCCCACAGCCGGCGCACCACGACGGGGCTGCCGCTGGCCCGGCCCGGCCAGTCGTCGGAGGCCGGGTGCGCGCCGGGGGCGGGGCAGCCGGGGATGCGGCACGAGCAGCGCGGTCCACCGTCGACGTCCTCCAGCCAGGTGCCCGGGACCACGTCCCAGTGGCGCTCCTCGGCATACCGAACGGCCGTACGCGGCAGCTGGTCGGGCGCGGCACGGTGCTGAGGGGATGCGATGGTGTCTTCCACGCGCTGCACAACTTCCCTCGTCAGCAACGGTTACGGGTTCCCGCCCGGCCGAGGGGGACGGGGGCGCGGGCGGCGCTCGGACGGCGGCGAGGGCGGACGCGGTCGCCATGAAGGGCGCACAGGTGCATGCCCGGGGGCGCGTGGTAGGGGCCCCGGGCATGGGTGGGTAGTTCCCTCTTCGGCCTCTTGGCGCGGATCATCACGCCAAGTGACGACACGTACGTCCACACGATCCCATATGCACTCATGGTCACCGGACCCTCCCGTGCAGGGGGTGCGCGGTGCGCACGGGACGCGCCCGGTGCTCTGCCAGGCTCATGGAGGGGGAGGAATGGCTGCCCGACCGCTGGTGGCGCGCCAGCCGAACGAACGGCTGCAGGCGCTGATCCAGGAAGCGGCGTGCTCGAACGCCGGGTTGGCCCGCCGGGTCAACATGTGCGGGGCCGAACACGGCCTCGACCTGCGCTACGACAAGACGTCCGTGGCGCGCTGGCTGCGCGGTCAGCAGCCACGCGGCCGGGCGCCGGCCATCATCGCCGAGGCGCTGGGCCGCAAGCTCGGCCGCACGGTCACCATCGACGAGATCGGCATGGCCAACGGCAAGAACCTCGCGTCGGGCGTCGGGCTGCACTTCGCGCCCACGGTGGCCGGCGCGGTGGAGCAGGCGTGTGAGCTGTGGCGCAGTGACGTGGGCCGCCGGGACTTCCTGGCCGGCACCACGGTCACCGCCTCGGCGCTGGTCGAACCCAGCCGGGACTGGCTGATCACGGCCCCGGACCCGGCCGTCTCGCGGAGCGGAGGGCCGCGAGTCGGCACGGCGGACGTGGCGGCGGTGCGGGCCACCACCCAGGCGCTGGTGGACCTCGACCACCGGTTCGGCAGCGGGCATGTGCGCCCGATCGTGGTCCACTACCTCAACAGCGTGGTCTCCGGGCTGCTGTCCGGCTCCTACCAGGAGGACACCGGGCGGACCCTGTTCGCGGCGGTGGCGCGGCTGACGGAGCTGGCCGGGTACATGGCGGTCGACACCGGGCAGCCGGGGCTGGCGCAGCGGTACTACATCCAGGCGCTGCGGCTGGCGC
>JBEHXI010000391.1:0-4638 GCA_048498775.1 Actinomycetota bacterium | reverse complement strand
CCCGAACCCGAACCCGAACCCAAACCGGAGCCGGCCCCCGAACCGGACCGGACGACCCGATCGCCGCCACCAGCACCGCCCGCGCCACCAGCACCACTGGCACCACCGGCAGCGGCATCGGCGCCGCCCTCCGCACCGCCCGCCGCACCGCTCTCCGCATCAGGGTCCGGATCGAAGCGGTACCCCACCCCCCACACCGTGCTGATCAGCCGCGGCCTGGCCGGATCGTCCTCGATCTTCTCGCGCAGCCGCCGCACATGCACGGTGACCGTCGACAGGTCGCCGAACTCCCAGCCCCACACCCGCTTCATCAGCTCCTCCCGCCCGGCGACCCGTCCCGGGTTGCGCAGGAAGTACGCGAGGAGGTCGAACTCCCGGATGGTCAGGGCGAGTTCACGGCCGTCGCGGAGCGCGCGGCGGGCGGCCGGGTCGAGGGCGAGCCGCCCGGCGCGCAGCCACGGCCCGGCCACCGGCGGGGTGCCCACCCGCCGCAGCACGGACGACACCCGCAGCACCAGTTCCCTGGGGCTGAACGGCTTGGTGACGTAGTCGTCGGCGCCGACCTCCAGGCCGAGGATGCGGTCCTCCTCGTCGCCCCGGGCGGTCAGCATGATGATCGGCACCGCGCCCTGCGCGCGGATGCGGCGGCAGACCTCCAGCCCGTCGATGCCGGGCAGCATCAGGTCGAGGACGACCAGGTCGGGGCGCGTGGCGGTGGCGGCGGCGACCGCGCCGGGCCCGTCGCTCGCGCGGTCCACGGTGTAGCCGGCGCGGTCCAGGTAGCCCGCGACGACCTCGGAGACGGTCGGGTCGTCGTCCACCACGAGGATGCGGCGCGCTGCGTCGTGCGAAACGGGTTCGGTCACGTCACCGAGTCTCGCATCCGGCGCGTCGCGGGCGCCGGGAAGCGATCCGGCGCCCGCCCGCCGTCCGCGTTTCGTAAGGAAACGGGATCACAAATGCCCGTTTCGTCCTCGTAGGGTGAAGGCCGTGACCGAGAACCCTTCCTCCGATGCCGACTACGACGTCGACGTCGTCCTGCCGTGCCTGAACGAGGCGGCCGCCCTGCCGTGGGTGCTGGAGCGGATCCCGCCGGGCTGGCGGGCCGTGGTCGTCGACAACGGTTCCACCGACGGATCGGCCGAACTGGCCGCGTCGCTCGGGGCGTTGGTCGTCCACGAGCCGCGGCGCGGTTTCGGCGCCGCCTGCCACGCGGGACTGAGCGCGGCCACCGCCGAGCTGGTGTGCTTCTGCGACTGCGACGCCTCGCTCAACCCGGCCTGGCTGCCGGCGCTCGCCGGCCCGGTGCTCGCCGGGGAGGCCGACCTGATGCTCGGCCGGCGGCGGCCCACCCAGCGCGGCGCCTGGCCGCTGCACGCCCGGCTCGCCAACATCGAGCTGGCCCGCCTGATCCGGCGCCGTACCGGCCTGGTGCTGCGCGACCTCGGGCCGATGCGGGTCGCGCGCCGCGAGGCGCTGCTGTCCCTGGGGCTGACCGACCGCCGTTCCGGATACCCGCTGCAGATGGTGGTCAGGGCCGCCGACTCGGGCTGGCGGGTGCGGGAGACCGACGTGCCGTACACCCCGCGGGTGGGCCGTTCCAAGGTGACGGGCACCTGGCGCGGCACCTGGCAGGCGGTGCGGGACATGCGCGGTGTGCTCGCCGAGCCGCCGGTCCTGGCCGGAGCCGCCCGGTGACCCCCGGGCCGGCGGGCCCGGCCACACTCCTGGTGATAGCCAAGGAACCGGTGCCCGGCCGCGTCAAGACCAGGCTGACCCCGCCGTTCACCGCGCAGGAGGCCGCCGAGCTCGCCGAGGCGGCGCTCACCGACACCCTGGAGGCGGTGCTGCACGCCCCGGCGCGGCGCCGCGTCCTGGTGCTGGACGGCACCCCCGGCGACTGGCTGCCGGACGGCTTCGAGGTGCTGCCGCAGGTGGCCGGCGGCCTCGACGAGCGGCTGGCGGCGGCCTTCGGCGCGGCGAGCGACGGGCCCGCGGTGCTGGTCGGCATGGACACCCCGCAGCTGACGCCCGAGACGCTGGCGCCCGCGCTGGAACCGGACGCCTGGCAGTCCTGCGACGCGTGGTTCGGCCCGGCCGCGGACGGCGGCTTCTGGGCGCTCGGCCTGGCCGAACCGGACCCGGCCCTGCTGCGCGGCGTGCCGATGTCCACCGCGGTCACCGGCGCCGTCCAGCGCCGCCGGCTGACCGAGGCCGGACTGCGCGTCCGCGACCTGCCCGTCCTGCGCGACGTGGACACCGCCGCCGACGCGGTGGCGGCCGCGGTCGCCGCGCCCGACACGCGGTTCGCCGCCCGGCTCGCCGGTTGCCGCCCGTGATCCAGACCGAGCCTCAGGAGTTGACGGCCCATCAGCCGACTGCCCGCAGGCAGCCGCCCGCCTGGGTCGACGACGATCCGTACACCCGCGCCCTGCGCAGCGGACGCGGCCCGCTGTTCCTGCGCCGCCCGGACGGCTGGCTGCTCCCCCTGGAGGTGGAGCGGTGGTGCGCCGCCCCGGACGCCGCGGACCTCACGGTGCTGCGCCGCTGCCAGGGCCCCGTCCTGGACATCGGCTGCGGCCCCGGACGCCTGGTGGCGGCCCTGGCCGGCACCAGGCAGCGCGTGCTGGGCGTGGACGTCTCACCGGCCGCGGTCGCCCGGACCCGCCGCGCGGGCGGCTCGGTGCTGCGCCGCTCGGTGTTCGAGCCGCTGCCCGCCGAGGGGCGCTGGCTGACCGCGCTGCTGCTGGACGGCAACATCGGCATCGGCGGCGACCCGGCCGCGCTGCTCGCCCGTGTCCGCGAACTGGTCGCGCCCGGCGGGCTGTTGCTGGTGGAGGCCGCCGCGGAGGAGGTGGACGAGCGGCTGAGCGTGCGCATCGAGGACGGCCGCGGCCGCCACGGCCGATACTTCCCCTGGGCGCGCCTGGGCCCGGCCGCACTGCGCGCCGCGGCCGTGGGCTGCGGCTGGACGGTGGCGGAGGAGTGGCAGGCGGACGGCCGCCGCTTCACCGAACTGCGGGCCTGAACCGCACTCGTCGCCCACCCGCGCAAGGCACCCGTCACACGGACACGAAAGGCACTGTGTATGAGGCCGCACTCCCCCGTGAGGCCGCACTCCCCCACGCCGGCGGCGGCCGGACCACCCGCCGCCCCCCGCCCGCCGGAGCCGCCCGCCCCGCGCCGCCGGGTCCGGACCGCCGTCACCGCGGTGCTGCTCGCCGCGCTGACCGCCGTCGTCACCCTGACCGTGCGCACCGGCGGCGACCTCGGGCACCCGCAGCGCCTGCTGTGGTGGTACGCCGCCGCGTGGGCGCTGTTCGCGGCCGCCGCCTGGCTGGTGCGCCGGGTGCCGGTGCGCGCCGCGGCGGCCCTGATCCTGGTCGGCTCGGTGGCCCTGGCGGCGGCCGCGCTGACCGCCGCGCCGCGGACCAGCGACGACATGTACCGCTACGCCTGGGACGGGCGGGTGCAGACGGCGGGCGTCTCCCCGTACGCCTATCCGCCGGACGCGCCGCAGTTGGCGCGGCTGCGCGATCCCTGGCTGTTCCCGCCGGCCACGTCGTCCTGCCAGGGCTGGGACCACCACCGGGACGCGGGCCTGTGCACCCGGATCAACCGCCCCGCCGTCCACACCATCTACCCGCCCGTCGCGGAGGGCTGGTTCCTGCTGGTCCACCAGCTCTCCCCGCCCGGCACCCGGCACAAGCCGCTCCAGGTCGCCGGGGCGGTGCTGGCCGTGGCGGTGACGGCGGCGCTGCTGTTCGTCCTGCGGCGGCGGCGCGGCGATCCACGGCGGGCGGCGCTGTGGGCGTGGTGCCCGGCGGTGGCGTTCGGTTCGGTGAACGACGCGCACGTGGACACCCTCGGCGTGCTGCTGGCCGTCCTGGCGTTCGGCGTCCGGTCGGGCACCGGGCGCGGCGCGCTGCTCGGCGGCGCGATCGCGGTCAAGCTGCTGCCGGTGCTGGCCCTGCCCGGCGCGCTGTCCGGGGTGCTGCGGCCGGGCCGCCCGCTGCGTGAGCGGGCCCTCCAGGCGGCGCGGGTGCTCCCGGCGGCGCTGCTGGTGGTGGCCCTCAGCTATCTGCCGTATGTGCTGCTGTCCGGCACCGGCGTCATCGGGTACCTGCCGGGCTATCTCCAGGAGGAGGGCTACGACCAGGGTGACGGCGGCCGGTTCGCCGTGCTGCAGGTGCTGGGGGTGCCGGAGTCCTGGGCCGGCCCGGTGACCGTGGTGCTGATCGCCGCGACGGCGGTGTACGTCCTGCTGCGCGGTGACTCCGAACGGCCGTGGCGCGGCGCGCTGCTGGTCACCGGTGCGGCCCTGCTGGGCGCCAGCTCGGCGTACTACTGGTACGCGCTGCTGGTGGTGGCGCTGGTGGCGCTGGACGGCCGCTGGGAGTGGCTGGCGGTGCCCGCCGCGGCCATGGTGGTGTACGTCGGCAACGCGCTGCGCTGGCACGGCCTGGGCACCGCGGGGTGGCCCTTCGGGATCGCCACCGTGCTGATCGCGGCGGCCACGGCGGCCCGGATCGGGCTGGCCCGGCAGCGGCGGGAACTCCCGGCGAACGGCGGGCGCCCGCCCGGCGCCGCGTGAGCTCCGCCGAACGGGTGGACGCCGGGCCGGGCCGTTGCCGCTCC
>JBEHXI010000390.1:0-4660 GCA_048498775.1 Actinomycetota bacterium | reverse complement strand
CCGGCTCGGCGCCGCCGGTGGGCAGGTCGATCCAGCGCACCACGCTGGTCTTGCCGGCGTGGTCGGTGTAGGTCTGCAGGGCCTTGAAGTACAGCTTGCAGACGGGTGCGGCTCGGCGTGATGGGTATCGTAGCCGGGGGCTGCCCGGCGTGCGAGCAGGAGGGCCGCCGGGTACGTGACGGCCGGCTCACCGGCTTTGACCGGCCGGGGTATCGGGCGCTCCCACCTCGTCTCGGACACGACCGCGCTCGGCGGGATGCCCCCGGGGGCGTGGGAGGGCGAGTGACCGCGCGTGCGGGGCGGGGCGGACATGGACGGTGTCGCCAGGAGCGAGACCGAGATGCCCAGCGTGGCCGCGGGTCGTCTGCGCCCACAGGTCATGGCCGGCGGCGCACAGCTTGGTGACGGCCGCCCGATGTCAAGCCACCGGGGCGCACCCGACCCGGACCACCTCACGGCGTGGACCGCCGAAGCGCGATCCGGCGGGCGTACCGCGCCGAACGCGCAGCGCCCCTCGACGGCCGCGGCCTCCTCCGGCCCAGCTCGCGACGGCCACCGCGGCCCCGCGCCGGCCGTCCAGCCGCCTCCCGAAATGCCCGGCGGCCGCCGGCCTGCGCGGCATTCTCCGCGCCGCGCTCACGATCCGCGGCTGAAACTTTCACGCCCGCCGCATCCGCGGCGCGCTTCGCCGCGAGGCACGGCGGGTACGCGCCCGGGCGGCCCACACTCCGCACGACCGCAGGTCACCTGCGGATCCCCCCGTCCGGGCCGGCGGTCGCCGGCGAGGCGGCGGTACGGATCGGGGAGGCCGCCCGCGGCGGGTGGCGGCCGTCACCGCGGCCAGGTTTGGGAGCGCTCCCATACAATCGGACCACCGGGAAACGGGGGATGTCGGGGTTTGAACCGCACAACGTGACATTAGGTGGTGCCATGCTCGGTTCTGGAGCACGCCTGAAAGCCGGACCCTTCCTTGCGGTGGTCTTCCTCCTCGCCCTCATCGCCGCCCTCACCAGCGGCATCTCCCTCGCCCCGAAGGCCCAGGCCGTGGGCAGCGGTTACTGGCACACCAGCGGCCGGGAGATCGTCGACTCGAATGGGAATCCGGTCCGCATCGCCGGCATCAACTGGTTCGGCTTTGAAACGTCGAACTATGTGGTGCACGGACTGTGGTCCCGGGACTACAAGGATGTACTCGACCAGGTGAAGTCGCTGGGCTACAACACGCTGCGGCTGCCCTACTCCGACGACATCTTCAAGCCCGGCACGAAGCCCAACAGCATCGACTTCTCCAGCGGCAAGAACGCCGACCTGCAGGGTCTGGACTCCCTCCAGGTCATGGATCACATCATCGACTACGCGGGCTCCATCGGCCTGCGGGTCATCCTGGACCGGCACCGCCCCGACGCCTCCGGCCAGTCCGCGCTCTGGTACACCTCCAGCGTCCCCGAATCGACCTGGATCGCGAATCTGAAGGCGATCGCGAGCCGCTACGCGGGCAACCCCACGGTCGTCGGCATCGACCTGCACAACGAGCCGCACGACCCGGCCTGCTGGGGCTGCGGCGACACCACCAAGGACTGGCGGCTGGCCGCCGAGCGCGGCGGCGACGCGGTGCTCTCGGTCAACCCGAACCTGCTCATCTTCGTCGAGGGCGTGCAGACCTTTGGCGGCGACTCCACCTGGTGGGGCGGCAACCTGGAGGGCGCGGCCACGTACCCGGTGCAGCTCTCGGTCGCCGACCGCCTGGTCTACTCGGCGCACGACTACGCCACCAGCGTGGCCGACCAGACCTGGTTCCACGACCCGGACTTCCCCAACAACATGCCGGGCGTGTGGGACAAGTACTGGGGCTACCTCTTCAAGCAGAACATCGCACCCGTCTGGGTCGGTGAATTCGGCACCACGCTGCAGTCCACCATCGACCAGCAGTGGCTCGCCGCGCTGGTGAAGTACCTGGGCTCCACGGCGCAGAACGGCGCGGACTCGTTCCAGTGGACCTTCTGGTGCCTGAACCCCAACTCCGGCGACACCGGCGGGATCCTGAACGACGACTGGACGACCGTCAACACCACCAAGGACGGCTACCTCGCCCCCATCAAGTCCACCGCCTTCGACCCGGTCGGCGGGGGCTCCGGCGGCGGTTCGGGCGGGGGCTCGGGGGGCGGCTCCGGCGGGGGCTCGGGCGGCTCGGCCTGCACCGCGTCCGCCCACGTGGACAACGACTGGGGCTCCGGCTTCACCGCCACCGTGACCGTGACGAACTCCGGCACGACGGCCATCCGCGGCTGGAAGGTCACCTGGACATTCGGCGGGAACCAGTCCGTCACCAACGGCTGGAGCGCCACCGTCACCCAGTCCGGCCCCGCCGTCACGGCCACCAACGCCTCCTACAACGGCGCTCTCAATCCGGGTGCGTCGACCACGTTCGGGTTCCAGGCGACCTACTCAGGCGCCAACCCGGCCTTCACCCCCACCTGCACCGCCACCTGATCCCGTACCCGCCCGCGGGCGCCCGGCCCGCGGGTTCGGGACCCGGGCGCCGGCGCCGCATCGCTTCGGGCGCTCCCGGCCGGGCCGGGAGCGCCCGGAGTCCTCTTCAGGGCGGTTTCGCGGTCATGCGACGCGGCCGTCGCCCGCGCGCGACGGCGCGTCAAGCTCACCTCCGTAATGGCCGACCCCCTCCTGCAATGCGGCCGCCACATCAGCGAACTGCGCTTCTGTTAGCCCTTGCGGAATAGTATCGAGCCCCACACTCCTGCTGGTCACAAAGTGGTTGTAGAAAACCTACAACTGACCCCAACACCCCACGCTGTTTGACGGCCGACGGGGCCGCGGTGCGGCCCTCGGCCTGCCCAGGCCCTGCCCGCCGGTGATGTCGGGGGCGGCAGCCGATCGCCCAAGCCCGTGCGGCGCGCAACCACCCACGGCGATCGTCACAGCCTCGACCGTCGTCCCGTCTTCCCGTCATGCCGAGATATGGGCAGCGGGGAACGGCTGGTCTGCCGATGGCTCTCCTCCTTCGGCTTCATCGGCGTTCTGTGCGACGGAGGCGGTCGTCCGGTTTCGGGCCGGGACCGGCCCGGAGAGGCCGCATGCCCGGCCCGTGGGCGGGTCGGCCGCCGCGCGGGCCGCGGAGCGGCATGCGCCTTGATGACGTGAATGACGTGAAGATAGGTTGCTTTCGATCTTGGTCGGCGGCCTGTCGGTCGGCAACGGTGGCTGGCCGGCGCCGTGGTGGCTGAGACTTGGCGGGGTCTGTGGCCGTGGTTATGCGGCGTGGGTGTCGGTGCCGCGCAGGATGTACAGGTCGTCGCCGAAGACGGCGGAGATCTGGATCTGCCCGCCGAGAGCTTGGACGTAGCGGGCGATGGTCTCGACGGTGGAGATCTCGCCGCGTTCGATCTGCGATATCCGGCTCTTGGTCACGCCCATCTTGTCGGCCACGTCGGTCTGGGACAGGCCGAGCGTCTTGCGGCGTTCGGCGAGGCGGTGACCGTCGATGTAGGCCTGGTTGCGCTTGCGTGCTTCGGCGACGCCCTGTTCGCCGCCGGCCTCGGCGACGAGGCCGGCTCGTACGTCACTCCACTTGGAGAAGTTCGTCATCGCTGTTCCTCCTCGGCCTGGCGTTCCTTCAGATATTCCTCGTAGAGGTCTTCGGCGTGCGGGATGGCTTGCTTGTACCAGCCGGACCAGTTTCCCGACTTGTCCCCGCCGGTCAGCAGGATCGCTGAGCGCCACGGGTCGAACACGAACAAGATCCGGATCTCGGTGCGGCCCGCCGAGCCGGGGCGCAGCTCCTTGAGGTTGTGGACGCTGGATCCCTCCAGCCGATCGACAAGAGGGCGACCCGGCCCAGGACCTGCCTCGGCCAGCCGGTCGATGGCGTCGACGACCTGGGCCTTGGACCGTTCGTCCAGGGCGTTGATCCAGGCGAGCAACTCGTCGGTAACGCGGATCTCCCACTCCTCCACACCCAGGAGTGTAGCAAATGCTTTACTAGCCCGGCCTGGTTCCCGCGGGTCATTCCGTCGATGGCGCATCCTGAGGAGGCGCGCTGTACGGAAGCCGGGCGCGACAGGGCGGGCGCTGATGTGTGCCCGTGTTGCCGTCACCGTTGCCGTCAACCACAGTGCCCGAGCGGCCACGCCTACATCGAACAGGCCCGCGGATTCAACGCCTTCGGCGAACAGACCGGCGAAACCGTCACCATCCCGGTCAGCGAAGGCGCGCTGGCCCTCTGCCTTGTTCCTTTGCCTTCGTCGCTGAGGGACCAGCTCGCCAAACTCCTGGGAGCCGACCCGAACTCCGGAGCGTTCACATGGGGCGGCTGGACGACGGACATCGGGCTCATCATCGCCGGCGGCGGTGAAGACGTCCTCGAGATAGGCACCGAGAAGGCCGCCACCGAGGTGGCCGGCAGTGAAGGGCGCGCGCTAGAAGAAGAACTCGCCGGCGCCTGCGGCAAGAACAGCTTCGCCGGCAACACCCCGGTACTCATGGCCGATGGGACCTCCAAACCCATCGACAAGATCAAAGCCGGCGACAAGATCGCCAACGCTCACTTGGCGGCCACCACCGTTGGGGTGAACTAATCCGAAAATTGGAGCGTCACAGGGCAGGCGACAGCACCCGGCGAGGCCGGGGATCTCCAGCGGTGACT
>JBEHXI010000389.1:0-4744 GCA_048498775.1 Actinomycetota bacterium | reverse complement strand
GTCGAGCGGTTGCTGCGGGAGTGGACGACCCTCAGCGAGGAGCAGATCCAGGGCCTCGCCGGGACCGGTGAGGCGGTTCCGGAGACGGAGCCGTCGTCTTCGGCACCGGACGCGCCGGTGGATGCCACCGGCGGTGATCCCGTCGAGCGGTTGCTGCGGGAGTGGACGACCCTCAGCGAGGAGCAGATCCAGGGCCTCGCCGGGGCCGGTGAGGCGGCGGCGGCCGGGCCCGCCCCCGGCTGGCGCGTCGGGGCGCCCGAGCCCACCCGTCTGCGGACGGCGGACGGCCGGCCGTTCGCCGAGCTGTACTTCGAGGGCTCCGGGCTGCGGCTGCGGACGCCGGTGTACCGGAGGCTGCCGGAGATCCGCCAGGTGGTGGCGTGGCAGGAGGACGGCGGATACCAGGTGATGCCGGTCCCGATCGCCGACGGGAGCCGGGCCTACTTCGCCGCGGGTCACGGTGCCACGCTGGAGGACCGCGGCCGGGCCGCGCGGGACGTCGCGCGACGCGTCGGGAGCGAGGTCACCGATGTGGTGATGCTGGCCTGCGCCCCGGAACGGGAGATGGACGGCGACAGCATCGCCGCGCTGCCGGTCGAGCCGGGGGAGGGGGTCAGGTACCACTACTTCAGCGGGTCCGGGGGGAACGTGGCGGTGACGCCCGGCCCGGACGGCGGACCCGGGCTGTACCACCTGGCTCCGGGGACGTTCTGGACGGTCCGGCACCCCGACGGCACGGTGGTGCGCTATCCGCAGCGGCCCGCCCCGGCCGGCCCCGGCGGCACCCACACGTATCCGAGCCGGCGGTTCTTCAACCGGGTACCGGCGACGAACGCCGCCGCCGAGCTGAGGCGTCTCGTGGCAGCCGGCCGCGACGAGAACGAGGCCGCCGAGGCGGAGGAGGAGTTCCAGCGGCGGATCCATCACCCGTTCGGGAACGTCGCCGACCGGCGCACCCGGGAGTGGCTGCGCGAGACCTACGACCACGAGTACCTGGAGGAGGAGGGCGACCCGCTCTTGCAACTCGCGGACGACGTCTCCGACACGGACACCGTGCGTCCTCCGAGCCTGGTCTCCGACCACGGATCCGACGACTCGCTGTCGGACGCCGCGTCGGACGACTCCGACCGCACCATCCGTCCCACGACGGGGGACGGCCACGGGCCGGACGACGGTTTCTCGCCCGACGAACTCGACGCCGCCGCCGAAGAACCGGAAGTCGAGCGGCATGACGGGCAGGCCGTGGACGAGACGGCGGGCGATCCGCTCGACGCCGTGCCGGACCGCTCCCAGGCGGACATGTTCGCAGGCCCGGGCACGTTGCGGCGCCCGGCCCCGGAGCAGGAGCAGACCGGGCGTCCGGTCCGCCAGGACACCGGGCAGCCGGTCCAGTCGGCCCAGCCGGCCCAGCCGGCGCGTTCGGCACCCCTGGCGGAGGACCCGCTGCTGTCGCCGCACACCGCGATGGCCGACGACTCCGGAACGGCGAGCGGCCGCAACTGGACCCGTGAGGCGGTCTGGGTGGTGCGGCCCGGCCGGGTGCGGCGGTACCAGCGGTACGACGGCGGGCGGTTGACGCTGGCCGAGGGAAGCGAGCGGGACGCCCCGTGGGGTGAGTCGGCGTACGTCCTGTGGTCGGAGGGCGACCACACCGGCGTCCGCCCGGCGGACTCCGGCGAGTTGGACGCCGAGGCGCTGGCGGAGAGGCTGGCTCCCGATCTCGACGGGCTGCCGGCGAGCACCCCGCTGGTGCTGGCCGTGCCGTTCGCGGGCAGCGGCTACCTGGACCTGCTGCGCACCCTGGCGAGCCGCCTCGGCCGCCGGGTGTGGGCGCCCAGCCGCGAGGGCGGCCTGGTCCAGGACCCGGACACCGGCGAGCACTACCCCGCCGTGATCGACACGGACCCGGCGCTGCCGTACGGCGACTGGGTGCCCTTCGACCCCGTGGACGATCCGGAGCCGTTCCGGGACCGCGAGTGGACGGCCCTGGACGGCACCCGCTTCCGGGACAGCGACGTCTACACCCAGCCCCTGGTCTCCGGGGACGGCCGGCGGCTCGGCCGCATCTCGATAGCGGACGACGACCGCCTGCGCGGCAAGGAGGAGGGCTTCAGGCACTACCCGGAACAGGACACGGTCATGCACACCGTCCAGGTCGGCGACCGCCTGCGGATCAGCCGTGTGGAGTTGGTGGACCGGCCGGATCCGATGGTCTACCACTTCGCCGCCCACGGATTCCCCGGCAGATTGGGCCTGGTCGCCCGCGGCAGGACGCTGTGGCTGAGCGCCGAGGACGGCGGACGGTACATCGGCGGGCTGCGCGAACTGGCCGAACTTCCCCCGGAGTACACCGGGATGCTGACGGTCTGCTGGTCCGCGACCCCCGCGCCCCGGGACCAGGAGCCCTTCGCCGCCGGGCCGCCCCCGCACGCGGACGATCCGCTGGCGGACGTGCCGCTCCCGCAGCACGCCGCGAACGCCAGCGGGCGGATCTTCACCGCCCCGACCGGGCCGAGGGGTTTCGTCCTCGGCGATGTCGCCATGACCAGCCCGCGCCACGGCGAGGAGGGGCGCATGGTCACCTTCCGCCCCGAGCCCCAGGGGGAGGATCTTGACGCCCTGGCGCGGATCGCGGGCCTGGACGCGGCGGCCGGCACCTCACCGGGAGAGATCCGGGGGGTGGCGCTCAGGCTGGTGCGGGCGCTGCGCATGGCGTTCGGCACCGAGATCGAGGAGGCGCCGGGGCAGGCGTACCAGCGGGCCCTCCAGGGCGCCGGCGCCCTGGAGCGACTGCGGGCGAACGATCCCGCGCTGGGCCGCTTCACCCCGTTCCGCTGGGACATGTGGACGTTCCTCGCCCGGAAGTACACCGACCAGGCCGTACCGGACAAGGCCGCCTACGCCAAGGTGCTGGGCGACGCGTGGCAGCGGATCCGGCAGGAACCGGACGCGCGGCTCGGCGCCGCCCTGGAGGACCCGTATCTGCGCGTCGCTCTCGCGGGGATGAGCGGGGGCCAGGACACGGCCCGGATGGTGCTGGGGCTGTCCTCCGGCGCGCCGGTGCGCGACCAGGACATGGCGCGGGTGCTGTGGGCCGGCGCACAGGCCGCCCGGACGCTCGGCGATATACCGCCGGAGCAGCGTGAGACGTTCGGCCGCGCGGTGCTCCACCTGGCGGACACCGACCGCTGGGATGTGCGGCAGTGGCGGGCGCTCGCGGTGCTGGCGGCGGCGGCGCACGCGGAGGGCCTGGACGCGGGCGACCGCGATGTGCTCGGCGCGCTCCACCTGAAGCGCAGCGGGGCGTACGCCACGGCGGTCCTGCTGGGCCGCGACGGCGAGATCCAGGGCGTCAACTGGAGCGGCAGGCCGGCACCCGGCGGGGTGCGCACCGACCGCGTCCACCTGACCGGCGCGGACGGGACCGCCAGTAGTGCCGTCGCGCCCTGGTGGGAGCCGGCCGCGCCCGTGGACCCGCACATCGTGTGGACGGACACGGACCCGGCCGGCCGGCCCGTGCTGCGCCTTCCCCTGCTGGGTGCCGTCCCGGTGCGGCCCCGGGAGTTCCTGACGCTGCTGGAACTCAGCCCGGCGCTGCGGGACCTGCGGCTCGGTGTTCCGCTGGTCTTCCTGGTGTCCGGTCTCGGCGCACCGCAACGGCGGCTGCCGCAGGCGTACTCGGACCGCACGGGCCGTCCCGCCTGGAGCTATGGCGGAACGGTCGACCTGGTGGCGGACGACCCGTCCGGCCCCCTGGAGATCCACCTCCGGCCGGAACCGGGGGCCGGAACTCCGGGCGCCTGGCGTGTCACCGGGCGGCGGCCGGAGAGCAAGCCCGGCGACGAAGCGGACCGTGAGGACACCCCGTGAGCGACACGACACCCGAACCCGGCACCAACGGCTTCTCCGGGGCACTGAGGGGCGAGCCCGGATTCCGGGTCCCGCCGGAGGACTTCGTCGCCGCGGCCAGGGTCGCCCCCGACCACTGGCTCTCCGTCGTCGACCGGCACTGGCGGGCTGCGGACGGTGCGGAGCCCCCGGCCTGGGCCGTGCTGGGCCGGTGGCGCAGTGACGACCACGGCGAGATCGTCGAGTGGCAGCGGAACACCGCCTACCGCCCGTCACCCGACGCGCTGGGCTGGGCCCGCCCGGTGGGTCCCGCGGACGCCGCCGCGCAGTCGGTCGCCACCGGATACGCGCCGGAGGAGTCGCTCGTCGAAGCCCTGACGGAGGCCGAACTGGCCGTGTGCGTCACGGAGGACGGCCGCCCGGCGGTGACCGAGGCGCCCGACGGCACCCCGGCGGTGCCGGTCTTCTCCGTCGCACCGGAGCTGGACGCGGGCCGACTTCCCGCGCACCGGGTCATGCCGGTGACCGACCTCCTGGAGCGGCTGCCGCCGGAGTGCCAGGTGCTGTTCCTCAGCTCCTCCGCGCCGGTGGCGCAGATCGTCGAGGCGGACGCGCTGCGGGCCCGCCACCGCTGACGCCGGGCCGCCCCGGGCAGTTCACGGAGCATTGGTCGTTCCCTTGAGGGGCGGTCACCGGGCCGACCTACGGTCCCGGTATGGCCTCCTCCTCGCCATCGCCCGCGCCGGCCGGCCGCCCGGCGCCGCCCGAAGGCCGGTGACCCCGGCCGATGAGCGTGATGTTGCCGTCCGGTCTGCGGTGGGTGGCGAAGCTGGCGGGTGGGGACTGGCCGGAGGCCGACGAGGACAGGTTGTGGGCGCTGGCGCAGGCGCACCGT
>JBEHXI010000388.1:0-4744 GCA_048498775.1 Actinomycetota bacterium | reverse complement strand
GCGGCGCACGCCGAGCGGCTCACCGGGCACTGGGTGGACACCTGGACGGCCATGCCCCAGCTGACCGAGCCCGCCAACCTGCCGCCCGCGCCGTTCACCCGGCCCGGCCGGGTCCTCGCGGACAGCACCGTGCGGCAGACCGTCCACCTCTCCACCGGCGGGCAGCACCTCAGACTGCGGTTCTCCAACGCCTTCGGGGGCGCGGCACTGCCCATCACCGCGGTCTCCGTGGCGCTCCCGGCCGGCGGGCGGGCCGGGGTCAGCGCCATCCAGGCGGGCACCTCCCGGGCGGTGACGTTCGGCGGCGCGCGCTCCGTGACCGTCCCGACCGGAGCGCAGGAGGTGTCCGATCCCCTGGACATCCCGGCCGGGCCCGGCGCCAACCTCACCGTGACGGTCTACCTGGCCGACGGCCAGGCGTCCGACGACATCACCTCGCACCCGGGCTCCCGCACGACGTCCTATCTGCTCGCCGGTGACCACGTCGGTGACCCGGACCTGGCCGGGGCGACCCCCGTCGACCACTGGTACTTCCTCAGCGGCGTCGAGGTGTGGGCGCCGGCCGCCACGGAGGCCGCCGTCATGCTGGGGGACTCCCTCACCGACGGCCGGGGGTCCACGACCAACGGCAACGACCGCTGGCCGGACCAGTTGCTGGCCCGCCTCCAGGCCCGCCCGGGCCCGCCCGCCCCGGCGATCGTCAACGAGGCGGCCGGCGGGAACCGCCTGCTCAACGACGGCCTGGGCCCGAACGCCCTGGCCCGTCTGGACCGCGACGTGCTGGCGCAGAGCGGAGCCGCGTGGCTGGTGGTGTTCGAGGGCGTCAACGACATCGGCACCGCCGACGCCACCCAGGCCGCCCAACGGCAGGCCGCCGCCGACGTGGTCGCCGCCTACCAGCAGATCATCGTCCGGGCGCACGCGCAGGGCATCCGGGTCTACGGCGCCACGCTGACCCCGTTCGGCGGCAACACCCTCTACGACGACCCGGCCGGCTACCGGGAGGCCGCCCGGCAGACCGTCAACCGGTGGATCCGCACCAGCGGCCGCTTCGACGCCGTGATCGACTTCGACCGGGCGGTCCGCGACCCGGAACAGCCCACCCGGCTGCGGGCGGCCCTCGACAGCGGCGACCACCTCCACCTCGACCCGGCCGGTTACGGGGTGCTGGCCGCCACCGTCCCGGCCGGGCTGTTCCGGCCGGGACCGCCGCCGCCCGGGTTCGGCTTCGAGTAGGCCGACGGCGTCGCCGGGAGCCGGGTCAGGCCGGATACGCGTGCGTCTGGGTCGCCTTGACGGTGGCCCAGACCGCGGCGCCCGGGTGGAGGCCCAGTTCGGCGGCGGACGCGGTGGTCAGGTCCGCGGCGAGGCGGAGTTCGCCGGTCAGGTCCGCGCGGATCTGGTCGCCGTGCGACTCAAGACCGGCCACCTCCACGGGCCACACGTTGCGGGCGCTGGCGCCGGCCGGGCGGTCGCGGTGCAGCGTGACGGCGCTGGGCGGGAAGGCGACGAAGACCGGGCCGGTGAGATCCTCGCTGGTGGTGATCGTGGGCCCGGCGTCGAGGCGCACGGCGTGGCCGTCGGCCTTGCCCCGGTAGAGGTTGAGCCCGACCAGGTGGGCGATGTAGTCGGTGCGGGGCCGGCGGGCGATCTCGGCCGGGGTGCCGTCCTGGACGGCCCGGCCGTCCTCGACGACGACGAGCCGGTCGGCGAGCACCATGGCGTCCAGCGGATCATGGGTGACCAGGACGGCGACGGCCTCGAAAGCGGCCAGCTGGCGCCTGAGTTCGGTGCGCACCTCCAGCCGGGTGCGGGCGTCCAGCGCGGCCAGCGGCTCGTCGAGGAGGAGCAGCCGGGGCCGGGTGGCCAGCGCGCGGGCCAGGGCGACGCGCTGCGCCTGCCCGCCCGACAGATGGCGCGGTCTGGCGGCGGCGTGGTCCGCCAGGCCCATGCGCTGGAGGAGTTCGGCGGCCAGGGCGCGGGCCCGGGCCTTGGGCATGCCGTGGCAGCGCGGGCCGAAGGCCACGTTGTCCAGGGCGCTGAGGTGCGGGAAGAGCAGATAGTCCTGGAAGACGACGCCGACCGGGCGGGCCTCGGGCGGGGTGCGGTCCAGCTCGGTGCCGTCCAGCCGCAGATGGCCGCCGGTGAGCGGGGTGAGGCCGGCCAGGGCGCGCAACGCGGTGGTCTTCCCGGCCCCGTTGGGCCCCAGCAGGGCGATGACCTCGCCGGGCGCGGCGGACAGCGGCACATCGAGACGGAAGGCGCCGCGCTCCACGACCAGGCGGGCGTCCAGCCCCTGCGCCGGGGTGGCGGCCGTGGCGGTCACGAGGCGGCCATCCAGCGGTCGCGCAGCCCGGCCAGGACCGCGACGGACACCGCGAGCAGGACCAGGCTCAGCGCGATGGCGGCGGCCGGATCGTCCTGCAGGGCGAGGTAGACGGCCAGCGGCATCGTCTGCGTACGGCCGGGGAAGCTGCCCGCGAAGGTGATGGTGGCGCCGAACTCGCCCAGCGCCCGGGCCCACGCCAGCACCGCACCGGCCGCGACACCGGGGGCGATCAGCGGCAGCGTGACCCGGCGGAAGGCCGTGAAACGCGACGCGCCCAGTGTGGCGGCGGCCTCCTCGTAGCGCGGATCGGCCGCCCGCAGGGTGCCCTCGACGGTGATGACGAGGAACGGCATGGCCACGAACGCCTCCGCCACGACCACCCCCGCCGTGGTGAACGGCAGGGTGATGCCGAAGGCGTCGTCCAGCCACCGCCCGGCGATGCCGTTGCGGCCGAGCGCCAGCAGCAGCGCCACACCGCCGACCACCGGCGGCAGCACCAGCGGCAGCATGACCAGCGCCCGCACCAGGCGGCGCCCGGGGAAGGCGGTGCGGGCCAGCAGCCAGGCCAGCGGCACCCCCAGCACCAGGGCGACGGCGGTGGCCGCGGTGGCGCTGACCAGCGACAGGCGCAGCGCCTGCCACACCCCGGTGCTGGTCAGCTCCTGCGGCAGGCTGTGCCAGGGGGCCCTGACCAGCAGCGCGATCAGCGGCAGCAGCAGGAAGACGAGGCCGAGCAGCGCGGGCAGCAGCAGCGGCAGCGGGGCGCGGCCGCGGCGCCGGACCGGCCGCTGCCGGACGTCCTCCGGCAGCGGGGCCGGCTCGGCACCGGACAGGCTGGTCACGGCGTGAGGAATCCCGCCTGGCCGAGCACCTTCCGCCCCTCGGCCGACTCGACCAGGGCGATGAAGGCCTTGGCCGCCGCCGCGTTGGGCGCGTCCTTGAGCAGCGCGATCGGGTAGGTGTTGACCGCCCCGGCGGACTCGGGGAACGGCACGCCGTCGACCTTGCCGCCCGCCGCCTTCACGTCCGTGGTGTAGACGACGGAGGCGTCGACCTCCTTCAACTCCACCTTCGTCAGCGCGCTCTTGACGTCCTGCTCGTAGCTGACCGGGGTGAGTTTCAGCCCCGCCGCGCCGAGCGCCTTCTGGGCGGCCGCGCCGCACGGCACCGTCTTCGCGCACAGCGCCACCTTCAGGCCGGGCGCGGTCAGGTCCTTGAGGCTGTGGATCCCCTTGGGGTTGCCGGGGAGCGTGGCGATCTCCAGCCGGTTGCGGACGAACGCCACCGGGGTGGTCGCGGTGTCCTTCGCGTCCGTGACGGTCTTCATCGTCGCCTGGCTGGCGGAGGCGAACACGTCGGCCGGGGCGCCGGAGGTGATGCTGGCCGCGAGGGCGTCGCTGCCGCCGAAGTCGAAGCTGACCTTGGTGCCGGGGTGCGCGGCCTCGAACTGCCGGCCCAGCGCGGTGAAGCTGTCCTTCAGGGAGGCGGCGGCGAAGACGGTCACGGTGCCCGACAGCTTCCCGGATGAGCTGGGGGCGGTGGAGGACGACTCGGACGACGAGGACGACTCGGACGACGAGGACGAGGAGCAGGCGCTCGCGGCCAGCAGGACGGCGAGGGCTCCGGCGGCCGCCGCCAAGGGCGTACGGCGGCGTGCGGACGGGGTCGTCACGGGGCTGTCTCCTTCTGGCCGCTCGGGCCTTTTCGACGACGCGCTGGTTTCCGGCCGGTCAGGCCTTTTCGACGACGACGTTGGTCGACTTGATCACGGCCACCGCCGGGACCCCGGGTTCCAGCCGCAACTCCTCGGCCGACTCCCGGCTGATCATGGACACCACCCGGAACCGGCCGGCCTGGATCTCCACCTGCGCCGACACATCGCCGAGGATCACCTCGGTGACGATGCCGGAGAAGCGGTTGCGTGCCGAGGAGCCGGTGGCGGCCCGCTCGGTGCGGTTCAGCTCGCGGGCGAACTCCGCGAGCTCCGGACCCGGGATGATCCGGCGGCCCTGTTCGTCGCGCTCCGCACGCAGCCGGCCGCTGTCGACCCAGCGCCGCAGTGTGTCGTCGCTGACGCCCATCAGCGCGGCGGCCTCTGAGATCCGGTAGGTGTGCATGCGCCGATCATAGTGCCGCGCCTGCGAGGGATCCATGGGGGATGCTGCCGCAGATACCGGGAGATCCCGGCCATGACGTCCGCAGATGCGGATCGGGTGATCCGGTGCGGGCGCGCTTGGGGCTTCGGCGTGAAAACGGTCTTGTGAGCGGTGATCGCCGCCGATACCTTCGGCGGCGCCCGAGGGCCGCCTGTTCGCGAGCCGCCGGGCCGGTCCCGTCATCCCCCCAGGTCCGTACGGGAGTCGCCGCGCGACGCCGATCCCGCGCAGTGCGCCGGAACCCCGTCCGACGAAAGGA
>JBEHXI010000387.1:0-4747 GCA_048498775.1 Actinomycetota bacterium | reverse complement strand
AGAAGACCCCCGCGAAGAAGACCGCCCCCAGCCCGGAGCAGGGCCCGGCCGCGCAGGCGTCCGCGAACGGCGGCCGGACGGGCTCCGCCGATGAGTGAGGGGAGCGCGGTGAGCGTCGCGGCCGGTGAGCCGGCCCCCGGCACCGCGGAGCACCCGGGGCACTCAGGGCACTCAGGGCACTCAGGGCACCCGGAGTCTGCCGAGCCTGCCGAGCCGGCGGACCCCGCCGACCCCGCGGAATCCCTGGAGCCCGCGGGCCCCGCCCCGCTCGGGGTGTCTGTCGAGCCCACCGGCGACGCCCGGATCGACGCCCTGCTGGAACGGCTGGGTGATGCCGACCACCTGCCCACGGCGGACCACCTGGAAGTGTACGAAGATGTGCACCGGGGGTTGCGGGACGCGCTGACCGCGCTGGACTCCCGGCCGGACCGCTCCGGCCCGCCCGGACCCGTACCCCCCGTACCGGTCCCGCGCGGGCACCGGGCGCTGGAAGACGACAGGAGCTGAACGGTACGTGGCACGACGCCGACTGGACGCGGAGCTGGTACGCCGCGGGCTCGCGCGCTCCCGCGAGCACGCGGCCCAGTTGATCGCCGCCGGGCGGGTGACGGTCGGCGGCGGCACCGCGACCAAGTCCGCCACCCAGGTGGAGACCAGCGCCGCGCTGGTGGTCGCCGAGGACGCGGGCGATCCGGACTACGTCTCGCGCGGCGGGCACAAGCTGGCGGGCGCGCTGGAGGCGTTCGTGCCGCTGGGGCTGCGGGTGGAGGGGCGGCGCTGCCTGGACGCCGGGGCGTCCACCGGCGGCTTCACCGATGTGCTGCTGCGGGCCGGTGCCGCGCGAGTGGTCGCCGTGGACGTCGGCTACGGGCAGCTGGCGTGGTCGTTGCAGCAGGATCCGCGGGTGGTGGTGCGGGACCGCACCAACGTGCGCGAGCTGACCGTCGAGCAGATCGGCGGCGAGCCGGTCGAGCTGGTGGTGGGGGACCTGTCCTTCATCCCGCTCGGCCTGGTGCTGCCGGCGCTGGTGCGCTGCGCGGCGCCCGACGCCGACCTGGTGCTGATGGTCAAACCGCAGTTCGAGGTGGGCCGGGAGCGGCTGGGCAGCGGCGGGGTGGTGCGCAGCCCGCAGCTGCGGGCCGAGGCCGTGCGGCAGGTGGCCGAGCAGGCCGCCGGCCTGGGGCTCGGCACCGCCGGGGTGGTGGCCAGTCCGTTGCCGGGCCCGTCGGGTAACGTCGAGTACTTTCTGTGGCTGCGCGCCGGTGCGCCGGAACCGGACCCGGCCGCCGTGGACCGTGCCGTAGCGGAGGGGCCCCGTTGACCGGATCGAGTACGTCCCGAGAGCGCACCGTCTTCCTGCTGGCGCACACCGGCCGCCCGGCCGCGGTGCGCAGCGCCGAGCGGGTGGTGCAGGGCCTGCTGCGCTGCGGGATAGGGGTGCGCATCCTCCAGGAGGAGGCGCTGGACCTGCCCCTGCCGGCGGCCGTGGACGTGGTGCCGCATGTGCCGGACGCGGTCGAGGGCTGCGAACTGCTGGTGGTGCTCGGCGGTGACGGGACGCTGCTGCGCGGTGCGGAGTTCGCCCGCCGCTCCGGGGTGCCGATGCTGGGCGTCAACCTGGGGCGGGTCGGGTTCCTCGCCGAGGCGGAGCGCGACGACCTGGACAAGGTCGTGGACCGGGTGGTGACGCAGGCGTACGAGGTCGAGGAGCGCATGACGCTGGACGTCCTGGTGCGTGAGGACGGCAACGTGGTGCACACCGACTGGGCGCTGAACGAGGCGTCGGTGGAGAAGGCGGCGCGCGAGCGGATGCTGGAGGTCGTCACGGAGGTGGACGGCCGCCCGGTGTCGGGCTTCGGCGGGGACGGTGTGGTGTGTGCGACGCCGACCGGTTCGACGGCGTACGCGTTCTCGGCGGGCGGGCCGGTGGTCTGGCCGGAGGTGGAGGCGCTGCTGATGGTCCCGATCAGCGCGCACGCGCTGTTCGCACGGCCGCTGGTGGCCTCGCCGCGGTCGGTGCTGGCGGTGGAGGTGCAGCCGAAGACACCGCACGGGGTGTTGTGGTGTGACGGACGGCGCACCGTGCCGCTGCCGGCGGGGGCCAGGGTGGAGGTGCGGCGCGGGGCGGTTCCGGTACGGCTGGCGCGGCTGCACCACGCGTCGTTCACCGACCGGCTGGTGGCGAAGTTCGCCCTGCCGGTGGCGGGCTGGCGCGGCGCGCCACGGTGAACCCCGCCGGGGTCCGTCGCACGAGTGGCCCGGAACCTCGTATCGTCTTGGGCGTGCTGGAGGAGATGCGGATACGAGCCCTCGGCGTCATCGATGACGCCGTGGTCGAGCTGTCGCCCGGTTTCACCGCGGTGACCGGTGAGACGGGTGCGGGCAAGACCATGGTCGTCACCAGCCTGGGGCTGCTGCTCGGCGGGCGGGCCGACGCGGGCTTGGTGCGGATAGGGGCCAAGAACGCGGTCGTCGAGGGGCGGATCACCGTCAAGCCGGACTCGCGGGCGGCGGTGCGGGCCGAGGAGGCCGGTGCCGAGCTGGACGACGGGGCGTTGCTGATCGGCCGGACCATCTCCGCCGAGGGGCGGTCGCGGGCGTATGTCGGGGGCCGTTCGGTGCCCGCCGCTCTCCTCGGGGAGCTGGCCGACGACCTGGTCGCGGTGCACGGGCAGACCGACCAGCAGGGGCTGCTGCGTCCGGCGCGGCAGCGTGAGGCGCTGGACCGGTACGCGGGTGACGCGGTGGCCGGTCCGCTGGAGAAGTACGGTGCGGCCTACCGGCGGTTGCGGGAGGTCTCCGCGGAGCTGGACGAGCTGACGACGCTGGCGCGGGAGCGGGCGGCGGAGGCGGATCTGCTGCGGTTCGGCCTGGAGGAGATCGCGGCGGCCGAGCCGCGGCCCGGGGAGGACACGGAGCTGGCCGCCGAGGCGGAGCGGCTGGGGCACGCGGAGGCGCTGGCCTCGGCCGCCGCGATCGCGCACACCGCGCTGGCCGGGAACCCGGAGGATCCGGAGGGCGTGGACGCGGCCACGCTGGTCGCCGGTGCGAGCCGGGCGCTGGAGGCGGTACGGGCGCACGATCCGGTGCTGGCGGGCCTGGCCGAGCGGTTGGGCGAGATCGGCATCCTGGTGGCGGACGTGGCCGGGGAGCTGGCCGGGTACGCGGACAACCTGGACGCCGATCCGCTGCGGCTGGCCGCGGTGGAGGAGCGGCGCGCGGCGCTGGCGCAGCTGACCCGGAAGTACGGTGACGACATCACCGCGGTGCTGGCGTGGGCGGAGCACGGCGCGGCCCGGCTGGCGGAGTTGGAGGGCGACGACGACCGGATCGGTGAGCTGGCCGCGGAACGTGACGCGCTCCGTGCCGAACTGGGCGTCCTCGCCGGTGAGGTGAGCCGGGCGCGGGCCGACGCGGCGACGCGCTTCGCGGCCGCGGTCACCGCTGAGCTGGCCGAACTCGCCATGCCGCACGCGCGTATCACGGTGGCGATCCGTCAGACCGAGGACGCGGACGGCCTGGAGGTGGACGGCCGCTGGCTGGCGTTCGGGCCGCACGGGGTGGACGAGGTGGAGCTGGAACTGGCTCCGCATCCGGGGGCTCCGGCCCGTCCCATCGCCAAGGGCGCCTCGGGTGGTGAGCTGTCCCGGGTGATGCTGGCGGTGGAGGTGGTCTTCGCCGGGTCCGACCCGGTCCCGACCTATCTGTTCGACGAGGTCGACGCCGGCGTCGGCGGCAAGGCGGCGGTGGAGGTCGGCCGGCGGCTGGCCCGGCTGGCCAGGACCGCACAGGTCATCGTGGTCACCCATCTGCCGCAGGTGGCGGCGTTCGCCGACCGGCAGTTGCTGGTGGAGAAGACCAGCGACGGCGCGGTGACGCGCAGCGGGGTGACGGTGCTGGAGGGCGAGGCGAGGATCCGTGAACTGTCGCGGATGCTGGCCGGGTTGGCGGACTCCGACACCGCCCGGGCGCATGCCGAGGAGTTGCTGGAGGCGGCGCGGGCGGCCCGGTGAGCGGGCGCCGCGCCGGCTGTGACCCGGAGCACCGCCGGCCCGGTGGGCGGTTCGGCGGCCGGGGTGCCGGTAAGGTTTGAGCCGTGTGGCGCGGTTACCGCAAGTACTCCGCCGTGCACGGGCCGTTGGCGTCTATCGTGGCATGCGGACCCGCACAATCGGTCCAGAGGGTCACTCGTACGGGTGGTCTGCGGGTGGTGTGAAGGCCCGGGCGGGGGCGCGAGCCCGTCGCGTCACCGGGCCCGGCTGGCATCCTGGATGGTGTGTCCCGCTTCCCGGACGCCGCACCGGCCCGCGCCTCGCACGTCAGCGTCTCCGCCGTCCGTGGTTCGTCCTTCCGTCCCCGTTGCCGCACGTTCCAGCCCGCGTTCCACCTCACCTTCCGTCCACCGCCGATTCGCCGAATGGGGAGCCAGCCAGGCGTGAGCAGCACTCGCCTCCCAGCGCGTGGACCGCTGCATGCGGTCCAGGTGCTGGGCGGGACCGCTGGGGCCCAGGTCCGCTCGCTCGCGGAAGGGCTGGTGGCGCGTGGTGTGGAGGTGACGGTCTGCGCCCCGCCCGCGGCCGTCGCGGCGTACGGGCTGCGCGGCACCGGCGCCCGGCTGGCGTCGGTGCGCGGCATGGCGCGGCCCGGGCCGCGCACGGACGCCGCCGCCGTGACGGCGCTGCGCTTCCTGTGCGCCCAGGCCGATGTGGTGCACGCGCACGGGACGCGGACCGCGCTGCTGGCGTCG
>JBEHXI010000386.1:0-4752 GCA_048498775.1 Actinomycetota bacterium | reverse complement strand
GATCCCGAGCCCGGTCCGCGGCCCGGCCCCCGGTCGCAGGGCCGGCGCGCCTCCCAGACGGTGCGCCCCTCGTGCACCGGCAGCAACAGCCGCCACACCGCGTCGTCCAGGCCATGGACCGATGCGATCCAGCCCAATTCCTCCTCGCCTGCGCCGAGCCGCGCGGCCTCCTGCAACTCCTGGAGGACGGTGAGGAGATCGCCGTGGCTGAAAGGCGGCTCCATCCGGCCGCCCGCCGGGTCCCCCGTCGCGCCGGGCACATAGCGGCGGTACGCGTCGGCCTGGCGCAGTATGCCGACCGGCCGCCAGCGGTCGGCCAGCGCCCACACCGGGCGCCCGCCGACCAGTTCGCCGTCGGCCTCCAGCACCGGGACGCGGTCCCGGTCCACCGGCAGCGCGGACCAGCCGTCGGCGGAGGTGAGCACGGCCGCCGGCGTCACCCGCTCGACGGCCACGGCTATCTCGTCCGCCCCCTGGCCGTCCTGGTCGAGCAGGCAGGGGACGGCCACCATCCCCGCGTACAGGCAGCCGTAGAGGGCGCCCGCCAGGTCCGGGCCCTGGCGGTAGGCCAGCAGGACGCGGCTGCCGGGCGGCAGGGCGCCGCCGAGCCGGGCCGCGACCGCCCGCGCCCGCCGGTCGAGTTCCGCGTAGCAGCAGGTGACCGTGGCCGCGAAGGGCGCTCCGGGCAGTGCCCCGTACGGGACCGCGCAGGGTCGTTCGGCGGCCCGCATCCGCAACATCCGGCCAGGCGTCAGCACCGCGCTCATCGTGGCGTGCGCCGGCTCCTGACGACCGCTCCACCGGCCCGCCACCGGATGCCCGGATGACCTACACCATGTGCACATGACAGCTTCGTCACCTTTCCCCCACTGCGCCACAGCCGGAACATCAAATTCCGATCACATCGGGCGGTTTGGCGTACAACCATCCGTCAGGACGTGACCGCGCCCGGTAGGACAAGGCAAACTGACCGTCACGCGGCTGCACACATCACGTCTGACGATGGTCCCGGCTCGCGATGAACGATCGATATACGGCCACCTCGAGATGGTTGGAAACGCTCGGAATTGGGGTCTGTGATGGAACTCGGAACGGTACCGGGACTGCGCTTCGCGCTGCTCGGGCCGGTGCGGGCGTGGCGTGACGGCAAGCCGCTGCCCCCGGGCTCTCCGCAACAGCGCGCCCTGCTGGCCGCCCTCCTGCTGCGCGACGGCCGCACCGCGACCGCCGACGAGCTGATCGACGCGCTGTGGGGCGAGGAGCCTCCGGACAGCGCGCTCGCCGCGCTGCGGACGTACGCGTTCCGGCTGCGCAAGGTCCTCGGCGCCGACGCGCTGGTCTCCGAGTCCGGCGGCTACGCGCTGCGGATCGCCCCGGACGCCCTGGACATCTCCACCGCCCGCGCCCACGCCGCCGAGGCCGAGAAGGCCCGCGCGGGCGGGGATCCGGCCCGCGCCCGCGAACTGCTGTGCGCCGCCCTGGACCTGTGGGACGGCGAACCGCTCGCCGGCCTGCCCGGCCCGCACGCCGAGACCCAGCGCACCCGGCTCGCCGAGTGGCGGCTGACCCTGCTGGAAACCCGTCTCGATCTCGACCTCGACCTCGGCCGCCATGGTGAGCTGGTCTCCGAGCTGACCGCGCTGTCCACCGAGTACCCGCTGCGGGAACGGCTGCGCGGGCTGCTGATGCTGGCGCTGTACCGCGGCGGGCGGCAGGCCGAGGCGCTGGGCGTGTTCGCCGACACCCGCCGCCTGCTCGCCGACGAACTCGGCGTCGATCCGTGCCCTGAGCTCACCGGCCTGCACCAGCGCATCCTCCAGGCCGATCCGGACCTGGCGGCCCCGCCCGCCGCGGAGGAGCCGGGCGCCGGGGCCCCTGCGCCGGTGCGCCCCGCGCAACTGCCCGCCGCCGTCACCGACTTCACCGGCCGGGACGCGTTCGTCAGCGAGCTGGTCAAGGAGCTGGCCGAGGCCGACACGGGGGTCATGGCGCTGTCCGCGGTGGCGGGCATCGGCGGCGTCGGCAAGACCACGCTCGCCGTGCACGTCGCGCACGCCGCCCGGCAGTCCTTCCCGGACGGCCAGCTGTACGTGGACCTCCAGGGCCAGGACGCCCGGCCGGCGGACCCCGAGGCCGTCCTCGCCTCCTTCCTGAACGCCCTGGGCGTCCCGGAGGCGGCCGTCCCGGACGGTCTGGAGGACCGGGCCGCGCTGTACCGCTCGGTGCTCGACGGCCGCCGCGTCCTCGCCCTGCTGGACAACGCCCGCGACGCGGCCCAGGTGCGGCCGCTGCTGCCGGGCACGCCCGGGAGCGCGGCACTGATCACCAGCCGGGCCCGCATGGTCGACCTGGCCGGTGCCCACCTGGTCGACCTGGACGTGATGAGCCCGGAGGAAGCACTCCAGCTGTTCACCCGGATCGTCGGCCGCGAGCGGGTGATGGCGGAACGGCAGGCGGCCCTGGACGTGGTCGCCGCCTGCGGCTTCCTGCCGCTGGCCATCCGCATCGCCGCCGCCCGGCTCGCCGCCCGCCGCACCTGGACGGTCTCCTTCCTGGCCCGGCGGCTCGCCGACGAGCGCCGCCTGCTGGACGAGCTGCGCGCCGGCGACCTGGCAGTCAAGGCCACCTTCGAGCTCGGCTACGGCCAGCTCGCCCCCGAACAGGCCCGCGCCTTCCGGCTACTGGCCCTGCCCGACGGCCCCGACATCTCCCTGGAGGCGGCCGCCGCGGTCCTCGACCTGGACCCGTACGACGCCGAGCAGCTGCTGGAGACCCTGGTCGACACCAGCCTGCTGGAGTCCGCCGCGCCCGCCCGCTACCGCTACCACGACCTGCTGCGGCTGTACGCCCGCGACTGCGCCGGGCGCGACGAGACGGCCGAGGCCCGCGCCGCCGCCCTCACCAGGCTGCTCGACTTCTACCTCGCCAGCGCCGCCGGCGCCTACGCACTGGAGAACCCCGCCGACCGCGCCCTGGACCACCTGGTCACGCCGCACCGCACCGGGCTGGCCTTCGCCACCCGCCGCTCCGCGCTGGAGTGGCTGTTCAGCGAGGCCGCCTGCCTGCTGGCGGCCGTCCAGCAGGCCGCCTCCGACGGCAGCGCCACCGCCCTGCGGCTCGCCGTCGACCTGCTGTTCGTCACCCAGGACCTGCTGGAGTCCGGGATCTACGCCCGCCAGTACGACCAGGCGGTGCGCGCCCTGTGCGGCGCGGCGAGCGCCTGCGGCGAACCGCTCATCGAGGGGCGGGCCCGGGTCCTGCAGGGCCGGGTCTACGGCTGGCCCAACACCCGCTTCGATCAGGCCGACGCCGAGGCGGAACGGGCCCTGGAGCTGGGCGTGCTCGCCCAAGACCCGCTGACCTGCAGTTACGCGCCCAACCTGCGCGGGGTGCTGGCCGGTTACGCCCACCGCTACGAGGACGCGGCGCACTACTACCAGCAGGCGCTGGACGCCTTCCGGGCCGACGGCAACCAGCACGGCGAGGCAGCCGCGCTCAGCAACCTCTCGCGCAGCCGGACGTCGCTGGGCGACGCGGACGCCGCGATCTCCGCGGCCGAGCTGGCGGTGGCCATCTACCGCCGGCTGGGTGCCGGGTTCCGGCTCGGCAACGGGCTGTACGCGCTGGCCATCACGCTGGCCGAGACCGGACGGCACGACGAGGCGCTGATGCGCTTCGGCGAGGCGCTGGAGAAGTTCCGCGAGGCGCGCCAGGAGCTGTGGGAGGGGCTGACCCTCTACCGGATGGCCGAGGTGCACCTCGGCATCGGACGGGACCGGCAGGCCGCCTCGCACGCCGACCAGGCGCTGGTCGTCCTCAACCAGAACGGCAGCCAGTACCACCAGGCCTCCGCGCTGACCGTGCTCGGGCAGGCCCTGGACGGAATCGGGCAGGCCGACCGGGCGCGCGCCTGCTGGCGTGACGCCCTGCGGGTCTTCGACTCCCTCGGCCGGCAGGAGTCCGCCGAGGTCCGGCGGCTGCTCGGAGAGCCTTCCGCTCCGGCCGTCGCGGTGTGAACTCCCGCCTGTGACAGGCGTTTATCGGTTGCTTATCGGGCGCTGCCAGGATTCCATCACAACGAGCTGCCCGCCTGGTGGCGTACGGGGGTCGTGACCAGGCGGGCCCGGGGGAAGCCTCATACAGCGACGGGAGATCGCGCATGACCATGAACGCTCCGGAGCCTGAACTCACCGACGAACCACTGGCTCGCACCGCGTGGACCGCGGTCGGCACGATGCCCGTCACTCCGGCCGCCGACACGGCGGCCCCGGTCGAACCGCCGGCGCCGCTCGTCCCGGCGCCGCTCGTCCCGCCGCAGTCGACCGGACCGGTCGACGCGGAGGACACGCCCGAGGAGGAGAAGGACAGCGACGGCGGCGGCGTCATCACGCCCGACAACTGGCACCAGCCCTGAGAAGAGTTCGAACGGGCATGGCCGGACAAGCCGGCCACGGCGCGGAGGGGGCGCCGTGGCCGGCTCTTGCCGTTCAGCGCCCTGACCAGTTCACACGACACCAACGGGAGCACACATGAAACGGATCCGCACGGTGGTGGCGGCGGGCGCCGCCGCGACCCTGGCCGCCCTGGCGGCGCTGCTGATCGCGATACCGGACAACTGGCACGTCACCAGTGCCGAGGCGCACGGCAGCGTCTCCACGGCCGTCAGATACTGATCGGTCCCCCGGCGGCGGTGCGGCAGCGGCCGCGCCGCCGCCTTCCGCTGTCCGGACCCACCGCTGTCCGGGCCCTTCC
>JBEHXI010000385.1:0-4753 GCA_048498775.1 Actinomycetota bacterium | reverse complement strand
CCCCGGTGAGCCCCGCCGGACCGCCTATCGCCGGCCGGCCCGGCGGTGGGCGGTCCGCCGCACCAGGACGATGGCCACCGAGGTGAGGGTGCCGAAGTACAGCCAGCCGGCGTGCTCGGCGAGCCCGGTGACCGTCCCCATCAGGTGACCCAGGAAGCCGCCTCCGCTGCCGCCGGTCAGGGCGAGCGCCGCCGCGAAGGCGATGGGCGCGCTGATCGGGGCCGCGGCCAGGTCGCCGACGCGTACCCACTGCGCGCCCGCGGCGGCGGCCAGGGTGAAGACCAGCCCGAAGAAGACGCCGGGCCCGCCGAACAGCAGCGTGTCGGCGGCGCAGCCGAACAGGCTGATCGCGGTGGTGACGACGGCGGTGCCCAGACCGGTGAGCCGGTGCCCGGGGCGGGCCAGGCGCCGCAGCACGGCCAGTACGGCCGGCGCGGCCGCCGCCAGGGACCGCCCGCGCGCCGCCCCGGTGGCCGTCGCGCCCGCCGGCGCCGCACCGGCGCGTGCCGCCGCGGTACGGGGGCGGGGGTGCGGGCGGGCGGCCTGGGCCGGGTGCGGCAGGCGCGGCCGGCCGCCCGTCTGGCCCGCCTGGCGCTGGGTGCTGGTGCTCGGGTGATCCACACGGTCCACGGTAGGTGCGGGAACGGGACGAACCAGGCATGACACACGCGCTCTCACCCCGGTTCGACCGGGTTGGCCCGAAAGCAGGGGCCCGCCCTGTCGGTGGGGACCGATAGCCTCGGCGTATGGCACTCAGCACGACCGCGGACGCCCCGATCCCCGTCGGGGAGGTCTCACGGCTGATCGGGGGCTGGATCGACCGGCTCGGCGCGGTCTGGGTCGAGGGGCAGATCACCCAGGTGTCCCGGCGGCCCGGCAACGGCGTGGTCTTCCTGACGCTGCGCGATCCCTCCCGTGATGTTTCGATCAGCGTCACCTGCTTCCGGGCCGTCTTCGACGCGGTGGCCGACGCGGTGACCGAGGGCGCCCGGGTGGTGGTGTACGCCAAGCCGGAGTGGTACGCGCCGCGCGGCCAGCTCTCGCTGCGGGCGGCGGAGATCCGGCTGGTCGGGATGGGCGAGCTGCTGGCGCGCCTGGAGCGGCTGAAGCGGGCGCTGGCGGCCGAGGGGCTGTTCGCCCCGGAGCGCAAGCGGCCGCTGCCGTTCCTGCCGCAGCTGATCGGCCTGGTCTGCGGGCGGGCCTCGGCGGCCGAGCACGACGTGCTGGAGAACGCCCGGCTGCGCTGGCCCGCGGTCCGCTTCGAGGTGCGCAACGTCGCGGTGCAGGGTGCGCACGCGGTCCCGCAGGTGATCCGGGCGGTGCGGGAGCTGGACGCCCACCCGCGGGTCGATGTGATCATCGTGGCGCGTGGCGGCGGCAGCGTGGAGGACCTGCTGCCGTTCTCCGACGAGCAGCTGGTGCGCGCGGTCGCGGAGTGCGTCACGCCGGTGGTCTCGGCGATCGGGCACGAGCCGGATTCGCCGCTGCTGGACCTGGTGGCCGACCTGCGGGCGTCCACGCCCACCGACGCGGCCAAGAAGGTCGTTCCGGACGTGGGCGAGGAGCAGGCGCGCATCCGGCAGCTGTGCGAGCGGGCGCTGCGCTGCGTCACGCATCTGCTGGACCGCGAGGAGCGGGGGCTGGCCGCTGCGGTGAGCCGGCCGTCGATGGCGCACCCGCACCGGATGGTCGAGGAGCGCGAGGAGCAGGTCGCGGCGCTGCTGGACCGCTCCCGGCGCACGCTGCGGCATCTGCTGGACCGGGCGGACGGCGAGCTGGAGCACACCCGGGCCCGGGTGGTGGCCCTCTCCCCCGCGGCGACGCTGCGGCGCGGCTACGCGGTGCTCCAGCGGGAGGACGGCGCGGTGGTGCGCGCGGCGAGCGAGGTGGCCGAGGACGAGAAGCTGCGCGCCCGGGTCGCCGAGGGCGAGTTCTCGGTGCGCGTCACCGGCGCGGGGCCGTCGTGACAGTGGCAGGCCATAGGCTGGGGACCATGGCAGACCAGGACACGCTGGGGTACGAGCAGGCGCGCGACGAGCTGGTGGACGTCGTGCGGCGCCTGGAGGCCGGCGGCTCGACGCTGGAGGAGTCCCTCGCGCTGTGGGAGCGCGGCGAGGAGCTGGCCCGGGTGTGCCGCCGCTGGCTGGAGGGCGCCCGGGCGCGGCTGGACGCGGCGCTGGCGGGGGGCGCCGAAGGCGACGGGGACGCTGAACACGCAAAACTCGCGGGCGCGGCGGACGAGGCGGACGCCGCCGGATAGGCCCGGGGTGGCGTGGATCACGTCCGCACCGCGGAATTCTTGAACTTTCAGACAAGTTGCTCGGGTAGTCCGTCGCGCCGCCGCGCGCGATCCGTCCGCGACCCGAGGATTGCCATGTCCCTCGCCATCGACGCCGCCACCCAGGATCTGCTGTTCCGCGAGGCGCACACCGCGCACGCCTTCACCGCCGAGCCGGTCACCGACGAGCAGGTCAGGGCCGTCTACGACCTGGTCAAGTACGCGCCCACCGCGTTCAACCAGCAGCCGCTGCGCGTCGTCCTGGTCCGCTCCCCCGAGGCCCGCGAGCGCCTGGTGCGGCACATGTCCGAGGGCAACCAGGCCAAGACCCTGGCGGCGCCGCTGACCGCGGTCCTCGCCGCCGACAACGAGTTCCACGAGGAGCTGCCGCGGCTGGTCCCGCACTTCCCGCAGGCCAAGGACGCCTTCTTCGCGCAGCGTCCGGTGCGTGAGCAGTCGGCCCGGTTCAACGCGCTTCTCCAGATGGGCTACTTCATCGTGGGCCTGCGCGCCGCGGGACTGGCCGCCGGGCCGATGACCGGCTTCGACGCCGCCGGCATCGACAAGGAGTTCTTCGCCGACGGCGAGCACTCGGTGCTGGCCGTGGTCAACATCGGCCGGCCGGCCGAGGACGCCTACCGGCCGCGCGCCCCGCGCCTGGAGTACGACGAGGTCGTCACCACCGTCTGAGGCGCCGCGGAGCCGGGCGGGCCGCCGCCCCGGGGTGTCGTCAGGACGTCCTGAGGGCGGCGGCGAGCTGCGCGAGCTGGTCGTAGGGGGCGGTGCCGGTCACCAGCGTGGTGGCCTTGCCCTGCCGGCGCGCCAGGGCCCGGTACCGGCCGCCGTCGTAGCGGTCCCAGGTCTGCCCGGCGACGGCCTGGGTACCGGTGCGGTGCGAGGACTGCGTGGCCTCGCCGATGAAGCTCGCGGGGTCGCCGTTGCTCTGCTCCACGGCCGCGTACTGGTTCTCCGGGTCGATGAAGCCGAGGTGCCAGTGGGCGTGCGCGGGGTCCGAGCCGTCGTACCGCACCGAGGTGGCGCGCCATCCGGCGGGCAGCCCGGCCGGCGCGGCCACCGGGTAGGGCGCGGCGCGGCGCGCCTGCCCGAGTTCGACGGTGTAGCTGACCGGCCGGACCGGGTCCGCCCCGCCGTGCGGGGTGAAGTAGTAGATCACCCCGGCCATGACGCCGATCACCGCAAGGGACAGCACCATGTCCCGCACCGTCTGCCTGCCACGCATACCTGCCACGGGTCCCATCGTCCCTCATGCCCCGGACCGTCCCGCTCCGGGGGTCCCGGCGCGGCGTTACGCGTCGGGGACGATGCAGTTAAAGTGCTCATGTGACGGGCACCCTGCTCAGACTGGAACTCGGCCGATAAAGTCACAGCACCCTCCTCAACCGGCCGTCGCCGTACAGAAAGGTGCGCTCCGATGACCGAGCACAACCTGCCCTCCCAGCTCGAGGTCAGCCCCGAGGCCCCCGACCGCAACCTGGCACTCGAACTGGTGCGCGTGACGGAGGCCGCCGCCATGGCCGCCGGCCGCTGGGTCGGCCGCGGCGACAAGAACGGCGCGGACGGCGCGGCGGTCAACGCCATGCGCACGCTCGTGCACACCGTGTCGATGAACGGCGTCGTCGTCATCGGCGAGGGCGAGAAGGACGAGGCGCCGATGCTCTTCAACGGAGAGCGCGTCGGCGACGGCACCGGCCCGGAGTGCGACGTGGCCGTGGACCCGGTGGACGGCACCACGCTGACCGCCAAGGGCATGCCCAACGCCGTCTCGGTCCTCGCCGTCGCCGAGCGGGGCAGCATGTTCGACCCGTCCGCCGTCTTCTACATGGACAAGCTGGTCGCGGGCCCCGAGGCCGCCGAGTTCGTCGACATCACCGCACCGGTCGCGGTCAACATCCGCCGGGTCGCCAAGGCCAAGAACAGCGCGCCGGAGGACGTCACCGTCGTCGTGCTGGACCGGCCGCGCCACGACGGACTGGTCCGGGAGATCCGGGAGGCCGGCGCCCGGATCAAGTTCATCGCCGACGGCGACGTGGCCGGCGCGGTCATGGCGGTGCGCGAGAACACCGGCGTGGACCTGCTGCTGGGCATCGGCGGCACCCCGGAGGGCGTGATCGCCGCCTGCGCGATCAAGTGCCTGGGCGGCACGTTCCAGGGCCGGCTGTGGCCCAAGGACGACGCGGAGCGGCAGCGGGCCCTGGACGCCGGCCACGACCTGGACCGGGTGCTGCTCACCGACGACCTGGTCAGCGGGGAGAACGTCTTCTTCGTCGCCACCGGCATCACCGACGGCGAACTGCTGCGCGGGGTGCGGTACCGCGCCGAGACGGCCACCACGTCCTCGCTGGTGATGCGCTCCAAGTCCGGCACGATCCGGCAGATCGACTCCACCCACCGGCTGTCCAAGCTGCGCGCCTACAGCGCGATCAACTTCGACAGCGCGCGCTGAGCACGGCCCGC